>JBDTMC010000383.1:0-7636 GCA_039934475.1 Bryobacteraceae bacterium | reverse complement strand
GTATTTCATGCCATAGGGTATATTGACCGCATTAGCCAATCCATGATGTGTATCTAATAAAGAAGAAAGGGGATTAACCGTAGAGTTCGTAGACCACCGGACACTAAAAAAGCGCGCGAGGGTTGAGGGTCAGGGGTTCTCTTCGCCATCGGTCGGCGGGTATAGGAGGGGGCCTCAGCCCCTATGCCTGCGCTGGCGTGCGAACGTGCGGTCGCCGCCTCATCCCTCGCGACGCGTTTTTATAGTGTCCGGTGGTCTACGGCGAGGCCCGAACGAGACTTCGGGGAATCTGTGCCAATAAGGCAGCGAAACGTTCTGCGCCAAGCGGGATCTACCATTGGGGATCCATCCCAGGCCAACACTCAGTCTACGCTGAAAAAGTTGCGACCGGCCACAGGTTCTCAGCGACAATGAGAGTCGAGTACGAATAGAGCAGGGGACCCGAGGATGTCTAAAAACCCACACGTCGGAGTATTGGTCGTTGAGGACAATCCGGGCGACCTCGTGCGCGAAGCACTCAAAGAACACCGGGTGAACTGCGCATTGCCGATCCTTACCGATGGAACTGAGGTAATTGCTCTTCTCAAGCAGTTCGACGCTACGGTGAAGGCGCCGCCTATAGATCTTCTGATCCTCGACATGCATCTTTCAAAGCGAAATGGCGAAGAAATCCTAGAATGCCTCAGATCAACTGAACGCCGCGCGCGAACTCCCGTCGTCGTGATGATCTCCGCCAATTCGAATGTCCTCGAGGAAAAGGCAGCGAAGCACGCCGCGCTCAGCTACTTCCGAAAGAGCTCGCGTCTCGATGAAGTTTTAGAGCACGGACTTATAGTTAGTCAACTTTTGGTCGGGGCCGAGCGAGAGCTTTCACCCGCGGGCCAGCTTGAGAACGTGCGGAGGGCATTGTGATCGGCGCAGATCCGCATAATATTCCAAGTGCGCCGTCCCGTTCCGGCGAACGTGCTCCGTCTGTCCAGAAGACACTGCTCGACAATTCTCCCCACGCCGTCTTTTTGGTCGGAACGGAGTGGACGATCAAATATGCAAACCGCAAGGCCGCGGAGTTCGCCCGAATGCCGCCCGGCGATATCCTCGGAACCTCACTTTGGACGGCTTTGCCGGATCTTGCAGGGTCAGACGCAGAGTGCGAGTGCCGCAGGGCGGCGAACGAGCACGTCGAAGTCGAATTTGACCTCCCGACCTCTGCCGGCCGGTGGTTCCAGGTCTGGGCTCGACCGCACGACGATGGGCTGGCCCTGTATTCGAGAGACATCACAAAACTCAAAATCGCCAGAGCAGGCTCTCCACGAGCGTGAAGCCGAACTGAGAGACTTCTTCGAAAACGGAAACATTGCCCTCCATTGGGTCGGGCTAGACGGAACCATCATCTGGGCCAACGACGCTGAGTTGGCAATGCTCGGTTACACCGCTCAGGAATACATTGGCCGAAGCATCAAGGAATTTCACGTCGACCCGCCGGTAATCGAAGACATTCTTTTGCGCCTGACGAGCAATGAAAAACTTCACGGCTATGAATCCCGGATTCGTTGTAAAGACGGATCGATCCGGCATGTAGCGATAAACTCGAGCGTCTACCGGAAAAACGGCGAGTTCGTTCATACACGCTGTTTTACTCGCGACATCACGGAGGAGAGAAGCAAAGCCGAGATTCAGGCTCGCCTTGCAGCAATCGTCGATTCATCCGACGACGCCATCATTAGTAAGGATCTAAACGGTGTTATCACAAGCTGGAACAAGAGCGCCGAGCGTCTGTTTGGCTATACGGCGGATGAAGCAGTCGGGCAATCTGTCTTCACACTCCTTATCCCCGAGGATCGTCAAGACGAGGAAAGAAATATCTTTTCGCTGCTTCTCAGTGGAACTCGAGTCGACCACTATCAAACCAAACGCAAGCGCAAAGACGGAACACTCCTCGACATCTCCCTTACGGTTTCTCCCGTGAAGAACGGTGCAGGTCAGATTATAGGAGCATCCAAAACAGCCCGTGATGTCACTACACAAATGCGTGATCAGGAAGCAATTCGAGAGGCGAACGAAGCTCTCCTCCAGTCAAATGCCGATCTAGAACAGTTTGCCTATTCCGCTTCTCACGACCTGCAAGAACCTCTTCGAATGGTCTCTGCATATGGTGAACTGCTCCGCAAGAAATATGGCGGGAGGCTTGATGACACCGCTGACGAGTATATCGGATTCGTCATTGAGGGAGCCTCTAGAATGGAGCATTTACTGCGCGATTTGAGGGCTTTCACCCACGCCTCTATTGGTACGGAACGGCCAGCCCCCCTTGTGAGCGCTGAAAACGCGCTCAACAGCGCCTTGAGGAATCTCAAGACTGCTATCGACGAAAATAAAGCAGAGATCACATTCGGTTCACTGCCCCTTATCAGGATGCACGAGTTCCAACTTGAGCAGCTCTTTCAGAACATCATCGGTAATGCGATCCACTACCGAAGCGCAGATTCGCCGCGAATTCACGTCTCGGCAGAGCACGAGGGGAATGCCTGGAAATTCTCAATTCAAGACAACGGAATCGGCATAGAGCCGGAATATAAGGAGCAGATCTTTGGAATCTTTAAGCGCCTTCATACAGCGTCAGAATATCCCGGGACCGGCATGGGCCTCGCAATCTGCCAACGCATTGTTGAGCGCGCCGGAGGGAGAATCTGGGTTGAGTCTCAGCCAGGAAGAGGTTCGACGTTTTTCTTTCTCCTTCCGGGAGGGGAAGGACAGTGAACCCTTACGCGCCAATCGACTACCGGAGATTGTCTTGGTGGAGGACAGCGCCGCGGATATCGGCCTCGTGCGGGAAGCCCTGAATGAATACAGGGTGGAATGCCAACTGACCGTGATTACAAACGGCGAGCGAGCCGTGAGCGGCGACGGCTCGTGAGGGGTGCACCCACAGTTTGAGACTAGACCCAACCGGCAGCACGGGCCGGAGGGGTGCACCCACAGTTTGAGACTAGACCCAACCGGCAGCACGGGCCGGTCCGGCAAGACTCGGACCAGGTTGGGATCCATCGCTACTTAGTGCTGAAATAATCATGCGCCATTCAGGCGATCCGGGTGTACACTCGCTCTCATGGTGGCCTGCCCGCCACCGATCAAGTCTTTCGGCGGTCTTTCGGCGGCCGGGCGGGTTGCCTTGGTGCAGTTCGGACCAACTCGACCAGTGTTGACATACCCAGTGCTGGGTGAGTTGAGACGGCACGCATCAGCCTATGCGCGGGGTGGTAGCGCTTGCCAGCCCGCGCATACGAACGAATCGGGATAAAGTGCGTTCCGGACACGGAGCCAATGACGCCAATCGCGATTGGCATCGCGATGCCCAATAAGTGGTTCCGCGCGGCCATCGGGCGATTGTAGAAATGCCAGTTCCTCGAGTAGCGCGGGGGGGTGGCACGCATTAGTTACGGAAACTGAATGTTCTCCGCGCGGCGATCAGGCACTCCAATTACTGGGCGGCCCCGTAGCGGCTGGAGTGTCGACCATGCAAACGGCCATCATAACGCGCGCCTGGAGGATCTCTGGCCCGTGTGCTTGGCTTGTAACCAGAAGTTGGACAAGGCGCCGGGCTACAAGAGCGAGCATGCCACGGAGTTTAGGGCGTTTCAGGATCGGCTATCGAAGTTGCGGAAGCCGGGGAATCTGGTTTTGGCGATGAGCGAGCAGAACCGAATCGCGGTCTAACAAGTCTGAAGCGCGGGAGGACTGGGCCGCGATGTTGCAGACTAAGACGCGGGGCTACAAAGTCTACGTGCTCACGGCATCAGTGCCCAAACTCGAAGGCAAAGAGAAATGGAACACCGAAGTATTTATTCGTCATCGTGATAAGTCGAGCGCCGACAACATGAGGTGTTTCTCGGGAAGCACGTGGCCGACCGCGGAGCAAGCTTTGAAGGCATCGATTCAGCTTGGCCAAGCAATGATCGATACAGCGGATGCCGCCAAACCACGGTCGGCAACAGGGGGAGCATAAAATCGAATGGACGAAGTAGTTGCTTCGTAAAGAAGCTTCAGGTCGCCGACGCCGATGTGATCGCGGGCTCTCAAAAGGGCAATGCGGATTCTGCGGAAGTCTAGAAACCTGGGGTTGGACGTAAACGAGCGGGACCGGATCGCGGTCTGATCCCCGGCTCGAATGGGGGAGTGAAAAGGCCCGATGCATGCACGAACAATCCATCCGGAATAAGCTAGCCAAAGCGCGTCGTCACATTGCGAAGGAGGAGCTGAAGCTTGCCGAGGTGGCGATAATTGATAGTGGCCTTTGGCGTCTACTGGCGGGAGCCACTTCGGGGCCAGGCAAGGTTCCAGTCAGGCTCATTGAACTAGAAGAGTCCTTCGGAACAGATCGCGTTCGCGTAACCGCCGGCCTTGTTTCCCAGTGCCTGCAAAGCATCTGGCGCGGTAACACTGATGCAGCGGCCCGCGCCCTCGACCAGGCCATAGCGCGATGGGACGGCCCGCGGGAGGATTAAGGCATGCCTACGCTCTACCGTTCACCCTATACCGACCCGGCGAGCGGCGAAGAGCGAAATTCCGAAATCTGGTGGTACGAGTTCACGCACAAGGGCAAATGGATCCGGGCATGCTCGGAAGCCAGCGACGCGGGTCTTGCGTTTGTTGCGATGGAGTGGCACATGGAGCAGCTGAAAGACGATGTCGAGGCGCCGGGGGGAGAAATGGACCAAGACAGTAAAAAGAAGGCGTACGTCACACAGTGTGCCGCATGCTCCGTTCGTAGGGAGTGGCCCCTTCAAACGGTCCAGCGAACGGTCCAAGAGGCGATAAGCGACGCCAAAAAGCAGGGCTGGTCCCGGCTTGACGGCAACTGGCTATGCCCGGGTCATGCCACACTTACCGGGCTGCAGGTGAGGAAAAACTGGTGAGACCACCGGGGGCTGGAGCGAGGGCGAAGCAAGCGCTTGGCGGGGATAGAACTTTGATGCGGACTCTAAAAGACGCCATGAATCAGCTACAGGCGATGGCAAGGCTTGAGTACGCGTACGGGGATGAGCACCGCACCGAGGTTGAGGATATCCTGGACCGATTCCGAGAAAAGAACCGCCACCCGCTGTATGGGAGCGACTCCTCCGTCGCGCGCGTTATCCGCGACGTTTCCTGGGCGTTCCGTCACCTGACCGCCGACACGAGAAGCAGTAACTCCGTCAGAATGCAACGGCAGGCGCGTGCCCTCACAGCTGTCGGGAAGCTGAAGGGATTCATATCGGCGAACGGCGATGATTTCGCTTGTGCCGGGTGGGCGGCTTGTGAACAGCGTTACGACAAGGCCGCGGCGAAGTCGGGCCGCCGTGGGATCAAAGAAAGCGGCGGAGAAGAACACAGCAGAGGAGCCGCCGACATCCTGAGCGTTTCCGAGAGACAGCGCGTGTCGCTGGGCTGATCTTTGAGGGGGAACCCGGGCCGCGGGCCTCGCGGCGAATCGCGTTGGAGTGGTGCAACCCAAGAATGGCGGAATTCGGCCCGCAAGGCCTCCTGCGAGCAGCCGGCGACCAGGAGCACATTCCCGTCTCTATGGTATTCGTAAGTGTTGCTTTGCGACGAACAAAGGCTGCCTGTGCGGCTTCCGCAGGCCGCGCTATACGTGACCTTACAAATGATCGATGTGGTGATTCTTTAGCATTCTCTCATCTCAACGGTTTCAATTCTGGTGACGGTTAATTGAGCGTGGAAGACTTCGCACAGGGGTATGGTCGATTGATCGGCTGGGCTTCTATGCGCGCAACCCGCGGAAGAACGACTCAGCCGTAGATCGCATGCGCTCCAGCATCCGAGAATTTGGGTTTAAGGTGCCGTGCTTAATTCGCAGCGACGGCAAAGTAATCGACGGTCATCCGGCTTCTATCAGTTCGCGCACCGTGTTGACCCAATCACGTCGGCGAGCGAGTAAGCGCGCCGCGTGCCTGAGCGGGCTGCCGAAGCGGGTTCGGCATCGAGGTCTCCTGGACATTGCGAATGATGTCCTGAAGATGTCGAAAAACGGACCGATCGCCGGCCGTCATGGAAGTCTCTTACTCAGTCGTTACGCGTGAAGGCTCGCCCAAGAAAGAAACCGCCTACCGCGGCGACCAGGAGGGACGGGCCCGGATTCTTTCTTACGAACTGGCCGACATCGGCCATCATCGAGTCAACATCATTCTCCCTGACGTATACCGCCGCGGAATTTAGCTTCCCGGCAGCGGCATGAGCGGCCCCGGAGATGTTCTCCGCGCTATCGTGTAGCGCGGTGGCGGCGCCGTCGAGGCGATCGGCCGCCGGCTCCCTAGACTTGTCGATGGAGGCGGCCGCGGCGCGGCCCATGCCAGCGATCTTGTCCTTCACCTCGGAGGCGCCGCCGGTGAAGGAATCGTTCCACGTCTTTTCGTCTGTTGTCATGTAATGTCCTTACGCATTGCGCCGCAAAAGCGCGTGATAGATGAAGAGAAAGGCGACTGAACCCACCACAGCCACAAGCAAGCTGTAGAGGTTCAACCCGGTTACGCCGGGGGCGCCGAAGACGCTGAAGAGCCATCCCCCGACCACTGCTCCGACGATTCCTAAAACAATGTCGAGAATGAATCCTTCTCCGCTTTTGTTGACGAGCTTACTGCCGATGAAACCGGCGATCAAACCCAGGACGATCCAGGCAAGAAATGACATACGTTGCTCCTCTTTTGCAATTACTGAATACTTAAACGGGAGCGCTTGCACCGCCCCCGCACGAACGTTGCTCCTAACGGGCCGAATCGACTTCAACCTTTTCCGCGCTGGCTTCACCAGTAGAGGAAATGTCGTCCGCGCCTGATTGCTTCAGAATGTCTTTCGCGCGCGTGATGTCGTCGGATGTCCCGCAATGTACCGAGAGCAGGACACCGCCGTCTTTGATGCGGCCTTCATAACGCTTGGCTTCGTACTCCGGTATGCCCATTCCGACCAGGGCGCCAACCAGTCCACCGACTGCGCCGCCGCCGCCGAGGCCGGCAAGCGCGCCCATAATGGGGCCGGCGGCGATGAACGGACCGATGCCGGGAATCGCGAGCGCTCCAATTCCGGCCAGTAAGCCGAGTGTCCCGCCAATCACCCCGCCGGTGGTGACGCCAGTGGTGGCGCCTTCCGGAGCCTTGGTATTCTTCTCGTGGGCGAAGTCCTTTGAGCTCTTCGTGTCGGGAAGCAGAACAGAAATGTCGTCGTTGGCGAAGCCGTCTGCTATCAGACGAATCGTGGATGGCCGCTGGCTTATGTTGCCACGTCATACTCAGCCGGACAAGGATGTGCAGGCCGTGTTGGACCACCTCCGGATCAAACTGCCCTCGCAGCCTCCACCGCGCATCAAAGCACGCCATCCCCTCGCCGTAGCCGCTCCGGCACAGCCTTCCTTGTAGTGAAGACCTAGCACCACCCCTCACTGAATTTAAATGGGTTAGCTGGCTTGAAACCGCCCAACTGCGAAAGTTAGGCTAGCAAAGCACACGCTGAAAAGGTGGCCGATGGGGAAGCTACAGGCTAACCCGAGGTTGTCGATTAGCGTTTCCACGATCCGTGCGTCGGAGTCGCAGACAAGCGCGATCCCGCCGAAACCGGGCCTGTCGACGCTCACGCAACCCACGTCGTC
>JBDTMC010000382.1:0-7636 GCA_039934475.1 Bryobacteraceae bacterium | reverse complement strand
GCCCGAGGGCTTTCGCATGGTGAAGGCAATCAGCGACAAGCTGCCGCGCCAGCACGTGATCATCTTTCGCAAGCAGGCCATGTAGACTACGGTTGTGACCTCAGCCAAGGGCTCCACCCAACCGTCGGAACATCACAGCTACCGCGACCGCGACACCGGCGCGCTGGTTCATCAACTTACCAGCCATCCGTCGATCAACCACCCGTCTTACTTTCTGCAAAGTTCCTTTACTCCGGGTAACCGGGCATTGCTGTTTACGTCCTATCGCAGCGGCAACGCCCAGCTCTTTGAGGTGAGCCCGTTTCCTGACGGACCCATCCGGCAATTAACCGCCGGCCCTCCCATTCACGCCTTCTCGCCCGCTATTCATCCTGACGGAACCCATGTTTTCTTCGTCCGTGGCGGCTCCATCTGGTGCTTGGACCTCTCCACCTTGGCGGAATCGCTGGTCTTTGAATTGACAGGCGGGCAGTTGGGAGAGTGTTCACTGGGGGAGGGTGGCGCCTGGATCACCGCCGCGGCGAAGCAGGGAGCGGCGCATGGAATCGTCGCCGGCCGCGCCGATGGCCGGGACTGGACATTCCATCAATTCCCCCGCACCGTTATCCATCCGCAGTTCCACCCTCTGGAGCCGGAATGGATTGAGTTCGCTGCCGATCCTGCTCCGCGCATGCACCGGATTCGCCGCGACGGCACCGGCCTCGAGTGCCTCTACCAGCACGGTAACGACGAATTCGTCGTGCACGAGACCTTCCTCGGCAAGACCGGCAACCTAGTCTACACAGTATGGCCCACCGGCTTGTGGCAGATGGATTGGAATACCCGGCATCGCCGCCTAATCGCGTCCTTCAACGCCTGGCATATCACGCCGAACCGCAGCGGAACAGCAGTACTCTGTGACACGAATCATCCCGATCGCGGACTGTTTCTGATCAATGTGGAAAACGGCATTCCCCAGCCGCTTTGTTTGTCCGAAGCAAGCAATCAGGGCTCGCAATGGAAGACTTCGCGCTACGCCATGGCGGAGGACTTTGCCGCGGCGCGGTCGGCCACATCGTCCAGTGCGCTCAGTTGGATGGAAGTGTCAACGGATACCGTTTACGGTCCGCAATGGAGCCACCCACATCCGTCTTTCTCGGCCGACGAACGTCTGGTCGCCTTCGCCAGCGATCGCAGTGGACATCCGCAGGTTTACGTGGTCGAGGTGCCTTTTGGATAATTTGACCCATACGCTGGTGGGGCTGATGCTCAGCCGCGCCGGCCTCAACAAACTGACTCCCCATGCCACGCCCATCCTGCTTCTTGCCGCGAATGTCCCGGACATCGACATCGTCACGGCATTCGGTGGATCGCTGAGCTACCTGGACGCCCATCGCGGATATACGCATGCTCTATTGGTGCTGCCGCTGATGGCGCTGCTCGCCGTGCTCCCGGTGGTTCTCTTCACGTTTCGAAAGATTGAGTGGCGCCGCCAGTGGCCCGGTGCGCTCGGGGCGGCCGGCGTTGGCGTCCTCAGCCACCTGTTACTCGATTGGACCAACATGTACGGCATTCGGATGTTGTTGCCGTTTTCCAGCGAATGGCTGCGGTTGGATATCACTAACGTCGTCGATTTCTGGATTTGGGCCGTGTTGTTGTTCGGTGTTGCGGCGCCACTGCTCTCGCGATTGGTGAGTTCAGAGATCGGCGCGCGATCGGGCACGGGGCGGGGAACTGCCATTTTCGTATTGGTACTGCTGTGCGGGTATGAGTTTGGCCGCTTTCTGCTCCATCAACGTGCCGTGGCAACACTGGATTCGCGGCTCTACCAAGGGGCGGCGCCGTTGCGTGTCTCCGCCATTCCTGGTCCGGCGAATCCCGCCCTGTGGCGAGGGATCGTCGAGACCAACGGATTCATGGTGATCGGCACCGTGAATCTGCTCCAGGAGTTCGATCCGTCAGAAGGCACTCTGTACTATCAGGCCGATGCCCCCCGCGAGATCGCCGCGGCCCGCGCTACGCCGGTCTTCCAGCGCTACCTACGGTTCTCGCCGAACCCGCTATGGAGGGTGATTCCCGCCGAGAAACCGGAGAACGCGGTTCGTGTGACAGCCGTGGACCCTCGCTTCGGCGATCCTCGCGAAGGGCGTTTTGGAGCCGAGGCGGTAGTCGATCAGCAAGGGCGAGTCATCGAATCCGATTTTACTTTTGGCCCCATTGGCGCCGTTCGCAGGCAGTGAGCCGCCATCACAGCGATGGGCAGTCTACTTCAGGTAATCGAACAAAGTTGTTCGAGGAATCTGCGCATGTGCCGCCAAGGCTGCATTTTGCTCTGTCGTGGCGGACTGTAACTCCAGGATTGCGCTCGCGACATCGGCTTCTTCGATCCCGGCAAGCTGGGTCCTGATCTGCAGTTCCCTGGTGTCGGCATCCTTCAACGACTGCGCCACCTGATTCTGGATGTTGCCGTAGAATCCCAATTGCTGGTTCAAGTAGGTACCAGCTTTGCCCACGTTCGCTACGGCGCTGCTGATGCCGGCGTCATCGTTTGCCAGCAATGCATCCCGCAGCGCGGTGATCGAGCCAAATACGCTTGTCGAGTCCGCCGGTGTGTCGAAGATGTCCTGCGCCGTCTTTGAGATCGATATTCTAATCCCGGTGGGCAGAGTGACCTTGCGTGTCGACGCGGTCCCGGCGTATACGCTCATCGCAGGCGTCTGGGTGACGTCGTACGTGTAAGGCGCAACGGTATCGCTGTCGCCCGAAAACAGAAAGCGGCCGTTGATCTGCGTCTGGGTGATCCCGGTGAGGTTTTCCAGCAGCGACGTGATCTGACCCGCCAGGTCGGCGCGACCAGCTGGCGTCTGCAGACTGCTGGCGCCTTGCGTCCCAATGCTGCGAATCTTTTCCAGCAGGCCGACCGCCGTCTCCAATGAGCTTTCGGCCGAATCCACTTCCGTCTTCACCTGCCCGAGATTCGATCGAATTTGTGAGTTGCTGTCGAGCGAAGCGCGCAACTGCAGAATCTCACTCACCTCATCTGGTGAATCCGATACAGTCTTCACTTTCAGGCCGGAGCTCATCTGATCCTGTGCCCGCGCCATCCTTGCGCTGAGTTTGTTCAACTGCTGCAGGAACTGGGCATTCGAGGGCGATAGGGTTTCAATCATAGTCGCTTATTCGCTTTCTACTGCATCATCCCCATCAGGGTGTCGGCGAGATTGTTCAAAATCGAGACCAACTGCCCGATTGCCTGATAGTTCCGCTGCAACTGCATGACGTGAGCGGCCTCCTCATCAATGGATACTCCCGAGGCTTGCTGCCGCACGTTGCGTGCCTGATCGAGCAGCAACTGTTGTGTATCGGTGTTCTCTGTGGCTCCCGACAGGTCTCGTCCGAGCTTGGCGCCGATGTTGCCGTAGAACGCCGTGAACGTCATCCCGTCCAACTGCGGTGTCCCCCCGAGATCGGCTAGTGCCAGGGCGTTCCCGTTTCCTCCGGGTGCGTCTGTCGCGGCCGCCGCCAGTTGGTCCGGGGTTAGGCTTGTGACTGCCAGGGTTGCGGCGGCATCAGAGGCGGTGTTGTAGGTGAACAGCGGCGCTCCCGCCTGCCCGGTTGCGTCCACACCGTTGGCTAAGACCGAATTGACTTGATCGGCCAGGCTTGCGGCAAGGCGGTTCAAGTCGCTTAAATAAGAGGGAATCTGGCTGTTGCCGGTCTCCAGGAGTCCGCCCATCGAGCCCCCGTGTATGTTCGAGGTGATGTCTTTGCCTTGATAGTCCAGTATCTGGATCTGCCCGGATTGAGTCGTCGCCGTAATCTGGTATGTGGATTCACCGACCAGCAAGGGCGTCAAGCCACCTAAATAGACCGAGACCGTGCCATCCGGCTGGTTCAGCACCGATATGTCGGCAAGGCCGGAAAGCTGCTCCAGCACGCTGTTGGTTTGCGCATCGACACCGGCGTCGGGCGTTTCAGACGCCGTTTGGCGCCGCGACTGGTTGAGGCTCGCCAATTGACCGACCAGACGGTTGATATTGGCGGCTGCGCTACTAGCCTGCTGATTGTTGTCACTCACGGCCGCAGTCAGCTGCGAAGCCGCCTCATTGATCTGTGAAGCGAACCTGCCGGCGGAGTCTATAACGGTTTGGCGCAAAGTGGGATCGTTGGGAGAAACGCTGAGCGCAGAGAAGCTTTGGAAGAGCTGGTTCATTCCATCCGGAATTCCCGCCCCTTTGGCCACCGTCAATATGGCTTCCAAAGGCTTCAGCGAAGCCTGGTTTTGCGCGGAGTAGCTGAATGCCGAGTTGCGCCGCCGCACTCCCTGCTCCAGCAGCGGATCGCGGCTGCTCTCCCGATTCCCGGCCACAACACCCCCGCCTAACCCATTCTCTGGTGAGAAGCTCTTGGCCTGGAATGACAAGCGTTCCTTAGCGTAGCCCGGAGTCGAGGCATTCGTGATGTTGTTTTCGGCCACCGTCATGGCGCGCTGGTAAACGCGCATCGCATCGCCGGCGTTGAGAAGGGATCCAAAGAGACTCGACATGTTAGCCCCTTACCAGGATTCGGGCGGAAGGCCCGGTGGTTGACTCCGGCGGCCCGTACCCAGGGCCCGGAGGATCAGCCGTCAAGGCTAGTTCTGTAACGATCCAATCCTCTGCACCGCGCGCCAGCGCCGTTGTCTGTCGAATCTCCCGCACCAGGCGGTTTACGCCTTCCCGGGACAATGCGCCACGCCCGGACGATGGGCCCAGGTGACCAATTGCTGCTTGCAGTTCGACAGTGCAGGCATTCAGATCTTCCAACTTCATCTGAAGCAACGCCTGCTTCGCGCCGTCTACAGCAGTTTGCGCAGGCATCGGCGCTTTCCGTTGTCCCGCCACGGCTCTAGAATCCACCGAGCGCGGCATTGACCATGCTCGAGCTCAGATCCATTGAATTGACCTGGTACCGCCCGGACTGCACCGCCTGCTCCAACTGCGTTACACGCGCTGCCCGGTCTGGACTGTCCGTTGCCAGACTCCTCACCGTCGATGCCAGGTTGGAAAGCTGCACCTGATCGCCACTGCCCCCGTTTACCGTCGAACCCTGGTTCCTGCCACCACGTGCCGTTGCCGCCGCTTGGGCTTCACCCAGCTTGCCTGCAGAGACACCTGCCGATGTCGTATCGTTGATCTTCATAAGTGAAGAGCCTCCGGTCCTCAATAGTTATATCGACGCCAGGCGAACGAACATTAGGGATTGCGTGAAGATACCGAGGAAAGATGCTCGCTGGGAGATTTTGCCGAGGTCAGGTAGTGGGAAAAAGACCAAGACGGCCGGCAGCGTCGGGGCGGCTCCGCTCACTCGCTGTCTCGCTCGTCTCCAGTCCCGCCTTAAGGCGGTACAAGCTCAGCAGCGGTTCCGGATCGATGCCAATTGCGGCCGCGTATTGTTTGATATAGCTGGTGCTGAATATCCCACCAGGGAGCCTTTCAAACTCCTCAAACTCAATGGCTTCCAGGAATCTGAGGCTGATTTTCGTGCTCTCCACAATATCGCGCAGGGCAACTCCAGACGCCTGCCGCTGACCAGGCAGCTGTAGCGTGAGAGTTGGTGACTTCGGCTTTGCCGGCTTTTTCGCCATGTTTGTACCAACGAACCGGACGAAATACTATAGTACACCTGTAGACAGTGACAATGACAACCAAGTCCAGTTTCGGTGAAAATCAGGTTTCGGTAGTCGATTTGAGTATGAATTCGGCCTTAAGTCTCCAAATCGGTTGGCTGCTCGTCATTTTACACCTCCTCGCGGCGCCGCTGTCCGGCCACGATCCGATCTCGACTCCGCTCACCTGGAGCCGGGAAATCTCCCGTATCGTCTTGCGCCGCTGTGCCGGCTGTCATCGGCCAACCGGCGTCGCAATGTCCCTCACCACCTGGAAGGATGCCCGGCCGTGGGCGGTCTCCATCTCTGAGCAAGTCCTCTCACGGCACATGCCTCCGTGGGACGCCGTCAAAGGATTTGGCGATTTCGCGGGCGATGCCGGCCTCACCCAGGAGGAAGTGCAGACGATCGCCGATTGGGTGGCTGGCGGGTCGCCCGAGGGCGATCCTGTCTTCTCTCCGCCCGTACCTCCGGTTACGCCGGCCCAACCCCGCCTCCGCCACCCGAGCCTGGTGGTGAATGGATCGCTTCTGCTGCCGGCGGACAGAGTGCTCGCCGCCATTCGGCCGGTCCGCGTCGCCGAGGGCGCCGAGGTTCAGGTGACAGCCCTGCGTCCCGACGGGTCCGCCGAGCCGCTGCTCTGGTTGCGTGGCTTCCGCAATCGCTTCGCCCAGACTTTTCACTTCCGCCGCGGTGTGGCGCTTCCTAAAGGAACCCGTGTCATCGCCTCGCCCGGCGGTTCCTTCGCCCTTTACTTTGCTCCCAAGGCGGGCTTGCGAAGCCAGAGATAACAATGATTTCCAATGCGCTTGGCCATCGATTGGTCGAGCAGGATCAAGTCAACGTACCGACAGGGGAAGAGCAGCCATCCGGCTATGCCGCCGGCCAACACCCGCCACCATCTCCAGGGCAGCAGCAGTTTGACGAACTCGAGTACGGTCACCAGCAACGTTGCCATCGGACCTGTCCGCCACCCTTCGCTCACCACCTCCAGCTTGCCCCGCATCAGTTTCAATCCGTCTAACGTGAAGCGCCGGTAGTCCTTCGGGTACTCATGAAAGGGATGGCAGAAAGGTGTCACCAGGTGTGCATAGCCGCCCGGGGCCAGCACCCTCTCGATCTCGCGCACCACCTGCTCCGGCCAGACGACATGTTCCAGCACGGCGTCGCATTCCACGCGTTGGAAAAGGTCATTGGGAAACGGCAGCCGGTGCGCGTCGGCTGCTACGTCCACGCCTCGCACGGCAAATAGGTCCAGATTGACGTAACCGGGAACGTGGTTGCCCGCGCCGCCGATGTAGAGGTTCCACCGGCCGAGCGGATAGTCTTTCGGCTCACGTGGATTGAGCACGAACGGGGCGGGCGGTTTCAGCCAGTTCATTGTGGTTGAGGAACCACCCATTGTACGGTAGCCGGCTGTTTGCCCGGGGAGGTCATTTGGCGTAACATAATCACTATGCGTTACTAGGTATTCCCCGCGGCTTCCTTCCTTTTCGTACCTGCCAATACAGGAGCATTCTGTGCCCGATCTCGCCATTCTTGTGTCCGATTTGCGTAAGGTATTCCGCAAACGGAAAGGGCTATTCCATCGCGAAGTGAAAGAGGAGTGGGCTCTAAAGGGCGTCTCGTTTCAAGTGGCGACTGGCGAGACTTATGGCCTTTTGGGTCCCAACGGTTCCGGTAAATCGACACTGATTCGCATCCTCTCAACGCTGCTCGTTCCCGACGGGGGCGAGGTGGAGGTGCTTGGACTCAAGCTGCCGGCCCAGGAACGAGCCGTCCGTGAGCGCATTGGGCGAGTGAGTGTGGATGCCGCTTTCTACAAGAAACTGTCGGCGCGCGAGAACCTGCTCTATTCGGCGTTCCTTTATGGGTTCGACCGCGAGGAGGCCGAGAAGCGCGCGCGAGAGATTCTCACTGCCCTCAGTTTCCCCCTCAAGCGTTACGACGATCCTCTGGAGGAATCCAGCCGCGGCATGCAGCAAAAGGTCTCCATCGCCCGCGCCCTGC
>JBDTMC010000381.1:0-7647 GCA_039934475.1 Bryobacteraceae bacterium | reverse complement strand
GGGACACCGGAGATTCTCGGCACAACCGGGATGCTGACGAATAGCAACCCGACAGACCTGATGAGCTTCTTCTGGCGGCAGACCGTGGCGAAGTCGCCGGTGAAGACGATGCCGTCGCCGGAGTATGAGAACGGGTGGAATGCTCTTAACCAGTTTATTCGCGAGGAGTATTCGTGGAATGGGAATGAGCCGAATGTATTTTTTGTCCGCGAGGGCGGGACGTATCACGATGTCTCGGGTGTGAGTGGGTTGGATTTCGCGAGCGATAGCCGGGCGTTTGCAGTGACGGATATTGATGGCGATGGCAATCTGGATGTGGTGCTGAAGTCGCGACTGGGTCCGCAGGTTCGAGTCCTTCGCAATGAATGTGGTGTCGGGCGAAAGGTGTTGGTGGTGGGGCTGCGGGGCGTGAAATCGAATCGGGATGCGATTGGGGCTCGCGTGGATGTGGACGCGGGCGGCAAGCGGATCACGCGATGGGTTACGGCGGGCAGTGGGTATCTCTCACAGCATACAAAGCGGCTCCATTTTGGATTGGGTACGGGGACACGCGCGGATCGCGTTACAGTCCAGTGGCCCTCGGGGGCGGTGCAGGAGTTTCATGGATTCGAGGCCGGGTTCCGCTACGAGGTGGTGGAGGACTCGGGCGAGACGCCGCGTTTCGCTTTGTTGCCGCGTCGAGAGATGCCGGCGATGCCGCCTCCAGAGGGAGATAATAAGCCGCGGTTGCACGAGACGTGGCTTGTGGAGCCGGTGCCGCTGCCGGTTGAACGAAAGAAGGCGGGGTTTCTGTTGATCACGGCGGAGCCCGCGCGGCATAATCTGAATGCGCAGGACTTGCCGTTCGATGTATTCGATATTCGCCAGGCAAAGCCCGATGACGCGGCCGCGCTGGCGCTGTTTCGTCGCTATCTGTTCGACTGGCGCGCGGATTTGGAATTGCCGATAGTGCTGCTCACCGACGCCGATGGGCGCGTGCATAAGCTCTATCCTGATGTGCCAGGCTCCGATGTAATGCGTAAAGATCTGGAGGCGATGAACGCGGGGCGCGAGCATCCTCTGCCGTTTCAAGGGCGCTACTTCCATGCGCTGCCGGCGCGGAATTACTACCGCCTCGGCGCGGCGTTTGTGGGTGCGGGTTATCCGGATCAGGCATTGCCGTATCTGCGCGAGGCGGTGCGGCAGTGGCCGGAGAATTGGAAGGCGCATCTGGCGATTGGTCAGGTGCATTTGGAATCGGGGCGTCCAGCAGACGCGCGGCCGGAGTTGGAATTAGCGGCGCGATTGAATCCGCGCGCTCCGGAGGTCTGGAATAATCTGGGCGGCGTGGCGGCGGCCGAGGAGCGGTATACCGAAGCCTTGGCGCACTATGACAAGGCACTGGCGCTGAATCCGAATTTGACGTATGTGCTTTCGAATGCCGGGCGGGCGCAGGCGAATTTGAAGAATGTAGCGGAGGCGGAGCGTTTGTATCAACGGGCGTTGCAGATCGATCCTAAAGATAGCGACACGGCGGACCGGTATGGTTTGCTGATCGCACAGCAAAGCCGTTATGCAGAGGCGCTGACGCTGTTCCAGCAGGCGATTGCGAATGACCGTCGGAATGCGTCGGCAATCAATAATCTCGGCGTGCTGTACAAACAGATGGGCAAAGACAACGACGCACTGGCGGCGTTTCTGTATGGGATGCAGGTTGCGCCTGAGGATGAAAATGTGGCGATGAATCTGGCGCGCATGTATTTCGGAGCGGGCGAGAAGGACAAGGCGCGGGCGGCGTTGGAACAGCATTTGGAGAAGAAGCCGGATAGCCCTCGGGCCCGTCGCGCTCTGGCGGAGTTACAGAAATGATGGGCTTGACGTTGTTACTGATAGCAATGCAAACACCTCCGCCGGCGGTGGACCGGGCGGCCGAATTGATTCTTGCGATCCGGGAATCAGGGCGCGTGGTGGAGATCGCCGCTGAGAGTTCACGGAGGCTGGAGCCCGAAAAGGGGATTGCGCCGGGGGCTCCGCCGTTGTTGAGTTTCCGTTACTTGGAAGGGCGGGAACGGCACCGTTTTGGAAAGCTGGATTTGATTGTCGATGACGCTGGTCATTAGTTTTGCTCTGCTGTTACTGGCTCCGCAGGAGGCGTTGATTCGCGGACTGGAACAGTTTCACCGCGGCGAGTATCTGGCGGCGCAGGAGTCTTTACGTGCCGCCGGTGACGCTCCTCGTGCCCGAGTGTTTCTGGCGTTAGCTCGCGCGGCTACCGGGGAATGTGAGGCTGTGAGTAAGGAGTTGCTGGGCGAGGCGCGGACGCAGACGGATGCTGAATTGAAGCGTGCGGCGGGGATTGGCTATGTGCAGTGCGCGCTGGCGAAGGATCGGACTGCGGAGGCGCTTCCGGTATTGCAGGAGTTGCTGGCAGCGTTTCCCGATGATGCCGATGTGTTGTATCTGAGCGCTCGGCTGTATATGAAGGGGTGGAACGATACCGTATACGCGATGTATCAGAAGACACCGTCGTCGTTTCGCGTGAACCAGGTGTCCGCTGAGGTGTTTGAGATGCAGGGACGGTATGCCGAGGCGGAAGCCGAGTATCGCAAGGCAATCGGGAAAAGCGGGGCGGCATTGAATCTGCACTTTCGGTTGGGGCGCGTGCTGGTGTTGGAATCGAAGTTCCCTGAGGCGCAGGCGGAGTTTGAGGCAGAGTTGAAATTGAATCCGAGGGACGCTGTCGCGGAGTATCAAGTGGGGCAGTTGCTGCTGGCGCGGGGCGATCGCGATGCGGCCGAGGCACACGTTGCGAAGGCGCTGAGTTTGGATTCGCAGTTTGTGGAAGCGGCGATTGCGTTAGGGAAACTGCGCGTTGATCAGAAGCGTTTTCCAGAGGCCGTGGAACTATTGGAACGCGCGGTTAAATTGAATCCGAAGAGTGAAACGGCGCACTACAACCTGATGCTGGCGTACCGGAACGCGGGACGTGCCGATGACGCGCGGCGCGAAAGCAAGGAACTGGAAAAACTGCAAAAGCCTCCCGAGGGCGAATTCACTGAGTTCCTAAAGAAGCTGGGCGAGAAGCCAGCGAAGCCATGAAGCTGGTTGTGGCACTGTTGGCAGTGGCGGCGTGGCTGCCTCAGTATGAGAATATTGCGCCGCGGGCGGGGTTGACCGCAGTGTTTCCGAATGGCGGTCCGAACGCGAAACAGAAGTCCAAGAAATACGTGATTGAGACGACGGGCAGCGGCGTGGGGTTGTTCGATTACGACAATGACGGGCTTGTGGATGCGGTTGTGATATCGGGTGAGGGCGCACCGTCGCGGTTGTATCACAACGAAGGGAAGGCCCGGTTTCGCGATGTCACCGTGGCTGCCGGCTTCGATCAGAGCGGGTGGGGCCAGGGCGTCTGCGCGGGCGACTACGACAATGACGGGTTCACTGACTTCGCCGTGACCGCGTTGGGGTCAACGACACTGTGGCACAACGAGGGTGGCAAGAAGTTCACAGCGCATCGCATTCAGACGGGCCGCTACAACACGGGCTGCGCTTTCATCGACTATGACCGCGATGGGCGACTCGATTTGTTTGTCGCCAACTATCTGAAATTCGACTTTGCGACGGTCCCACTGCCGGGCGCGAATCCTTATTGCTTCTATAAGAACCTGCCGGTGAATTGCGGACCGCGCGGGTTGGAGTTCGACCGCAATCAACTGTTCCACAATGACGGCGACGGCCGCTTTCGCGATGTCTCGGATGAGACGGGTGTCGCGCGCCCGAACCGCAGTTACTCGCTGAGCGTGCTCACCGGGGACTTCAACAACGATGGATGGCCCGATGTGTTTGTAGCCGCCGATCAGACTCCGTCATTGCTCTACATCAACGATGGCAAGGGACATTTTGAGGAAGAGGCTCTGCTGCGCGGGGCGGCGCTCGATGATTCGGGCAAGGCGCTTTCGGGCATGGGCGCGACGGCGGCGGATTACGATGGCGATGGATGGCTGGATATCTTCCGCACGAATTTTTCCGATGAGTATGAGACGCTGTATCACAATCGCGGAGGCGGTGATTTTGACGATGCGACTCAAAAGGCGGGCCTGTCGATCAACACGCATTATGTGGGGTGGGGCTGCGGGTTCTTCGATTTCGACAACGACGGGTGGAAGGATCTGTTGCTGGTGAATGGGCACGTGTTTCCGGAGGTGGATGACGCCGGTGGTGCGGTGCGGTTCAGGGAGCGGTCAATTTTGTACCGTAATTTGGGGAACGGTCGGTTTGCGGATGTATCCCGTGATGCGGGTGCGGCGGCGATCGAGGAGAGTGTCTCGCGTGGCGCGGCGTTTGGAGACATCGACAACGACGGCGCGATTGAGGTATTGATCAACCGCCAGAATGCGTCGCCGGGGCTTTGGAAGACTACCTTGAAGCCTGGGGGCAATTGGTTGATCGTACGGTTGGAAGGCGCCAAGTCAAACCGCAGCGGGATCGGCGCGCGCGTCTCCGTGACGGCTGGCGGTAGGACTCAGATCGACGAGGTTCGAAGCGGCGGGAGTTATCTTTCTCAGAACGATCTGCGGCTGCATTTTGGGTTGGGTGAAGCGAAGACGGCGAAGGTGGATGTGATTTGGCCCAGCGGGGCCCGCAGTTCGGTGGAAGTGAAGGCGAATGGGGTTGTTGTGGTGCACGAGTAGCGATTTTACAAGCCGAAGCAGAGGATGTTGGGGCCGGCCGCTACAGCTACGTATTGCTTTCCGTTGAGTTGAAACGTCATCGGGGACGCTTTCATCCGGGTGTTGGTTTCAAAGCGCCAGAGCATTTTTCCGTCGCGTTCGTCCACGGCTTCGAAGCCTCCCAGCGGCTTGCCGTAAAAGACCACTCCTCCGGCGGTAGCGAGGACTCCGGACCAGGTCTTTGCTTTGGCGGGGCCGGGTTGAGGAATCTCCCAGACTATCTTACCGGTCTCTATGTTGAGCGCCCGTAGAAAACGCTGGCCGATCTGGTCTGGGTAGCCCATCTTGTCTCCAGTGCATTCTTCCAACGCCAGGAAGTAGAAGAGCCGCGTGGTGGGGCTCCAGGCAGCGGAGTCCCAGTTGGCGGCGTCGCTGGGACAACCTTCGGGATCTACTATTTGAGGGCGGCCATCTGGGCCAATACCTGAGGCCCAGTCTACCCGGCGAAGGAATGGCTTTGCCAGAAGTAACTCCCCGTTGGTGCGGTCAAAGACATAGAAGAAGCCATTGCGGTCGGCGTGGAGGAGTAACTTGCGAGGTTGGCCGTGGTAAGTAGTATCCACCAGGACGGGCGGTTCCGTGGCGTCGCGATCCACCACGTCCTGGGGCGTGAACTGGTAGTGCCACTTCAGCTGCCCTGTGTGTGGGTTGAGGGCGAGAATGCAGTCGGTGTAGAGGTTGTCGCCCTTGCGATTGGAATCGTCGCCGTCGGGCCAGGGGTTGCCAGTGGGCCAGTAGAGCGTGTCAGTAGACTCGTCGTAGGAGCCGGTGAGCCAGGTGGAACCGCCTCCGCGTGTTGGCTCAGTGCCCTTCCATGTTTCCGAGCCCGGCTCGCCTTTGGCGGGGATGGTCCAGTGACGCCATAGTAAGTCACCGGTTTCGGCGC
This sequence comes from Bryobacteraceae bacterium, assembly GCA_039934475.1. GTDB lineage: Bacteria > Acidobacteriota > Terriglobia > Bryobacterales > Bryobacteraceae > JBDTMC01. The sequence continues at coordinate 2,052 of JBDTMC010000381.1, read as the reverse complement.
GGTAACAGGCGATGAAACCGCGTATGCCCGCATCGGCTCCGGCGACTCCGACGATTACCGTGTCCTTGATGACGAGCGGCGCGATGGTGCCTCCGTAATGCATGGGCTCTTCCGGCATGGTCTTTTCCCAGATAAGTTCGCCAGTAGCACGGTCCAGCGCGAGCAAATGAGCATTGTCGGTGACGTAGAAAATCTTGCCGTCGCGAAGGGCTACGCCGCGGTTGGTCCCAAGGGCGGCATCGCCATCCAGCTTGGGTGTCTGCGGGCGTGCGTATTTCCAGATCTGATTGCCATTGGTGGCATTGAGAGCGTAGACCTGGTTTGGCCCGGTGACATACATGACTCCGGCGGTCACCAGCGGGGTTAATTCGAGTCCGAAATTCTGAATGGGGAAGATCCACTTCAGCTTTAGGTTGGCGACGTTGGCCGTGTTGATCTGCTTCAGTTGACTGTAGCGGTTTGACGTGGGGCTGCCGTTGTAAGTGATCCAATCGCCGGGCTGGGGCGGTGGGAACGTCACTTGTTTGCGGACGCTGGCGGTGAGAACCGCGGGCCCCGCGTTGAGGCTGTGAACGTAGGCGGCGAGGGCGGCCAGATCCACCGCGGGGAGGTCGAACGCGGGCATTCCCGTGGAGGGGGATCCGCGGCGAATGAAGTCGTGAATCTGTTGCTCTGATTGCCCGCTGAGATGAGGATTGGCGGCCAAGCCCGGCGCTTTGCCTGTGCCTCGCGCATTCGACGCGTGGCAGCCGGCGCAGTTTTCGATGTATAGCTTTTTGCCGTCGGCGCCGTATAAAACAGCCGTCATCACGCACAACGCCAGCGCTAACCTCATAGGGTGGGAGTATACTACACGGCGCATCCGGCACCTTCGACAACCGGAATTGCCTCGGTACGCCAGTTTTCGACAGCCCACTCAAGGATGTTTGCCGGCGCGGCGCGCTCCAGTTCCACGGGCGGTTGCTGACCTAGGAATTCCAGGGCTGCCGTCAGATGGGCGGACGCTCTCGAGCTGAGCGCTTCAGCCTGATTGTGTTTGCTGAGCTTCGCTCCGGTCGCGTCGGTGACAACAGGCACGTGAAGGTAACTCGGCTCAGGTAGTCCCAATATCCGCCGTAGATGGATCTGGCGGTGTGTGGCTTCCATCAAGTCGGCGCCACGCACAACGGCGGTGATGCCTTGCACAGCGTCGTCCACTGTCACGGCAAGCTGATAGGCGAAGAGCCCATCGGCGCGGCGGAGGATGAAGTCGCCCACCGAAGCGTCAACATCCTGGCATTGAGTGCCTTGCGCGCGGTCATGAAAACAGATCACGCCGGGCTCTACGCGGACTCGCCAGGAACGGGCTAACCGGCCGGGCATGAGGCCAGTGGCGCAGGTGCCAAGGTAGCGTCCCGGTGCGGCGCCGGCCTCACCGGTGACCGAATCGACGATCTCCTTCCTGGTGCAACTGCAGGGATACAGCAGCCCGGCCGATGAGAGGCGTTCCAGGGCTTCGGAGTATGCTTCACCGCGCTGGCTCTGCCATGAAACCGGGCCGTCCCAATGGAGTCCGAAGCGTTCCAGTGTGGCGAGAATAGAGTCCGCTGCACCTGGCCTCACGCGGGGCGTGTCGATGTCCTCCATTCGGACCAGCCATTCGCCGCCGGCCGCCCGCGCGTCCACCCAGCTCGCTACCGCCGCGACCAGGGATCCAAAGTGCAACGAGCCCGTGGGAGATGGGCCGAAACGTCCGCGATACCACATGGTGCGCAAGCCTCCATTGTAAAATCGAACAACCGATGCTTGCCGAACCGCTGCCTATTCTGACGATTGGCGATCCCCGCCTGGAGGAACTGGCGGCCGAGGTGGCCGCCATCGACGTCGCATTGCACGATGAGCTGGCGCGCCTGCACGCCACACTCGACGACTTTCGCCGGCGACGCGGTTTTGGACGCGCCATGGCGGCGCCACAGGTGGGCATTGGCAAACGCGTCATCGTGATGAACCTCGGGGCGGGTCCGGTCTCGTTGATCAACCCGGAGATCGTGTGGCGGAGTGGCGACGAATTCG
>JBDTMC010000380.1:0-7654 GCA_039934475.1 Bryobacteraceae bacterium | reverse complement strand
CAAACCCGACTTGTTCGGCAGCCTCGATCAATGCGCCGTTGGTGAGTTCTTCCCAGCCCCGCGCCCGCGCTTCTTCGATGGTATGGCCGATCAAAAAGCGCTCAGGCCCCGCGGCGTTCCATTGTCAAAAAGAATGCGCATGAAGCGGTGGGCTATTCGTAGCTCGGGACCCTATCGAGCGAACGCGCGACGAATGCCATAAGCCTGTCGATCTCTTCGCGGGTCACGGGAAACTGTTCGATGACTTCCTCAATGCTCATACCCGCTTCAAGATTTTCGAACAACACCTTAACGGGTGTCCGGGTTCCCTTCAAAACCCATGCGCCGCTCACTTTGCCGGGAATGCTTTCCACGGCGGGGCATTGCGACCAATCTAGGCTTGCCATAAGCTGCCTCCCTTCTTCATGGTACACGTAGGATTTCCAAGATAGCCCCCGATTGAGAACACGGCTGTTCCCTCAATTTGCCACCCTACTCGTACCGTAGCGCCTCAATCGGATCGATCCGCGACGCCTTCATCGCCGGGTAAATCCCAAACACCACCCCCACCAACATCGACACCCCAAACGCCACCACCACCGACGTCACCGTGACAATCGTTTTCCACTCCGCCGCCCGCGAGATCAGCCACGACAGCATAAATCCGCACCCAATGCCCAGAATCCCCCCGGAAATGGAGATCAACACGCTCTCCGTCAGGAACTGCCGCACCACATCCGCGCGCCGCGCGCCCATCGCCCGCCGAATGCCAATCTCGCGCGTCCGCTCCAGCACCGTGGCCAGCACGATATTCATAATCCCAATGCCGCCCACCAGCAACGATATAGCCGCAATCGCCACCATCACGTAAGTGAAAATCGACTGGGTTCGCTGCTGCTGCGCCAGCAGCGCCGCCGGAATCGTCACCGAAAAATCAGGCGTGTTCCGGTGCGTGGAATTCAAAATCGCGGTCACAATCTGCGCCACATCTACACTATCGGTCCCTTCCTTCAGCCGCATATCGATCCCGTCCAAATCGTCCTTCATGTACGAGCTGATGTCCCAGAACCGGTACTGGAAGGTGTTCAAAGGCACGTAGATCAGGTTGTTGCGATCCTGCGTTTGTGAAAATCCACTCTCGCCTCCACCCGTCGCCTTCTGCGCCAGCACGCCGATCACGCGCAGCCACACGTCATTCACCTTGATGTATTTGCCGATGGCGGAGTCGTACCCTAACATGCTTACCTTCGCCGTCTCGCCCATCACGCAAACGCCGTCGCTGATGTTGTTGTCCCGCTCATTGAAGAAACGGCCTTCGGTGGTCTGTAGGTTGTGGATAGAAGCGTAGGCGGGCAGCACTCCATACAGTCCCGGCTGGTCCTTAGAGGGCTTCGGAAGCAATCCCGTAGGCCGCAGTGCGCGCCGCGGCGACATCAAATCGATGGCATCGATATTCGCCGTCAGAATGCGCACGTCGCGCTCCGTCAACCCCGGTGACGAGCGCCGCCGCGCCTGCAACTCCTCTTGAGTCGCCGCCTGCCTCGCCTCCACCAGCACATTGCGCACGCCCAGTAGCTCAATGAACCGCAGCGACTCCTCCCGCGCGCCCGCGCCAATGGCCAGCATCCCGATCACCGACCCCACGCCGAACACAATGCCCAGCGCCGTCAGCAACGATCGCGTCTTCTGTGCCCGCAGGCTCTCCGCCGCCTGCGCAAAGTCCTGCCACAGTTGCAAGATCCTCATTTGGTTAGCGCCTTCGTAGCCGCGCCGGCTCCGCCCGCTGCCCTATTGGTGTCCTTCACCTGGTCCGGACTGGCCATCGCCACCAACTGCCCTTCCTTCACACCGGAAAGCACCACCCGGCTCTCACTGCGGCTCACCAGTTTCACGTCCAAAGGCCGGAACCCATCCGCAGTCTGCACGTACACAAACGTGCGGCCGTCGCTTTCAAACAGCGCCTGCGATGGCACCCAAAGGACGCCCTTTTCCTGACCCGTGATAATCGTGATCTGCGTACTCATCCCCGGCCGCAGCAGCGGCGAAATCTCATCCAAGGCGACCTTGCATTCAAAGCGCCTGTTCCACGGAGGTCCGGCCGTGCCGCCCAGATTGTTCACCCGGCCCTTCAAAATCCTCCCCGGCAACGCCACAACTTCTATTGCCGCGGCCTGCCCAACCGCCAAGTGCCCCCGGTCCAGTTCGCTGATCCGCGCCGTCGCTTCCCAACTCCGCAGGTCGGGGATCTGCGCGATCGACTTTCCCGGGTTCACTGTGTCGCCCAGTTGCAGCATAGGCAGCACCAGGCCCGGATACCACATGCCGTTGTTCTCGTTTTTCTCCACCGCTACGTACCCGGAGCGCTTCGCCGTCAGCGTCATCGAATCGATGTTCTTGTGCGCCATCTCCATCTGCGCTTGCGCCTTCTTGCGAGCCGCCTCCTGAATCGCGATGCTCGCGTCCGCCGTAGCGCGCCGTGCGCTCAAATCCTGCGTCAACTGCCGTAACTGGTCGTCCGCGGCCGCCACAGCCAGATCGTTCTGCCGCGCGATGATCGAGGCCACCAAAGGGTTACGCCGCGCCTCCAGCTTCGCCAGGTCCAGCTCCGCGCGCGCCTTGATCAAGGCGTAGTTGTCCTCCTCCTCGCGCGCCTTGCTCTCTGCCGTGGCCTGAACCACATGCTGCTCCGCTTCCGCCAGATCCGCCTCCGCCTCCCGCAGCTTAAACTCCTCTTCGGTGGTGTCCAGCTTCGCCACCACATCGCCCTCTTTCATTACTTCGCCGGGTTTGCGCAGAAAGGTGATCGCCATGTCGCGGCTGCCCGTCATCGGAGCCGCCAGCACTTGCGAATTGCCGCCCTGCAGCTCCCCTCGCGCGTTCACGGAAATCGTAATGTCGCCCCGCTTCACTGCGGTCACCGGAATGCTTCGCGGCAAGCTGGCCGCGCTCGCCTTCTTCAATACGATGGAGCCGCCCCAACCAGCCAGCCCAAGAATCCCAATGACGACCAACGTAACTACGATTTGACGGACTCGCTTCATCGCTTCTCCTCCGGCTCCGCCAGTGCCACCAGCGTCTTCGCGGCTATGCCCTTGATTGCAATCTCATCCGAATTCCGCGCCAGCACTTCCACCTCCTGCGGGCGGTACGCGTTCTTCTCCACCACGTACACCACCGGCTTGCCGTTCTTCGTGAACAACGCTTTTGCCGGAACGCTGATCGCCTTCGGGATGCGGTCCAGAATCACGTCCATGCGCCCGTTCATACCGGGTCGCAACCGTTCATCGGATTGCTTCAACTTGGCGTAGGCGCGAAAGCTACGTGTGGGCGGCCATTCGAAGCTCTGTTCCACCAGATCGGAAATAGCGACGATCTGCGCCGGAAACGGCTTTTCCGGAAACGCATCCACGGCCACGCGAACGTCCTGACCCGCTTTCATCCGGCTGCGGTCGATCTCGTCCACTTTTCCCTTCAATTCCAATGTCGTCAAATCGGGGATCTCGGCGATACTGCTGCCCGGCCAAACGTTATCGCCCACCTTGAACGGCTTGGCGTTCATCCAGCCCTGCGAGTTGTTATTCAGGAAGACGATGATGCCATCGATCGGCGATTTCAGCTCCATGTGTGAGAGCCGCTCCTTCATCAGGTCCACCTCGGCTTGGGCTTTCTCCTTCAACCGCTGCGCCGACGCGATCTTCGCCGCATCTGAGGCGGCATGCATCTCATTCGTCGCTGCCTGCACGTTGAGTTTTTCTTCCGAAAGGCCGAGATTGATCTTGCTCTCTTCGGCTTGCAAGGCGCTCACGATCTCCGCCTTCGACACTTCCAGGCGCGCTTTCTCTACCGCGTACTTGGCGGCGGCCAGATCGCGGTGATCCTGTTCGGCGTTAATGCGGGCTTCGGCTTTCGCCTGGTCCAGCGTCGCGTTCGCCTGCTGCAGCGCAGCCTCGTTTTCCCGCAGCGTCCGCTCTGCGCTGCTCCCATCGAAACGGATGATGGCCTGGCCCGCTTTCACCGGAGAGCCTGCCGGAGCCGTCCACACAATCACCAGATTAGGAACCTGTGGCGCTCCAATCTGGATTGAGGTGCGCGCCACCAGGTCGCCACGGCACTGCACCATCACCTGAAACTCGCCTTCCCGCGCCGGAGCCATCGGCAGATCGACAGCGTTCTGGACACTCCGCATGTACCGCGCGCCATACCCCGCGCCAACAATCAGTCCGCATAGCACCACGGCAACAATCCACGGCCGAAAACGTTTCATGGGCGCTCTACCTCAACTGAAGCCGAGAGGTCCGGCATCAGCCGTGGATCCATTTGTGTGATCCGGAAGATGGCGTTGAATGTCTTGATCGGGCTGTCCAGCGCCGACGTAGCCACCGGGCTGGCCATTTCAAAGACGCCGTCGAACTGAGCCGTGGGATACGCATCGAGCCGGATGCGGGCCTTCACTCCCGGCTGCAACGACGCCCCATCCGGTTCGGCCACGGAAGTCTGCACCACCATCTGTCCCGGGTCGAAGATGCGAACCAGGTTCTGGCCTTGCCACATCTGATCGCCTTCCTGCGCCGGTCCCATGGAGCCGTTGCGCCACGTCGTTTCCAGCGCCACCATCCCCGCGATCGGTGCCCGCACCAGCATCCGATCCATGTTCAGCCGCGTCCGCTCCACACTCACCTTCTGCCGGTCGCGCTGCAACTCCAAAATACTCAGCGCCGCCTTCTCCCCTTCGTCGTGCAGCGCGTTGGACTTCTTCAGGCTGGCGACACGGGTGCGCGCGCTCTCGGCCGACGTTTGGTTCTTCAGCCGGTCGATCTCGCTCAGCAACTCCGCCTTCCGCAAGTTCAACTCCGCCTTGGCAAGGTCGGCTTCTGCCTCGCGCAGCGTCTGGACCCTCTTCGCGGCGTCACTCTTAAACTGAGCCCGCTTCTGATCCCATTGATGGCTCAGGTCGTCAAACTTGGATTCGGCATCCCGCAACGTGTCCTTCTGCGCGGTGCGGTCAAATTCCGCCAAAGGATCGCCCTTCTTTACCTCCGCCCCATTCTTCACCAGTTTCACCAGCGTCATGCGGCCGTTTTGTCCGCTAATTTGGGGAGTTTGGATGCTATAAACGCGGAGAGCCTGTATGATGCCAGTGGCCCGGATCAGAGTTTGTGTTGCAGGAGCAGTTGTGGACGGCGCTGGCGCTGGGTTGGATGCCGCAACCGTGGAGCGCGTACAGCCGTAGAACGACAGGGTGGCAAGGCAGGCGAGAGCGAGCACCCGGGGCGGCAAAATGCGCATGGTTATCCTATACTTCTGTTCCGTTCGAATCTATTAGACGTATCCGGCGAGCAAAATGGTTAGGGAATTCTGGAGGGATCGTGAGATTGCAAGCGGGTCAACTTTCTGTGAATGTTAGTGAATCAAGAGCAGAGATGGGTAAGGTAGCGGGAGCCGCCGCCGCCACCCACATCAAGCAGCTACTGAAGGCGCAACCGGACGTCGCCGTAGTCTTCGCCTCCGCGCCGTCGCAAATAGAGGCCCTCGCCGCGCTCCGCGCTGACCCGGAGGTCGAGTGGCATCGCGTAACTGCCTTCCACATGGATGAGTATGTCGGCATGTCGGAGAGCCATCCGGCTTCCTTCCGGCGCTTCCTCAAGCAGCATCTATTCGACCACGTGAAGGTAAAGGCCTTTTATGGATTATCGGGAGAGGCCGCCGACGCCACTGCCGAGTGTGCCCGCTACGCCGCGTTACTAGAGGAACACTCGCCGCAATTCGTAATCCTGGGCATAGGAGAGAACGGCCACTTAGCCTTCAACGATCCTCCCGTCGCTGATTTTAATGATCCGCTACTCGTGAAGGAAGTCACCCTAGACGAAGTCTGCCGTCAGCAGCAAGTGCACGACGGAGCCTTCCCCACGCTCGACGCAGTTCCCCGTACCGCCCTCACCCTAACAGTGCCCGCCCTGATGCGCATACCGAGGGCAATAGCCGTAGTCCCCGGCCCCATGAAGAAGCACGCCGTAAAGGCGGCGTTGGAAGGCCCCATCGAGACCGCCTGCCCGGCGTCCATCCTCCGGACTCACACCAACGCAACGCTCTTTTTGGACCATGACTCCGCCTCCCTGCTGTAGTGGGTCTCAGTTCCGGGAAACCAGCGAATTATCTACAGCTTAATCAACGGCTTACAGAAAACACTGCACGAAAGAACTCCTCGCCGTGGTTAAATACCGACGGCGAGGGGCCTCACGCCCATTGATCTTTGAAATCCGAAAACCGCGTTGAGATCTTTCAACACTTTCAACACCGGCTGTACCGGATCAAAATGGAATAAGCCACTTATAAACAACATCTTACGGAGATTTCGGCCCGAACTCTTTCAACACTTCAACACGGTTTTTCGATGAATCGCCAGGCGGATGATAGCGTCGGCGCTGGCGTCGATGTCGGCTTCGGTGGTGGACCAGTTGGAGACGCTGATCCGCATCGCCGTTTGCCCTTGCCATTGGGTGGCGCCGCACCAGCAAGTCCCATCGGCTTGGATCGCGGCGACCACGCCGCGCGTGGCCTCGGGATCGCCGAAGGACACCATCACCTGATTTAGTACAACGTCATTGAGGATGGCGAAGCCAGCATTGCGAAGATGGCTAGCCATGCGCTGCGCCATGCGGCAGTTGCTCTCGAACATCTCCCCTAGGCCACGGCGGCCCAGCGAACGCAGCGCGGCCCACACCTCGATGCCGCGAGCCCGTCGCGAAGCCTCCGGCGTGTAGTGTGACGGTTCGCGGTCAACGGAGAGTTGGAGGTACGCAGCGGTAACGCTCATGGCGGCATGCAGGTGCCGCGGTTCGCGCACGATGGCGAGCCCCGAATCGTAAGGTACGTTCAGCCACTTGTGATTGTCGGTGGCCCAGGAGTCGCCCAGGTTGTACCCATCCATCAGGTGCGCCAGCGAGGGGGCGGCCGCGGCCCACAGGCCGAAAGCGCCGTCGGTGTGGACCCAAGCGCCAGCCTCCCGCGCCTGGGCGCAGATCTCGGGAGCCGGGTCGAAGGCGCCGGTGTTCACGTTGCCCGCTTGCAGACAAACCAGAGTGCGGCTATCGAGAGCCGGAAGTTCAGCGGCGATGATCCGCCCCTGATTGTCCACTGGGACCCGGGTGACGCGCTTCCGGCCGAAGCCGAGCATGGCCAGCGCCTTCAGCAACGCGACATGGACTTCCTGCCCTACGATGACGTGAATCGGCGGCGCACCAAACAAGCCGTCTTCTTCCACGTTCCATCCGGCATTCTGAAGAAGGGCATGGCGCGCCGCGGCGAGGCACGTGAAGTTCGCCATAGTGGCGCCGGTGACAAAGCCGACAACACTCGAAGGCGGCAGTCGCAGGACGTCAAGGATCCAGGCGGTCGCCGCCTCCTCCAGCGCCGCTGCAGCAGGCGACATGGCGCGTAGTGCCCCGTTTTGGTCCCACGCCGTGGCGAGGATGTTGGCCGCGACGGTAGCCGGCAAAGCCCCTCCGGTGACGAACCCGAAGTACCGCCCGCCCGTTGTGGCAACCGTGGCGGGTGAAGCGGCTTGATCGAGTAGCGCGAGCACTTCAGCCGGGTCAGTGGGATCCTGTGGCAGCGCACCGCCCAGCGCGGCAAGCCCGGCGATATCCTTAGGACCGGGCGCTACCGGGCGATTGGA
>JBDTMC010000379.1:0-7656 GCA_039934475.1 Bryobacteraceae bacterium | reverse complement strand
ACCTGTCGCCGCCGCAGAAAGTCCAGTTGAAGGAATTCCTGAAGACCCTTACTGGCGACCCTGTGCCGGCGCAATACCTTCAGGACATACACAACCCGTAATGCGTCGCGCTAGGCGATGATGTCCTTCACTACCTCGCCGGCCACATCGGTCAGCCGGTAGTTGCGGCCGCTGTAGAAGTAGGTCAGCTTGGTATGGTCCAGGCCGAGCTGGTGTAGCACTGTAGCATGCAGGTCGTGGATGTGTACCTTATTTTCCACGGCCTGAAACCCGAAGTCGTCGGTGGAGCCATAGGTGATGCCGCCTTTGAATCCGCCGCCCGCCACCAGATAGCTGAAGCCGTGGTTGTTGTGATCGCGGCCGTTCTGGACTTTCACCAAGCCGCCGATCTCAACGGCTGGCGTGCGCCCAAACTCGCCGCCGATGATCACCACTGTCTCTTCCAACATCCCACTCGCTTTCAAATCCTGTAACAGGGAAGCGATCGAGCCATCGGCCTGCGCCGCGAGAGGACGGTGCAGTTCGATGTCGTCATGGTTATCCCACGGTTGAAAGTTGCCGAAGTAGACCTGCACCATGCGCACGCCGCGCTCAAGCAACCGGCGCGCCATCAGACAGCCGCGGCCGAAGTCATGATCGCCGTAGCGATCGCGCACCTTTTGGGGCTCCTTGGTGATATCGAATGCTTCGGGCGCTTCCGTCTGCATGCGATAAGCGATCTCGGCGGAGTGAATGCTCGCCTCCATCTGCGAATCCGTGCCCGTGCGCGCCAATTGATGCCGGTTTAAGGAAGCCAGAAGGTCTAACTCGGCACGCTGTTGTTGCGGTGTTTGCGTTTCGTTGCGGATGTTACGGATTAGCTTTTTCGGGTCTTTCTCCTCCAGCGAGATATAAGTCCCCTGGTGCACCGCCGGGAGAAACATCGAACTCCACAACTGCGGCCCAATCACGGGCAGGCCCGGACACAACACCACGTACCCCGGCAGGTTCCGGTTCATCGTCCCGAGGCCATAAGTCACCCACGAACCCATCGACGGCCGCCCAGGCAGTTTGTCGCCGCTGTTCAGCAATAACAGGGAAGGCTCGTGATTTGGACGTTCCGTGTACATGGAACGGATCACACAGCATTCGTCGATCATTGACCCTAACTTGGGGAAGATCTCACTGACCTCAATGCCGCTCTTGCCGTAGCGCCGGAACTCGAACGGCGACTTCATCAAGTTGCCCGTCTTGCGCTCCGTCTGGAGGTTGGCCGTTGGCATTGGCTTTCCGTGATACTTCGTCAGTGCGGGTTTCGGATCGAACGTATCTACCTGAGAGGGGCCGCCGTTCAGGAACAGGTACACGACGCGCTTCGCCTTCGCCGGAAAGTGAGGCGTCTTCGGTGCCAATGGGTCTGCCGTGGCGCCTTCAGCGCCCAGCAGGCTCTGCAATCCCAACATGCCAAAGCCGCCGCCCATCGTCGATAGTAGTTGCCGTCTGTTCATCGCATCCACCTCAATCCACAAACTCGAATTCGTTCGAACTCAGCAGCGCCCGCGCATAACTTGCCCAACTGGCTTTCGGCACGTACTCCAGACCCATCTTCAGCTCCTCCGCATCGGGATCTCGCGCCAGCAGCAGCCGGTACGCCTCGCGAATACGCGCCGCGTTGTCGCCGTGCAGCCGCTCTGCCAGCGCCTGCGCTTGTTCCTCTATAAACTTGCTGTTCATCCAATAAAGCCGCTGTAAGGGGACGTTTGTGATGATGCGGCCTTCGCTGGTGCTGTTGGGATTCGGAAAGTCAAACAAAGCCAATGTCCCGTCCAGCCGGCGGCGGCTCACAAACCCGTATACGGTGCGCGCCGTATTCTTCTCATCCAGAGGCTTCGCCAGATCCTCAACCTTCGTCTGCAGCTTGCCGCTGACAAAAAGGACCGAGTCCCGCAGTGCCTCCGCATCCAGACGCCGGCGGTTATATCGCCACAGCAGAGTGTTCGGTGCGTCTTTGTTCTCGTTCACCGTGTCGCCCGCCGGGCTCAATTGATAGGTTGCGGAGAGCATCATTTCGCGGTGCAATTTTTTAATGCTCCACCCGTTCTTCACGAAGGTGTCCGCCAGGTAGTCGAGTAACTCGGGATGGGTGGGACGTTCACCCAGTTGACCGAAATTACTCGGGGTGCCCACGATCCCGCGGCCGAAATGCCGCTGCCACACCCGGTTCACGAACACTCGCGCCGTGAGCGGATTTTTCGGATCGGCAATCGCTTCCGCCAACTCCATGCGCCCGCTACCCTTACTGAACGGCTTGCGCTCGCCGGGCGACAAGATGGCCAGAAACCGGCGCGGGGCCAAGTCACCCTTGTTGTTGGCGTCGCCGCGAATGGCGATGTGAACATCCTCGGGCTTGTCTTTGTCCTTGATCGTTTGCAGGAACGGATACTTTTCGGGCAGCTCTTTCTTCAGCCGCTCCAAGTCCACCTTTTGCGTTTCCAGGTAACTCTTCCAGTGTCCCTGCAGGAAGCGTTCAATGCCATTCTTGTTGTAGTGGAAGATACCCTCGGAGGTCTTGAAGAACCCGGCCGAATCCTTCACCGAACGCTCGAACATGTCGCGCCACAGGATGTACTTGTCGCGGCTCAACGACACCAGCGACGCTCCCGCCACGTCGTCGCGGTTCGGATTCAGGCCAAGTGTGAGTTCGTTCTTGTGGTCCACCTCCTTCTTCTCTTCCATGACGGCGAGCAGCAGCTTTTGAAACTCTGCCGCGGCGCGCCGGAACTCTTCTTCGCTCGCCTTGCTCTCTACCAATGCGACCCAGGGTTTCAGGTAGGGGTGGTCTTTCTTTGCCTCGCTGAGGTACGCGGTCATGCGCTGCAGGGACTCGGCATCCAGTTCTGCCGCGCTCGCCAAGTTGCGCGTCGCCAACAGATACTGAGCCGTGCGTGACGCCAGAATGTCCGCCAGTTGGTCGCGCTGGTTTTCGTAAAACTTTTCGATCAGCTTCTCCTGGTGGTCGACGAGTTTCTTCTTCGCCGTCCAGCTGTCCACCACCTCCTTCGATGCCAGCGGTAGCTCATTCAAATCGGTGCTGCTGAACACGCCTTGCAAGGAGTAGAAGTCCTTCGTCGGGATGGGGTCGAACTTATGGTTGTGGCATGTGGCGCAAGCCACCGTCAGTCCCAGGAAGCCGCGCGAGGTGGCATCCACCCGGTCATCCTGAAACTCCGGGCTGAGTGAATAGAACCCCGTTCCGGCGGCGTATTTGTCACCCATTTCGTCGCCCGCCAGCTGTGCCTTCACAAAGGTGTCGTAGGGCATGTCCTCGTTGAAGGCGTTGATCACCCAGTTGCGGTAGCGGAAACTATTTGGATACGGTTCATCCTTCGTTGAGTTCAGACTGTCATCTGAGTAGCGTGCAACGTCCAGCCAATAGCGTCCCCAGCGCTCCCCATAACGCGGCGAAGCCAGCAGGCGGTCCACTACTTTCGCGAAGGCATCAGGAGCCTTGTCGCGCAGAAATGCGTCGGCTTCTTCGGGTGTTGGCGGCAGGCCGGTCAGATCCAGAGTCGCCCGCCGCAGCAGCGTTCGCCGGTCGGCTGCGGCAATAGGATGCAGTCCCTCGCGTTCCAGGCGCGCCAGCACGAACTTGTCGATCTCGGTCTTCGGCCACGCGGTGTTCTTCACTGCCGGCGGAACGGGAGCTTTCACCGGCTGGAAGGACCAGAACGCCCGCTGCTCCGGTGAGATCACGTATTCGCCCGCAGCCGCTGCCTTGGCCGCTTTATCATCCGCTGGCCAGTACAAACCGCCCTTGATCCAGGCGCTAAGAATCGCCACATCGTCGGCCGAGAGCTTCCCGCTTGGCGGCATTTTCAGCCGCTCCAGCGTGTGCGACACCGCGCCGATCAATAGGCTCTTCTCCGGTTCACCAGCGACAGCCGCCGGGCCGGATTTTCCCCCTTTGAGAATCGTCTCGCGCGAATCCAGCCGCAGTCCGCCCATCGCCGATTGCTGGTGGCAGGCAAAGCAGTTCTTCGCCAGCAGCGGCCGCACTTGCATCTCAAACTGCTCGCGAGTGTCCGCGGCCGGCAGCAGCGCCGTTAGGCAAAGAATAAGGGGAACCAGAATTCTCAGGACCATCGATCTCCCAGGGCCGGCAGAAGTTGCCGTGACTCGATTTTACATCCGATACAAGGTCTGACAAACATTTACAGCGATTGGGGGCCTTTTCGGCGATCCTGGATCCATGAGGATTGCTCTTGCTTTGCTGCTCGCCGCCGGACTACATGGCCAGGTCCCGACCTTCAGCGGAGAGGTGGCGCCCATCATCTACGGCAAGTGCAGTTCCTGTCACCGGCCAGGCCAAGCCGCCCCATTTAGCCTGATGAATTACCAGGACGTCGCCAAGCGCGGAAAGCTCATTGCCTCCGTAACCGCTGCGCGTTACATGCCGCCGTGGAAGGCTGAACCTGGTTCCTACACCTTCAAGGATGAACGCCGCATGACAGCGGCTCAGATCGAGACGATTCGTCAATGGGTGGACGGTGGCATGCCCCAGGGCGACCCAGCCAAAAGTCCAAACGTGCCCGTATTCAGCAGCGATTGGCAGCTGGGCGCGCCCGACATGGTTGTGGAAATGCCCGAGGCGTTCCACGTTCCGGCCGATGGGCCTGACATATACCGTAATCTTGTGATTCCGCTTAACCTCCCGGAACAGAAGTGGATCCGCGCCATTGACCTGCGGCCCTCGGCACGCTCCGTCGTCCATCACGTCCTCTTCTTTGCCGATGACTCCGCGTCTGCGCGCCGTTCCGATGCAGCCGACCCTGGCCCCGGCTTTGCCTCCATGAGTTTTGGCCGGAATTCCAACAGCCTCGGTGGCTGGGCCCTTGGCTCCCAGCCGCATCCCTATCCCGAAGGCATCGCTCTGCCGCTGCCGAAAAACACCGATCTTGTCTTCCAGTACCATTTTCACCCCAGCGGTAAAAGCGAAGAGGAGAAGTCCACAATCGCTATCTACTTCTCAAAGCAGCCGCCCGTGCGCACGCTCACGTACCTCGGCCTGCCCCCCGTCTTTTCTGTCTTCGCCGGAGTGAAGATTCCCGCTGGTGAGAAGGATTTCCGTGTGAAGGATTCGTTCGTTCTTCCGGTGGATGTGGAGATGGTGAACACGGGTGCGCACGCTCATTACATCGGCAAAGAGATGAAGCTCACCGCGACCCTCCCCAGCGGTGAAGTGCGAACGATTCTCTGGATTCGGAACTGGGATTTTGCCTGGCAAGACCGGTACTTCTTCAACGGCTTGCAGAGCCTTCCTAAAGGCACCCGTCTCGACGCGGAAGTGAGTTGGGACAACTCGGCAGCCAATCCAAGGAATCCGGCTAACCCGCCTGTGATGGTCCAGTGGGGCGAGGAATCCCACGATGAGATGGGAAGTGTCTCGATTCAGGTGGTTCCGCAAAAGGAAGCCGATTTGAAGGAACTGAAGGATGCCTATCGCAAGCACATCGTGCAAAGTGCCATGGAGGCGTTTCGTCGCGATCCGAGCCTGAAAGACGAGCTACGCGAAAAGATGCGTAAGGTTTGGGGTAGCGACACCCTCGGACCGACGGCGGAGCGGCGTCCGTGACTCTCGTTCTCGCCCTCTCGCTGGCCACCCTCGTCACCCCATCCTTGATCGTGAAGGACGTTAACGGAGTGGACCGCCGGCCCTTTGAAGTCGCCGCGGGCAAAGCATCCGCCCTCTTCTTTATCATTCCCGATTGCCCCATCTCCAACTTCTATGCGCGCGAGATCCACCGTATCTGCGATGACTATGCCGCACGCGGCTTGTCGTGCGCCTTAGTCTACACAGACAAGACTCTAACCGATGCAGCGGTTCGCACCCACGCCGCAGCCTTTGGGCACGGGAGTTATCCGTGGATTGTCGATCGCACTCATGCCCTGGTAAAGGCCGCTGGCGTCACCGTCACGCCGGAAGTCGTGGTGGTTAAGGAAGGCGGCCAAATCGTTTACCGCGGGCGTATTGATGACTTCTATGTAGGTTGGGGACAAAGCCGGCGTCAGGTAAAGCAGCACGATCTGCGGGATGCGCTGGATGAAGTATTCGCTGGAAGCTCCGTCACCAATCCGGAGACGAAAGCCGTCGGCTGTTGGGTGGAGCCGTAGACTCTACGCCCGCACGCCATGGACGTGATAGGGCACGTAATACCGCGGATCGGTGTCGCGCGTCACCAGTTGGAAGCCGGCGGCGGTCAAGAATTCCCGCACAAAATCGAGCGTTCGAAAACTCTCCCCTTCGCCCCGCGCAGCCCTGAAATCGTGTGCCGCGATGCAGACGTAGTGTGCCCGCTTGAGTGCCTCGCGGCAACCCGGCAGCGCATCTCGCTCCGCGCCTTCGATGTTCATCTTGAGGAAGTCGATGCGGTCGATCCCATTTTCCTGCGCCACCGTATCGAAGGGCACGCCGCGAACCGCGTGACTCTGTTCAGACGCCGCACCCGGCCGTATATAGTTCGATTCCCACACTGGCAGCGTCTCAATCTGCAAATCGGCTGGTTCCGACGTCGAGGCTAAATTCAACGTCGTCACGTTTTCCAGCCGGTTCAACTCGCAAAACCGCTCCAGAACGGCAAAGGATACCGGATGCGGTTCCAGCGCCCACACGCGGCCCTCGGGACCAACGGCCCGGGAGAAGCCGAAGACATCCTCGCCCCGCCCGGCGCCGATATCGACAATCACATGGCCGGCGGCTGGCTGATAGACGTGAAACCAATAGTCGTTGGCGTCACGAAGGTATTTCCCGTCCATATCCGCCCACCGCTGCCAGTTAGGTTGTTTGACGCGAAACACATCCGGGTCGGGGAACCAGACACCGTGAACGCGGCGCATCCACATGCCATCCCAGAGGATCTCCAGATCCGAACCCGGCGAGTGCTCGCGCGCGATCCCTGTGGCAAGCGCTGCCAGTTCCGCCCGCCCTTGCGGAATGTCCAGCGCGCGCACCTTTTCTTCATCGATCCAAGACATTTCGTGAAACCCGTCGAACCTGCCAGTATAAGGCACCGCAGCGCCACCACGCCTAATGCTGCTATAACAAGGGATTCAGCACTCGCAGTGGACCGCTCGGAGAATTCCTGATCCCGTATTCATATCGTTTTCACTCGGCTCGCGTGATCGGCATCTGCTGCGTCATTGTTGTGTCCCTGCTGTTGTGCGGAGCCCGCATCAGAAGGCCAAAGCGCAATTTCGGCCCTCCGCCCGTCACCCCATCGGTGGAACTCGAATCCAGGGTTCAAGACGAAATTCGAAAGGCATCTAATATCATTGCTAACTTGGATGAAGACCGCCTCTTCGATAGTCCGTATGTGGCCAGCGCCGTCTTCTATCATGGGGGATTTCTCAGTAGTTTCCCTGTTGAGAAGGAAGATGCGGATCCCGCGCGGAGAATCATCGGCGCAGTAAATCGCGCACTGACTGCACCCTTAAAGACCAGATATTTGCAGTTAATCGACCAAAGGTATTCGGCCGCCTTAGGCCAGCTAGGTCCCTCGCTTGTGTGTACCCCAGTAAGTTGGGAGCAACCTAACAAACGCAAGCGCCGCCGGCGGACCCATCCTTACGCGGTTGACATCTTCACGTCCGAAGGTTCAACCGTTCGCGCCGCCGCTGCGG
>JBDTMC010000378.1:0-7661 GCA_039934475.1 Bryobacteraceae bacterium | reverse complement strand
CCGTTCGACGCCACCAACGCGATAGACGATCAACTTCCAACGCCCGTCCGTCACTGTTCGGCTCTGACTAGCAGCCGTTCCTTCTCGCGTTATTTCCCTAACAATTGAATTTATAACCGGATCCTTGTGGATCCAGGAGGCGTCTATGAATGGGGTCATGGAACAACAATCCGTGCTACCGCAGATTCTGACCGCTCTTCCGGGGCCACGCGCGAAGGAAATCATTGCGCGCGACGCCCGGATTCTTTCTCCTTCTTATACCCGGGGTTACCCGCTGGTGGCGGCGCGCGGCGAGGGCGCGATTGTAGAAGACGTCGACGGCAACCGCTTTCTCGACATGAACGCCGGAATCGCGGTTGTAGCCACCGGGCATTGCCATCCGAAAGTGGTTGCTGCCATTCAGGCGCAGGCAGCGAAGCTCATCCACATGTCGGGCACCGATTTCTACTACGAGAATATGGTGACCCTGGCGGAAAAACTGGCCGCGCTGGCTCCGGGCGATGTCCCGCGCCGCGTCTACTTCGGCAACTCCGGCACAGAAGCCGTGGAAGCGGCCATGAAGATGGCTCGCTATCACACCGGCCGTGATCGTTTCATCGCATTCTATGGCGGCTTCCACGGTCGCACCATGGGAGCGCTGTCGTTAACCGGCAGCAAAGTTATCCAGAAGAAAGGCTTCGGACCGCTGGTGCCAGGCGTCAGCCACATTCCGTATGCCTACTGTTACCGTTGCGCCTACGGCAAATCGGTGGATACGTGCGCGGTGGAATGCGTCAAGGTCCTCGACGACACTCTCTTTAAGACGATTGTTCCAGCCGATGAAGTGGCGGCGATTGTGGTGGAGCCCGTCCAGGGCGAGGGCGGGTATGTGGTGCCGCCGCAGAAGTTCTTCGATGAGCTGCAGCGGGTAGCTTCGAAGTACGGCATCCTCATCATCGCCGACGAAGTGCAAGCCGGTATGGGCCGCACAGGCAAGATGTTCGCCAGCGAGCATTTCGGCCTCGTTCCGGACATCCTCACCATCGCCAAGGGCATCGCAAGTGGCATGCCGCTGGCGGCCACCGTGGCGCGCGCCGAAGTGATGAACTGGACTCCAGGCGCGCATGCGTCCACCTTCGGCGGTAATCCCATTGCCGTCGAAGCTTCGCTTGCGACAATCGAGCTACTGGAACAGGAGCTGCTCGACAACGCGACACGTGTTGGCGCGCGTATGATGGACCGGCTGAAAACCTGGCCGCGGCGCTTCCCCATGGTGGGAGACGTCCGGGGCTTGGGCCTCATGCTTGGCATCGAGTTCGTTAAGGACCAGGCAACCCGTGAGATTGCCCCTGAATTCAGGGATCGCGTCGAAGAGATGGCGTTCGAACGTGGTGTGCTGGTGCTGGGAGCCGGCAAGAATACCATCCGTCTATCGCCGCCTCTGGTGTTAAACGAGGAGCAGGCGGATTTCGCCCTCGACACCCTCGAAGACTGTATTTCATCGCTCATGTAAGGCCCTGCTCCCGGCTGGCAGACCAGTTAATGCGTCTGACCCCTTTTCGTTACACTAGAAGGACTGCCAGCCGAAACCAAAGCCTTGTCCAGTTCCCAAAACGTCGTACGGTCTGCGGGCATTGCCTCTATCGCAGTGCTTACCAGCCGTGTCAGCGGCCTGCTGCGCGAAGTCGTACTGGCGCGGCAATTTGGCGCCGGTCAGGCTTATGACGCTTTCCTGCTCGGCTTCCGGATTCCCAACCTGACACGCGACCTCTTTGCCGAAGGCGCGTTGTCGTCCGCCTTTGTCCCCACCTTCACTGAGTACCTCGCGACCAAAAGCAAAGAGGAGGCGGTGCGCCTGTCGAATCTGGTCGCCACCGCTATCATCATGGTCGTTGGGCTATTGTGCTTGTTCGGCGTCATCTTCAGCCCCCAGATCGTGAATTTGCTGGCCCACAGCTGGCTTGAGTCTGATCCGGTGAAGTTCGACCTCGCGGTGCGCATGACGCGCATCATGTTCCCCTTCCTGCTACTCGTCGCGCTGGCGGCGCAGGCGATGGGCATGTTAAACGCCTGTAACCAATACGGCGTGCCGGCACTTTCTTCCACCGCCTTCAATGTCGGGTCCCTGGTGTCCGGACTAGCCCTCGGATTCTGGCTCGGTCCCTATATCGGCATGACCCCGATTGTTGGCATGTCGGTCGGCGTCGTCATCGGCGGTGCGCTGCAACTGGCTTACCAGATCCCGTCCCTGCGGCGGCATGGATTCACTTTTAAACCGCAGGTGGACTGGTCTCATCCGGGGATGCGGCATATCGTTCACCTCATGGGACCGGCCATTCTCGGCAATGCCGCCGTCCAGGTCAACGTCATGGTCAACACCTGGTTCGCCGCCGGCATCATCGATCCTGTTCGCGGCGTAGACGGGCCGGTAAGCTGGCTCACCTACGCGTTCCGCTTCATGCAGCTGCCGCTGGGGTTGTTCGGAGTGGCCATTGCCTCAGCCACCCTCCCTGCCATCTCACGCAGCGCGGCTACCGGTAACATGGAGGAGTTTCGCCAAACGCTGTCGCAATCCCTGGGCTTGGTGTTTTTACTAACCGTTCCCTCGGCGGCCGGCCTCGTGATTCTAGGGCGGTCCATGATCGGCGCCATCTACCAGCACGGCAAGTTCGGCACCTACGACACGCAGCAGACGGCCACCGCTCTTTCTTTCTACGCCGTGGGACTGGCAGGCTACGCCGCGCTGAAGGTGCTCACGCCGGCCTTCTACGCACTGCGCGATTCACGCACCCCGATGATGATCAGTTTCTTTTCCATCGTCATCAACTTCGCGGTGGCCTCGACGGTCATTAAGACTCTCAAGCTGGGGCATGCGGGTCTGGCGCTCTCGACATCGGTGGTGGCCCTGTTTGGCTTCGTTTTGCTGTTCTGGATCCTCCGGGGACGCATCGGCGGCATCAACGGCCGCGCCCTTGTCGCCAGCACCTCAAAAATCACACTCGCTTCGGCCTTCATGGCGGCCGCTACCTGGTGCTCCAGCCACTTGGTGCACACGTTGTTTGGCTTCGGCACGGCGGGCAACCTGTCGGATCTCGCGATCTCCATCCCGTTTGGCCTGGGCGTGTTCTATGCGGCCTGCAGAGTGCTGAAGGTCAGTGAACTCGAGATGGCTACCAGCGCCGTCGCCGGTCCCATACTGCGGCGGCTCCGGCGCTAATACTCTCTTCTGGAGGAACGATGATGTTGAAACAGTCAGCCCTGGTTGCCTTGCTGGCCACCAGTACAATCTTCGCCGCCGATCCGAAAGCGGCCGATCTCGCACAAACCATGATGAAGGCCATGGGCGGCCAGGATGCGTGGAGCAAAGCCCACTTTGTACGCTACGACTTTGTCGTCAATATCGGCGGAAAGACCCTCGTCGACCGCGCGCACCTGTGGGATAAGATGACCGGCCGCTACCGGCTGGAGGGCAAGGACAAGCAAGGTCACGACACCGTCGCCCTCTTCAACATCGGCAACCACCAGGGCACCGCCTACGTCGACGGGAAGAAACTCGAAGGCCCAGCCGCGGCCGAAGCGCTGAAGAACGCCTACGGCGCCTTCATCAACGACATGTACTGGCTGTCTATGCCCTGGAAGTGGATGGACCAGGGCGTTACCCTTGCCTACCAGGGTCAGAAACCTCTTGATGGCAAGAATTACGACGTCGTCGGACTGACCTTCGGAAAAGTGGGCCTGACTCCCGGCGATTCCTACCAAGCCTATGTTTCGCCCGCGTCGCATCTGATGGAGCACTGGGAATTCAAGCTCCAAAGTGGCCAGAAAGGCTCCTGGGACTGGAAGTACGCCACCACCGGAGGAGTGAAACTGGCGTCCAATCACACCACCAAAGATGGCAATTCCATCAGCATGGGCGACGTGAAAGTCCTGGATACCGTAAATGAAGCCCTCTTCATGGACCCCGGAAAACACCTTCGGAGCAAGTAGCGCGTGGTAAACTGATTAACGTCAATGAACCCCGACATCAGACTGATCCTTGACTTGCAGGACCTGGATCAGCGGATTTCCGCCGTCCAGAAGGAAATCGCAGCGCTTCCCAAACACGTTGCAGTGATTGAGAAGGTGTTGGACAGCCACAACCGTAGGTTGGAGGCTGATCGCGCCGCCCTTTCGGGCAACCAGAAAGAGCGCAAGCGCCTGGATAGCGAAATCCAGGTACAACAGCAGAAGATATCCAAGCTCCGGGAGCAAATGCTCGGGGCCAAAAACAACGAGCAATACAGGGCTTTTCAGAACGAAATCGACTTCTGTGAGAAGGAAATCAAACGTTTTGAGGACCGGATCATCGAGTTGATGGCCGAATCCGAACCGCTCGACAAGGCAGTAAAGGTAGCGGAGTCCGCGCTCAAAAAGGAAAAGGACCACGTAGACGCTGAAAAGAAAGTCGCGGTCCAAAAAACCGACGCGGACAAAAAGATTCTGGACGATCTGATGGTGCAGCGTAAGGTCGTCACAGACCAAGTGAAGGTTCCCCTGTTGCGCGAATACCTGCGAATCCAGAAGAAGTGGAAGACGACTACCGTGGCGACCGATGCCAACGGAGGCCGTTGCACTGCCTGCAATATGTCGCTTCGGCCGCAGTTCCTGCAAGACCTGCGTAAGGACGATCAGGTGATGCACTGCGAGAGTTGCGGACGGTTCCTCTACTTCCAACCGACGGTTGTGATCGACGAACAAGGGGCGGCCGTTGGTACGCGAGCCGAACCCGAAGGCCGGCCGCTTCCGATCCGCCGCATGTGAAGGGTTGCTGAAGCTTCTTATCCGGCGGCTGGTTTGGTTACCGGCCGCCTCACCGCCTCCGGCCACTCTGTTCTCTCCACCCACTTGTACTCCCGCAGAGCGTCCATCGCGGTCCACGTAGTGTGGTATCGGATATGCGCATCGGGCTCGTTCATTGCGCCCCAGCTCCCATCCGGATTCTGACTCGACAGCAGAAACTCCATGCCACGCGAAAGATCGGCGTCGCCTTCGGTCACACCAAGGCAACGAAGAGAGTCGATAAATTCGCCCAGCAGTTCCGCATCGCCCGCCTGCAGCGGAACATTCATGTTCGACCGGAGGAACTCGAACTCCTCCGGCAACCACTCCGGTGAAAGAAGATAGCGGCCGTAATCGTTCAAGGTGTACACGAGATGCGTGATGGCAAGTACCACATCGCGAAACTCGGGATTGGCGCCGCCTTCGGCACCCCGATACGGCAGCATCTCCGGGCGCCAGCGTAGGACATCGGCATACGCCGCCCCCAGCGGTGCGCCGAATCCTTCCCCGGTGTAGGTAAGCACCAAAGCGTCGCACCAGACGTCATAGCGCGACCTTGCCGGAGTCGCGGGCGGCGGCTCAGTGAGTGGATCGAACCCAAGGTATTCCCGCGCCGGGAAGCGGGGCATTCTCTGCTTCAGACGACGGCGCAATTGCGGATTATCGGCGCCCAGCGCGCTCGCCACGTGCAGAAGAGAGACGTAGTAAGCCACTTCGCCCGCATCGGCCAACTTCGGCGGCGCCACTTCTGACGCCATCCACCGCCGGGCATACTCCTCACCGATCCCCCGTGCCAGTTCTGCCAATTCGGAATCGCCGGCCGTACGCGAGACACAATAAAAGCACCACAGGTAGTCCCCTGCCCAATTCTCGAAGTTCTCCTCCTCCAGCGAGTGCCGGTGAATGAAGCGCAGTCCGCGCAAGCAGGCCTCCCGCCGTTCGCGTTGGCTCAGAGTGGTATTGGGCAATGTTCTTTCCGCTAGAAGACGATCAGTTCAGAGTCTAACCCACGGCGCGTGCGGTAGAATCCCAAATACACCATGTCGACGGGCTTGGTCCGGAATCCGACTATCAATCCCCACTACGCCTGCTTCCGGCTCTCCATCCGCAAATCCGGAATCCACAAGCGCGGCGTCTATGCGGACGAACTGATTCCCGCCCGCCGCAAGGTCATCGAGTACACCGGCGAGGAAATCAACCGTCGTGAAACCAAGCGCCGCGGCGAAGGGCAGATCACCTATCTGTTCACGCTCGATGCCTACTGGACCCTCGACGGCGCCATCGGCGGCAGCGGCGCGGAGATCATCAACCACAGTTGCGAACCCAACCTCCGTACCTGGAACTTCAAGCGCCATATCCTCTACATGAGCCGGCGCACCATCTATCCCGGCGAGGAACTGACGGTGGACTACCGCTTCGACAAAAAGGTCGAACGCGTGCCCTGCACCTGCGGCGCGCCCTCCTGCCGGGGCACCATCAATCTCCTGTAGAGGTTGATTTTTGGGGCCAATCCCGCACTGTTTCAGTTGTGATACGATGCCGCTTGAAGACGGGACCGCCTTCAATAAGGGAGTTCAAGGTGAAAATCTACGAAAGCAAGGATGTCCGGAACGTCGCGCTGGTTGGCCACGGCAATTCCGGAAAAACTACGCTTGCTGCCGGGATGCTCTACGGCGGCGGCGTAACAAATCGGCTGACCAGAGTGGATGAGGGCAATACCCTCACCGACTTCGATGAAGATGAAGTGCAGCGCAAGATCACAATCTCCTCCGCGCTCGCTTTCGTGGAATGGAAAAAGAGCAAAATCAATCTGCTGGACACACCCGGCTTCAACATCTTCCTCAACGACACACGGGCGTCGATGATCGCCGCCGACGCGTCGATGGTTCTGGTAGATGCCGTGGCGGGCGTGGAAGTGCAGACGGAGAAAGTTTGGACCTACGCTGCGGAGTTTAAGCACGCGCGGGCGCTGGTGATCAACAAACTCGATCGCGAGCGCTCCAGCTTCGACCGCACCTTAACCGCGATTCAAGAAGCCTTCGGACGGCATGCCATCCCGGTGCAGCTGCCCATCGGCGCGGAGAAAGACTTCCGCGGCGTGGTGGACCTGATCACTATGAAGGCCTACGAATACACTGCCGACGGCAATGGGAAGGGCAGAGAGATTCCCATTCCCGACGACTTGGCCGAACGGGCGCAACTGGCACACGAAGAGCTTGTCGAGATGGTCGCCGAAGGCTACGACGAATTGATGGAAGAGTTCTTCGCCGAAGGCACCCTGCCCGCCGAGCACATCATCTCCGGACTGCGCCGCGAGATGGAAGACCTCACCATCTTCCCCGTGCTGTGCGTCAGCGGTCTGCGCAACATCGGCACCGACCTCATGATGGAGTTCATCGTCGACGTGCTACCCGCCCCCAATGACCGGCCGCCCATCCCCGCCTTCCTCAACGGCCAGCCTGTGGAACGGAAGATCGGTGATGAATTGTCGGTCGCCGCGTTTGTCTTCAAAACCGTCGCCGATCCATTCTCCGGACGCCTCTCCTACTTTAAGGTGATGTCGGGACTGCTCAAAAACGACGCACCGCTGCAAAACATCCGCACCGGCACCGCGGAGCGCCTGGCGCACCTCAGCGTCCTCTCCGGCAAAAACTTGGTCGCCGTCAACGAATTGCACGCCGGCGACATCGGCTGCGTGGCGAAGCTGAAAGACACGCTCACTGGCGATACCCTCGACGACAAAATCGCGCCCGTCGTTTACCTGCCGGTGAAGCTGCCGGAGCCCTCCATGGCCTACGCCATTGCGGCCAAATCCCGCAACGACGAAGACCGCATGGGCCACGCCATCCACAAGATCCTCGAAG
>JBDTMC010000377.1:0-7674 GCA_039934475.1 Bryobacteraceae bacterium | reverse complement strand
ACAATTGCAAGAGATCTGCCGCGGTCAGGTGAACGGGCTTCGCTCCTTCGTACGCAGCATGCGACCCTTGGAACCGGGGCGCGCCGGGTTGGTGGCTTCGGTGATGCGGATTGTTGAGGCGTTTCAGCGCGACAGCGGCATCCTGACCAGTCTTACAATTGCCGATGACGTCAAACTGGAAGACGTCGAAGCCAGCTCCGCGACGGTACAAGTGATTCGCGAGGCTTTGAATAACGTTCAGAAGCACTCCAATGCTTCGCAAGTGCTGATTTCAGTGGGCCTCACCAATGGCAATGTAGATTTCACGATCAGGGACGACGGTCGCGGGTTCCCCTTCAGTGGTGCTTTCAATCTGGATGAACTAGAAACCCTCCGTATGGGCCCGGCCAGCATCAAGCAACGGGTTAGGGGTCTGAGGGGGGACATGTCGATCGAATCGCGGCCGGGGGCCGGAGCAAGGCTCGAACTTAGGATCCCGCTATGAATTGGCCGGCTATCGCCGGTATCGCGTTGCTCTGCCTCAGCGGCTGCTCGCACTATGGGACCTTTACTCTGCCGCCTCCCGACACTCACGGACCGGCCCCTTCTTCGTGGACCTGGCAGGCACATTCGGGCGCACTGCTGGAACCCGGCGCGCGAGGCGAGTGGGACTCGACCGACGTCCTGAATCCGTCCGTGATCCGGCGCGCGGGTGTGTATTGGAACTACTACTCGGGCTTCGATGGCGCGACGTGGCACACGGGTCTGGCCACGTCTCCCGATGGCCTAGCATGGCAGAAGCAGGGCAAGGTGCTGTCGCCGCGCAAGGGGACCTGGGAGTGGCCTTACATCGCCGCCAATGGTTCCGCGCTGCCTGTAGGCAACGCTGTCTTCTACTGGTATCAGGCGGGTCCAAGGGGCGCCACACGAATCGGCTTGGCGCAGTCATCCGATGGCCAGTCGTTTACTTCAGAGGACCAACCCGTCTTGAATCTCGGACCTCGCGGAAGTTGGGATGAAGTCGCCCTCGGGGATCCTTATGTCATCGAATTGGGCGGCAGGTATTGGATGTTCTACCTCGGTCAGGATCGCGCACGCCGGCAGCGCCTGGGGTTGGCCCAATCGAGCGATGGTGCCCAGTGGACGAAGCTTCTGAGCAACCCGATCCTCGAACTGGGGGAAGCGGGAGCGTTCGATGAGGGCGGCCTTGGCGAACCTGCGGTGTGGCAGACCGGCGGCCTGTATTGGATGGCTTACACCGGACGCGATGGGAAGGAGCACCGTCGCATCGGGTTGGCTAAATCGGCGGATGGCGTCCACTGGCAGCGCGTCCCGGGGGTCTTCTCCGGCGGCGAGCCGTGGAACTCGACGGTGGTTTGCGATCCCAGTGTCGATGCCTCCTCGGGAGAGGTTCGCGTCTGGTACGGAGGAGGCGACGCTCCGTCACCCGATGAAAACCTGCACGGACGCATTGGGTTCGCGGTTCTGAAACCGAACTAGTGAGATAATCACGCAGGATGAGAGTCGGCATCACCTGCTACCCAACGTATGGCGGAAGCGGCATCGTCGCTACGGAGCTTGGCCTGGAGCTGGCCAATCGCGGCCACGAAGTCCATTTCATTTCCTATGCCAACCCGATCCGGCTGGACCCAGGAACGCCGCGCATCCACTACCACGAAGTCGAAGTCACCAACTACCCTCTATTCCAATACCCGCCTTACTGTCTCGCCTTGGCCTCGCGCATGGCGGAGGTAGCCGACATCTACAAGCTCGACTTGCTGCACGTGCACTACGCGATTCCGCATTCGATCTCCGCATTGCTGGCGCGGCAGATGACTACCGCGCGCCGGTTGCCGTTCATCACGACGCTCCATGGGACCGATATCACCCTTGTAGGCTCCGACCGGTCCTATTTTCCGATCACGAAATTCTCGATTGAGCAATCCGACGGCGTGACCACGGTAAGCGACTATCTCGCTGTGCGCACCCGTGAAGTCTTCGGCGTGAGCAATGAAGTGCGCGTCATTTGGAACTTCGTCAACTGCGACATGTATCATCCGCAGCCGGACCTTAGGAAAAGCGAGAAGACGCTCATCCATATCTCCAACTTTCGCCCAGTGAAGCGGGTGACCGACTGTATCCGCATCCTTGCCGAAGTGCGCAAGGAAGTGCCGGCGCGCCTGCTGATGGTGGGGGATGGGCCGGACCGCTGGCCGGCGGAGAGCTTGGCGCGCGACTTGGGCGTAGATGAGCACGTTGAGTTTATGGGCAAGCAGGACCACATTGAGCGGATCATTCCCCAGGCTCATGTTCTGTTGCTGCCAAGCGAACTGGAAGCGTTCGGATTGGTGGCTTTGGAAGGTATGGCCTGCGGCGTACCCGCTGTGGCGACGCGTAGTGGCGGTGTTCCGGACCTGATCACGCATGGCGTTGACGGATACATGGAACCGGTGGGCGATATCGCCGCCCAATCGCAACGCGCCATCGAGTTGCTCTCCGATAGCGCGCTGTTCGATCGCATGTCGGCAGCGGCGCGGCACAGTGCGAAGACGCGATTTTGTACCTCGCTGATTATTCCCCAGTACGAGGCCTATTACCGCCAGGTGTGCGAAGCGGGAACAAACGGTACCGGAGCGGTGTCTATCCCCGTGTAGGCTGGATGTTTTGGGAGTAGAATGAGCGTGAGGCTGGCACGTGGCCGATTCTACTGTTCGCTATCATTTCGCACCCGGATGTGAGGCGCCGGCGCCGGACGCGCAGTCCCGCGACGCGCTCCTGCTGGAGGGTCTCCGCGCCGGCGAAGAAGCGGCATACGAAGAGCTTCTTGCGCGCTTCCAACAACCGGTTTACAACCTTGTTTTTCGCCTATTGAACGATCCCAGCGAGACCGCGGATGTGCTGCAGGAAGTGTTTCTGAAGGTGTTCCGGAGCGTCAACAGTTTCCGCGGCCAGAGCAGCCTGAAGACATGGGTTTATCGCATCGCGGTGAACGAAGCGTACAACCAGAGACGATGGTTCACACGGCACCGTCTGAAGGAAGTGGGCCTGGAAGCCGAAGAGGAGGGAAGCCGCTGTTATCGGGACAGTCTCTCAGACCCCGGCCGTTCGCCGTTTGAACTGGCCGTCGGGAGTGAAGCACACGCGCTGATTGAAGAAGCGCTAGGCACACTGAACCCAGCATTCCGCGCCGCGGTGGTGCTGCGGGACATTGAGGATTTGAACTATGAGGAGATCGCCGACGTACTGCAGGTCTCCCTGGGA
The DNA here is from genome assembly GCA_039934475.1 of Bryobacteraceae bacterium. GTDB lineage: Bacteria > Acidobacteriota > Terriglobia > Bryobacterales > Bryobacteraceae > JBDTMC01. Next base: position 4,434 of record JBDTMC010000377.1, on the reverse strand, counting down.
ACCGTTAAGTCGCGCATCCTTCGCGGACGCGAGGCATTGCGAAAAGTACTCGTGGGGCGGCTGGAGCCGGAGCCGTCTTTGCGATGGACTCCTCAACCGGCCGAGTAGGAACCTCGGATGATGAAGTGCCAGGGCGTTGCAGAAAAGCTTTCGGAATACGTCGACCAGTTTCTCCCGGAGGGGCAGAGCGAGGAGATGTCTGCTCACTTTGAGAGCTGCCGGGACTGTCACCGGATGCTGGTCGAGATGCGGGAGATGAGGGGCGCTTTACTTCAGGCCACGCCGCGGCGGGTGCCGGACGGGCTGCAGATGTCCCTGCTTGTGCTGGCCAGCCGTGAGCGCAGCCGCACCCTCACACGAATCACCTGGAGCAGCCGTTTTCAAGAATACCGAAGCCGGGTTCAGTTGTTTGTCAACAATTTAATGCGTCCGCTGGCTATCCCCTTCGCCGGTGGCTTCTGTTCCGCTCTGTTATTGTTCTGCATGCTGGTTCCGAACTTTTCGCCTCGCTACAAAGCAGGCGCCGATGTGCCTCTCGGGTTGTACACCGGAGCGTCCCTGAAGAGCACCGTGTTTGGTTTCAGCGGCGATGTGGTTACCCTGGATGTCGATATCGACGACCAGGGCCGCATGATCGATTACACGGTCACCAGCGGGCATCATTGGATGGACAATCCGGCGCTTCGCCGTAATATTGAGAACACACTGCTGTTTGTCCGCTTCAAGCCGGCGACCGGGTTCGGCCAGCCGATGTCGGGTAGAGTACAGATTTCGTTCCAGCCGGCCAGCTACATCGACGTGAAGGGCTAACCGCGTTTGCCGCGCCGCCTGGGGCAGCACTTCCTCCATCACCGTTCCATCCTGGACCGCATCGCAGCCGCGGCTTGCCCGGAAGAAGAACCGTTAGTCATCGAAATCGGACCCGGTAAGGGCGCGCTGACGATGCCGCTGTTGGCACGGGCGGAGCACGTGGTGGCGATCGAGTTCGACCCACTGCTGGCCGCCGACCTGGAAGCGAGGCATGAGCCGCGCCTGACGGTTGTCCACGGGGACTTTCTGAAAGTCGATCTGACTCCCTGGCCGGCGACGGTCATTGCAGGAAATCTTCCTTATTACATCACTTCTCCGATTCTGGAGAAAGTGCTGCCGATGCCGATCAAGCACGCGGTGTTCCTGATGCAGAAGGAAGTGGCCGAACGACTGGTGGCCGTTCCGGGGACGCGGGAATACGGCTACCTGACCGTATTTACCCGCCTTTACGCCGAGCCCAAACTGCTGTTTACGGTTCCGCCAGGCTCCTTTCAGCCGCCACCAAAAGTGGATTCCGCAGTGGTGCGGCTGACCCGTGTTCCGCCGTCGCCGGACATCTCCGATACTGCTGCATTCCTGAAGTTCGTCTCGGCGTGTTTCATGCACAAGCGCAAGACGCTGCGTAACAACCTCTCCGGTTTATACGGGCGGGAGGCTTTGGACCGGTTCCCCGAGGCGGGTAAGCGAGCCGAGCAGTTGGCGGTCTCCGAGCTGGCCGCGCTGTTCGCCCGGCTCCAAAATCTCAACGAAAAACCGTGTTGAAGTGTTGAAAGAGCAACCCTGGAAAGCTAGGCTATCTCTTTCAGGCTAAACCTCTTGGAGGAATTCTAAAATCTCCTTCATGTGTTGAAAGTGTTGAAAGATCTCATCGGACGGTAGCGGCACCGCCCCGGATAGTAACACCGCCTCGGATAGTACTTGACGCGCTGGGGCCGGAGGCGAAGTACGCTCCTCCGGTCTTACTGGTGAAGGCGACCACATTGTGGGTGGCGGTGTTGAGGACGGGAAACTGTCCGTTACAGCCGCTGTCTGCGTAGACCGTCCAGACGGGTGTCTTCGTGGTCAGGTCGAACATTGTCGCCGAAGTCTTTCCCCCACCCGCCAAACCGGCGATGAGATAGGGATTGCTGGGAGGACCGACGATGGTTAGCGCGGAGGCTGGCACGGAGCCGATTCCGTTGGCGTCGAACATGGCCAAAGTCCCGAGGCTGGCGCCATTGCCGACCTGCTGCTGCCGGAGGAAGCCCGTGTTACTCATAGCAATCCATACAGAAGCTGGGTTTCTCAGGTCGAGGGCAAAAGACGCAATTGCGGGAGCGGGCAAGACGACAGGACTCCAGGCGGCCGGGGTGCCGTTGGCTTGACCAATCCAAATTGCGGCAGGCGTGGCGTCATCGGTTATCACCCAGCCGCCATAGCAGACAGGCGAGGCGAACGATGGCCCAGTGACGGCGACCGGGAATCCGATTGCGGCTGTTAAGTCGGTTGTATTAAACCCGAAGATACGGCCATCGGATACCGGGCCGCCGTTGCGCTGGGTAACGATGAAGATCTTCGAGCCCTGGACACAGGGCGTATTGGTAGTGAGGTAGTTGTGGCCGCTGTCGGACATCGAGGCGGCGGCGACAGTGTGTCCGTCGACCGTGGAAATGGAGTAAATCCATCCCGTGGTTGTGGCGGCCATGGCGAGACTATTGGGCGGATCGAAGAGGATCGAGACTGGCGACCCATTAAGGGCGGCACTGCGCCAACGGACGGCGCAGAGGCCGCCAGTGACGTTGGTGGCGTCGAACATGACGACATGGCTTGAGTCTCCGAGGACGAGTTTGCCGCTGGTGTCCAAGGCGGGAGCGGAGTGGTACGCCTGAGTGTCGAGTTCGTTACCGGACGTACAGATTCGTGCGCCAACCGGATCATAAACGACGAGGCTGGGGACGGTCTGGAACGTGCAGGCGAACAGCGCGTTGTTGGTAGAGCAGCCGAGGCCGATATTGGCGCCGCCGGTCTGATCGTAGGTGGTCTTGGTGATCAGCAACGGCGGGGCGAGCGTGCCCTGATCGGACAGTTGTGAGTCGCAGTGCGCCTGCGAACAGGAGCCGGGAGCGGGCGTAAACTGCGCGGCCGCCATGGCCGCCATGGCCGCACTGAGGAATAGGAGCAACAAGGAGCGCGGCATCTAGTTCACCTTCTGAAGAATGCCGAGATATTGGTTCCACAACGGATTGGCGCCACTGGTAGTGACGACAAGGTTGAGCCAGTAATCGGTGACGGTGGTATTCACTGTCGTGGAGGCGAGTGCTGTAGGGTGCGTTTGGTAAGCAGGGCCCGTGAGCACCATGGAAGGCTCAATATAGGACGTGACGGTCCCCGTTGTGCCGGTGGTGAGTACGGAGAGGTATCCGGTAACTCGCCAGCTTCCCGCGGCATTGTTGGCTGTGCCAAAACCGTTGCTGGCCAAATCGATGGTAGTGCCGCCGCAGTTCGCGGCTGTTGAGAGCTGGAGCTTGTAAGTGGAAATAGCCGACGCACCGGCCGTCCAGTTTCCAGTGCCGTTGTACTGGTAGATCGCCCCGGCGGCTGCAAAGGGTGACGGCGTGCTGAAGGGTAGGGACATGAGACAGACAGAAGCGGCGGCCGCGGGACTGACTGTCGTCGAGGACGCCGCCTCGGTTTTCATTGGCATGATCCATGCGGCACACGTAGACTTTCCAGATTGTGGCGCGTTCCAGGAAGGGACGCCGCGAATGGTAGTGGGATCAGTGCCGGGCTGGGCGAGAGTCAGGCTGGCAGCACGGGTTCCCGTGAAGCCTTCGGTTGCCACATAGTTGGAGTCGCCTGAGTTCTTCCAGGTGTGAAGTCCAGCCCCGGATCCACGAGTGGTGTAGGAATCTGCTGTGACCTGGCCTGTGATGCTGGGCGAGTCAGGGATCCCGCCACTGCTGCTGATCGGCGCCCACGTGTCGAGGGCGGAGCAGTAGTAGAGGGTGGGCGAGGTAGTGGCGAAGAAGAGGGGCCCGCCGGGCCGGCAGTTGGCCGGAGCGGTTGGGCCGATGCTGATCGGGACAGTGCGGCTAATGCGCTGCGCGAAAGAAGATCCGAGCAGGGCCAGCGTGAGAATCGTGCATGAAATCAGTGTGCGCATAGTGTTTCTCAGCTGATCCATTGAGTACAGAGCATCTTCTGTCCGCTGGTTGGGCTGTTGAGATAGTAGAGGCCGGCGTACACGCGGTTGGAGTCGGATTGCGATTCCAGGCTGAGGGTGTCGCCGGGCTGCATGGCATCATTGATCACTGAGTTTCCGGTGGTGAGATTCATGCCGGCAAGTCCGACGGCGATGCGATCGGAATTTCCGGCGAAGGCGACCAGGAGCAGTTTGGCGCACCTACCGGAGTTAGGGAGCACGGTGGCTAGACTTACGGGACTGGATCCCGTGGTCACAAGCGTAGTAATAGGGGTCATAGCCTAGGGGAGTCCTCTCTCCCGTGTGGATAGTAGGAGGCGAGAGGGCGAAAACGAACGGCGGTTCAGGGAAGTTGATGAAAATAAGGCGAATATTTTCTTAAAACGGCGGGCACTGCTAAAGGTTTACTCAGCCCGGCGGCGAGGAATGGGGGGGAAGGGGAA
>JBDTMC010000376.1:0-7730 GCA_039934475.1 Bryobacteraceae bacterium | reverse complement strand
CGACATTCTTTTGACCGAGGTCTTCGGTCTTTGCATCCTTGGCGTTATTCTGGAAATATTCTACGTGCGTCGTGGGTCCCGTGGCGGCAGTTGCCGTGGCGAAGCTGACGTTACCACCAGCGGCCGCGTCGGTCATGACACGGAATTCCTGATGCATCTTCATTTTGTCTGCGCTCACTGAGACGCGGACATTCATCTTGTGCGCTACCTTCGTATCCGGATCGAGATTCCAAACGCTATTCGTGGTGGGATCGGTGATGCTGATAAATTGCTTCGTGCCGCCGCTTGAGGCCCATGGTCCCACACCAGTCATGGTCTCTTCGCGGCGCGTGCGGCCTTCGCTGTCGCGATAGATTTGCGAAGTGTTCTTCCGTGTAATCTTGTTGCCATTGGCGAGAGCCTGGACGGTTTCCGATACGGCGTCGGCCGAGTATGGCGCGCCTTTGACTGGTGCGCCGCCCTCAATGTGAATGGGGGCTCCGACGAATGAGAACATGTCCGGGCCGACGACAGAGAGCTTTTCGTGAACCATCTTCTCTTGGACGATCTTATCCTGCCTGTCGGTGGTTTGCGCAATGATTGGGAGCGCGGCCAGTGCGAGGGCACAGGCCGAGCTGATGAGTGAACGAGCGTTCATAGGTTAGTTCTCCTTACTAAATGAAGTTTGGTTTCAAGCGAATCAGCGAACGAGGCGGACGGCGTGTGCTGTGCCATCGTCCGCAAGCAAAAGATCGGCCTGTACGGTCTCCGGGGTGCCGGCGGCCAGTGGCATCCCCAAAGAGACGAGAGCAGTGCGAGGCATGTTGACGCGGACGATGTAGCCGCGTTCAATGGGCGCGCCGCGGTAGGGCACGGGGAGGAAGCCGCGAAGGTCCTCCACGGCAGCCGGCGTGGCGGCGGCCGGCCCGGGAACTCGTGTACGCATGAGAAAGATTGAGGCGCTGACGATAAGCGCGAGGGCTGCGGCGACATTGAGCCAGCGCGCGGCCTCAGTGTGGCGGCGAGCGCGGTGGCGCGACCGGAATCCGGCGAGCACAGTGGCTTCGACGTGCGGCGAAGCCTGAAGCTTTTGAGACTGGAGAGCCAGATCGTGGAGGCGTTCGCTCAAGGCGCGCTGGTGCTGGAGGATGGCCCCACAAGCGTCGCAGGCGGTGGCGTGCCGCAGGGCTTCCTCCTCGCCATTCCGCGATGGAGCGCCCCGGGCGACGTCCAGCAGAATCTCTTCCCACATTTCGCAGTTCATGACAGGCATCGCACGGATTTGGTCCGTGCCTCCTTGTTCTCCTCTTTGGTCAGGCGGTTCAGCAGGAGCCGGCGGCCACGACTGAGGCGGCTCCGCACGGTGCCGACCGGCACGTTGAGCACGACCGCGGCGGCCGCGTAGTCCATTTCTTCCAGATCGCAGAGCACGACTACTTCCCGATATTGGGGGGGCAATCGAAGGACCGCATCACGGAGGGCGTCGAGCGATTCGCGCCGCAACAGATCATGCAGGGCGCCATCGTCGGCGGCGGGATAGTCGTCGAGCAGATCGTCCGACTCTTGGGGCCGGTTCTTAGCAAGAGCTTTCAGGACATGATTGCGGGCAATGCCGGCGAGGAAGGCCTGTAGCGGTCCACGCGCCGGGTCGAACGACGTGCCGTCGCGCAACAACGTGAAGAAGGTCTCCTGGGTTACGTCTTCGGCGATGGTAGTGGATCCGCTCATATGCAAGGCGAAGCGGTAGACGGCGGCGTGGCGGAGACGATAGAGGGTGGTGAAGGCTACTTCGTCCCCGTTCAGGGAGCGTTTTACCAGCCGGGCCTCGTCGTCGCGCTCGATTCGCATCCGCTTCTACACTGTATTCCAGGGAGGCGGCGAGAAAGTTCCCAAAATGTTTTGGCGGTTGTAGCATCTAAGAATCGGAGGTGCAAGTTGAAAAAACTCATGATCATGTTGGCGACGGTAGTCCTCGGGCTGTCCTCTTTGCTATCGGCGCAGGGACAGGGGACGGAAAAGTCACGGCAGCGGTTAATCAAGGAAATTCGTCATGAACTGGTGATGCTTCCTTATTACGGGGTTTTCGATAACCTGGCGTACAAGGTAGAAGGGGATGTGGTGACGTTGGTGGGACAGGTGACGCGGCCCACCCTAAAGACCGACGCCGAACGGAGTGTGAAGGGCATTGAAGGCATCGATCAGATAAAGAACGAGATTGAGGTACTGCCCACATCACCCAACGACGACCGGCTGCGGCGTGCTGTGTACCGGGCGATTTATGGACAATCCGCGCTGCAGATGTACTCTCTGCGGGCGGTACCGCCGATTCACATCATCGTGAAGAACGGAAATGTGGCGCTAGAGGGTGCGGTGGCCCGTGAGGCCGACAAGAACATCGCGGGCATCCAGGCGAATGGCGTGTCCGGCGTGTTTTCGGTCAAGAACAACCTTTTAGTTGACAAGGATTAGTTGCCGGTTCAGGCGACTGTTCCAAAGAGGGCGCCGACACCGGCGGTAACTCCCATTGCGAGAGCCCCCCAGAACGTAACGCGGGCAGCGCCAGCGACTATGCCGGCGCCACCCGCGTGTGCCGCCAAGCCGCCTAGAAGAGCGAGGAAGACAAGGGAAGTAGCAGCCACAAGAGGGATCAGTCCTGTTGTTGGAGCAACGGCAGTAACGAGGAGAGGCATGGCTGCCCCGACGGCGAAACTGGCAGCAGAGGCGAGGGCGGCCTGAATGGGGCGCGCAGCCATCGTGTCGGATATGCCCAGTTCGTCTCGGGCGTGTGCGCCAAGGGCGTCATGCGCCATCAGCTGCTGGGCAACCTGTTTTGCGAGTGACGGATCGAGCCCCCGGCCGACGTAAATCTCTGCGAGTTCTTCTTCTTCGCTCCGCTTGTCCGCCTTAATCTCCTCGCGCTCCTGCTTAAGCTCCGCTGTTTCGGTGTCGGCTTGTGAATGCACAGAAACATATTCGCCGGCGGCCATTGACATCGATCCGGCGACGAGGCCGGCGATGGCCGCGGTCAACACACTGGCATGACTCCCATGCGCGGCGGCGACGCCGAGCACGAGGCTTGCCGTCGAGAGGATGCCGTCGTTGGCCCCCAAGACCGCGGCTCTTAACCAGCCGATGCGATCGATGCGGTGCTGTTCCTTGCGCGCTGCGATCATACTCTATTCGTAGCGTAGTGCTTCAATCGGATCAAAGTACGCTGCCTTCCGCGCCGGGTAGTATCCAAAGAACACTCCTACGAGCGCGGAGAAGACAAACGCCAAGGCGATTGACATCGGGCTGACGACAGTGGACCACTGAGCGAAGTAGGAGATCAGATAGGAAGACGCGAGGCCAACCAGAATCCCAATGAACCCACCGAGGAGGGAGAGCGTCACGGCTTCCACCAGGAACTGGGAGAGGATGTCGCGGGTCTTCGCGCCAACGGCTAGCCGCAGGCCGATCTCGCGAGTTCGCTCGGTCACCGATACCAGCATGATGTTCATGATTCCTATACCGCCGACGATTAACGAGACAGAGGCGATGGCGCCGAGCAGGATCGACATGACACGCGCGGAAGTCTCCTGGGCAGCGAAGACTTCAGTGAGATTGCGGATAGTGAAGTCAGCGTCCAGACCGGGGAGAATGCGGTGGCGTTCGCGGAGTAGGGCCTCAATCTCCTGCAGCGCTGAATCCATGGCCTGCGGCGAGATTGCTTGCACCATCAAACTGCCAACCGCTTTGGCGTTTGCTTTGTTGGCTCCGAGCACCTTTTGTTTCGCTGTGGAGATTGGCAGGAGGATGACGTCGTCCTGATCCTGTCCCGAAGGAGACTGGCCTTTCGGTGTCAGAACGCCGGCCACGGTGAACGGCACATTTTTAATGATGATGGCCTGCGACGTCGGGTCGCTATCGCCGAACAGATTGCGTGCCACGGTCTGGCCTAACACTGCCACTTTGGCGGCGGAGTCCACGTCCTGATCAGTGAAGAACTGGCCTAACATCATGGTGGAGTCGCGAATCGTCATGTAGTCCGGCGTTACGCCTTGGGCTGTGGTGGCCCAGTTGTTGTTGCCGTAGACGACTTGTACGCCGCCGCGCACAGTGGGAGCGACCGATGCCACCGAAGGGCACTCCGTGGCGATTGCTTTAGCGTCGTCTTCGCTGAGAGTGACGACGGCGCCGGAGCCGAGACGGACACCGTTACTGCTAATGCTACCCGGCAGCACGATGATGAGGTTGCTTCCGATGCTCTGAATCTGATCCTGAATGCGTGCCGTTGCGCCGGAGCCGACCGCGACCATGGCGATGACTGCGGCCACGCCGATGATGATGCCAAGCATCGTGAGAGCGGAGCGCATCCGGTTGACCTTCAGCGCACGCAAGGCAATGCGGATGCTGGAGACAATTTTCTTCATGCCGCCACCTCTTCGGGTTCTTCCGGAGGAAGCATCTGCAGATCCTTCTGCGCGTCGCTGGGATGCTCAATTCGTTCGTCGAGCTGTAATTTGCCGTCCTTAAAGTGGAGGCTTCGATTGGCGTACGCCGCGACGTCGGGATCGTGCGTCACTACGATCATGGTGATCCCGTCTTTGCGGTTCAGCTTTTGGAAGATCGCCATGACCTCAATGCTGGTCCTTGAATCGAGGGCTCCGGTGGGTTCGTCGGCCAGAATGATGTGCGGATCGTTCACCATGGACCGGGCGATGGCGACGCGTTGCTGCTGACCTCCCGAAAGCTGGCTCGGTTGATGCTCCTCCCGGCCTTCCAATCCGACGGCGTGGAGCGCCTTCATGGCTCTGTCATGGCGATCCTGGCTGGAGACGTCGGTGTACATCAAGGGCAGTTCGACGTTCTCGACGGCGCTGGTGCGGGCCAGCAGGTTGAACTGCTGGAACACGAATCCGATCTTCCTGTTGCGGATTTCCGCCAGTTGATCGCGATTCAATCCGCCGACGCTGACGTCGTCCAGCTTGTAAACGCCGGAAGTCGGCTTGTCGAGGCAGCCGAGAATATTCATGAGCGTGGATTTGCCAGATCCCGAGGGGCCCATGATGGACACGAAGTCGCCCCGTTCAATCTCAAAGGAGATACCTTTCAGCACGTGGACCGGGATCTCCCCAACTTTGTAATCCTTGACGAGATCCTGAATTGAAATCACGGCTGGCATGAAGACCTTTAGAATCCCGGCCCACGGCCGCTCTTGCTGGTATTTTGCGCAGCGGGCGCGCTACTGGCGGTGGCTGTCTTGGTGAGAGCGGCCAGAATTACACGGTCACCTTCTTTTAAGTTGCCTCCGGTGATCTCTGTATAAGAGCCATCGGTCTCTCCCGTTGTGACCACGACGCGTTGCGCCTTGTTGTTGTCTTGGAGCAGCCATGCCGCCTGTTCCGGCGCGCTCCTGCGGCCGCCCTTGGATACCGAGGCGGCCGGGAGTTTCTCGGACGCCGGGTGATAGCGCAGCGCCCCATTGACGATCTTCAGTACCCCGGGCCGTTGATTCACGAGGATCTTCACGTTGGCGGTCATGCCCGGGAAGAGCTTCAAGTCGGGATTCGCAACGCCGACAACGGCATCGTAGGTGATCACATTTTGCACGTTGATGGGAGCCTTTCGAATGGAAGTTACCGTTCCGCGGAATATCTGCTTGGGATAAGCATCCACCGTAAACGTCGCCGGTTGGCCGACGCGCACCCGGCCTACATCTGCCTCCGATACGTTTGTGTCGACCTGCATCTTGGTCAGGTCCTGGGCGATTTCAAATAAGGTGGGGGCGGCCAAGCTGGCTGCCACCGTCTGGCCTACGTCTACGCGCCGTGCGACCACGATGCCGTCCGCGGGCGCCTTGATGTAGGTATAGTCGAGGTCGATCTGCGCGAGGCGCAGCGCCGCCATAAACTGCTTTGCCTGTGCCTGACTGGCAGTAAGTTGTGTTCTGGCAACCTTCAGCTCAGCCTGCGCCACCTTCACGTTGTCCTCAGAGGCACGCTGCTGGGCGACGATAGCATCCTGATCGGCAAGGGACGTTTTGTAAGTTGCCTGCGCGGTGTCAAGGTCCTCTTTGGAGATCACACCCTCGAGGGCGAGTTGGACACGCCGGCCGGCTTTGGCCTTGTCATCCTCAGCGGTAACCTGCGCCTTGATCACATTTGCCTTGGCGGCGGAAAGGGAAGCCAGCGAGGCCTGAATTCCCGCTTGCGCCTTCTGGACTTCGGCTTCGGAATTGGCGGTGGCCGCGCGCGACCCGTCGAGGTTGGCCTGGGCCTGATCGACCCTCGCCTGGAACGATGCCGGGTCGATGCGGGCAATCAGTTGGCCTTTGGTCACTTTGGTGTTGAAGTCCGCGTAGAGCGCCATGACGATGCCAGATACTTGCGAGCCGACCTGTACGGTTACGACGGCGTTAGGGTTGCCGGTGGCTGAGATGGTGATGTTGAGGTCGCCCTGTTCGACCTGCGAGGTGCGGTATTGAACTCCGGTCTGGCTGTTAAGCACGGCCCAGGTTCCCAGTCCCGCGATCACACAGACAGCGACGGCGGCGATGAGTACGCTTTTCCTCTGCATCATCGTCCGGAGCATTGAGGGGCGGCTAGGCTCCGCTTGGTTAGTCAAGGGCATTTGTAACTCCATATGGCGATCAATCAGCGGGACCGTTCGAGGTTTCTTCCTCCTGGACGAAGGCGAGTACGTCGAAGTGCTTTACTGCCCGATCCGGGAAGAAGCTGTTGACCGCATCCTGCTCGTCTTGAAGGGGAGCGAAGGCAAGGGCCAGTTTGGTCAGCAGCAACAACTCAAGGTGGCTTTCGTTCACGTTGAACAGCGCGAGGTTGCCCCCGGCCTTGCGCAACTTTGCCATGCCGTAGACCAACATTCCCAGGGCAGCGCTGTCGAGGTGAGTGACGTGCTTAAAATTTAGCGCGATATTCACTGTGCCCGCCTGATGGAGCGCCGACAGCTTGTCGCGCAGGGCTACCTCTGCGTCGCCAAGAGTGAGTGGCCCCTCGAGATCGAGAATCGCGATCCCTTGTACGTCCCGTTCTTCAATCCTCAGGCTCATCGTCTAGTGGCTCATGGTCTTCAATGAATCGAGCAGGACCCCAATATCGTGCTCGCCCTGGTAGATGGGAGAGACATCTTTCTTTAGGTCCAGCAGCGAAAATACGGCGGTTTGTGCCGATCGCACAGAATACTCGACCGTAAAAACCACTTCCTTGGGAATTTCGCAGAACTGTCCTATAAACGCGAGATTCGTTGTTCCCGTGGGCCGCACCAACGGACGGTCGCCCATCAGTCTGGGCATAAATTGGCTGGTGATGAAGGGCATCATACAGGGAATGCAGTTGGATGTTTCAAGGATGTGGGACAGATGGTCGTCGAAGCGCAGATGTCCGCAGAGCTCTACCATTATGTCGGCACCCGTGCACTCGGACATCTTCTTAGGCACGTAGTTACCCTTCTGGTCAGGGAAGAGGCCATAGCCCCAGAAGACCTGGACGTTCACCGGTTGATTGATGAAGTGAGGCTGGTGCGCCAGCACTATAGACATCAACCAGTTTGAGTCAGTGAGCGTGACCAGGCCGCCCGTACCCGCCTTGTTCCCGGTGAAGTTCTCCATGAGGTCGAAGAAGGCGGAGTCGTGCAGCGTCGTCGTAAACGACAGCCACTTCGAGTCATTCACATTGCTGTGGAAAGCCGAGGGTCGCCCGAACTCCGGGTGCGTTTGCGTCAGTGTTTCCCAAAGTGCCCAGGAGCCACCA
>JBDTMC010000375.1:0-7752 GCA_039934475.1 Bryobacteraceae bacterium | reverse complement strand
CACTCCGGTTGAGCCGGATCAAGCTGTTGTTAATGGACGTGGACGGCGTTTTGACCGACGGGAAACTCTATAACGTCCCTGGCCCCGACGGCAAGATGTTTGAGACCAAGGCGTTTGATTCGCAGGACGGAATCTCTCTCCAATGGCTGAATTGGTATGGCATCAAGACGGGCCTGATCAGCGGGCGTGTCTCGCCGGCGACGGCCGAGCGGGCGGCCCAATGTAAGTTCAGCTATGTGTACCAGGGGCACCTGGAGAAGATCCCGATCCTCGAGGAGATCATGGCCGATAGCGGGTTGTCACGCGAAGAGGTTGCCTATATCGGCGATGACTTTACGGATGTGGTTGTGATGCGGCGGGTGGCGTTCAGTGTGGCGACGGCGAACGCGCGCGCGGAAGTGAAGGCAGTAGCCGATTATGTGACGGCGGTTCCCGGTGGACAGGGGGCGGTGCGGGAAGTAGTCGAATTGCTGATGCAGGCTAAGGGTTGGTGGCCGGAGATCCTGAAGAAATACGAGATCGAACCATGAGTGCGGAGAAATGGGGCGTGGTGGTGTATGCCGCGCCGGGGCCGGGAGTGCTGCACGAGGTGACGGGAGTGATTGCGGCGCACCGGGGCGACATTTCCTCGGTTTCGATCATTGAGAACCAGAGTTCCGGGGCGCGGATCTATTTCGAGATTGAGAGTACGGACGATCCGGCGCAGATTACGGCGGACATGGAGAAGCTCGCCGTGGTGCGGCGGGTGGAGATGGTCCAGAGCATGCAGAAGATCTACGGGAAGCGGGTCATCATCATGGGCGGCGGGGCACAGGTGGGACAGGTAGCCATCGGCGCGATCTCAGAAGCGGACCGGCACAACATCCGAGGGGAACATATCTCGGTAGATACGATTCCGCTGGTGGGGGAAGCGACTTTGGCTTCGGCGGTGCGAGCGGTGGCGCGGCTGCCTCGGGCGCGCGCTCTGGTTCTGGCGGGCGCATTGATGGGCGGCGAGATTGAGACGGCGGTTCGCGAGGTGAGGGAACAGGGTTTACTGGTGATCAGTTTGAATATGGCCGGCAGCGTACCGGATGCGGCCGACCTTGTGGTGACCGATCCGGTGCAGGCCGGGGTGATGGCGGTGATGGCGGTGGCGGATACGGCGAAGTTCACGGTGGAACGATTGAAGCGGCGGGTGTTCTAGCTACTCTACCGGCTCTGCTTTTCCGCAGCGGAAGGCTTCGTTGATCAGCCGCTTTACTCGTAGCGGCTCTACGTTGTCGCTATGGCATCCAACGCGCCGGGCAGTCCGTTGCGCGCGCAGCTCACTGGTACGGGACAGTAGGCGACACGAGGCCGGCTGCGCGCGGGACGCCACCGACCTAGTGGAGGAGTGACTACCGGACATCGAGCGAAAACTCCCGCAGGGGAGCGGGAGAATCAGGTTCCGAGGCGAGGCGCAGCCAGTAATGACCTCGCGCTAAGCCCTTCGGGAGAGATACGAGCGCATACGACGCTGTGGCAGTAGCACTGGTTCGGAGGATGGTGCCGCCAGAGGCGTCCACGATCTGTACGGTTAGGCCAATGTTTTCCGGCAGGCCTTCAGCGTCGAGCCGGAGTTGAAGGTTCCGGTCCGATGGGGCATAGGTGACGGCCACTTCGCCTGCTCGGAGGGCGGAAAGAGCGACTTCCACGGGACGGCCGGCGGACCGAAAGAGGGGCGCAACGACGAAGAGCAACGCTGCCATCGCAGTCGCAGCGATCCAAATTGGGCGATAGGCGAGTAGGCCGGCAAGCCGATGGCGGAGACGTACCGAGATATCGGGGCGAGTCTCCACCAGCTGCTGGGCCGCGGCCAAGCCTTGCCGGAAGGCATCGAGTTCGGCCAGGCGGTCCTGGCAAAGATGACAAAGGAGCAAGTGCTCCTCGACGGCGGGCTCCATCTGAGCGTCTAACCGGTTGGCCGAGTATAGCTCCAGATGATTCTCAGATATGCAGGACGAGCGTCCGTGCCTGCTTCCGCCCGCGTGTTCCTCCAGCGGATTGGGCGATCCCATGACTGACTAGTGCCCGTGACCGGAAAGTTTTCTCCGAAAAATAGTACCAATGCCGCTGACGGTTAGCTGCCGTTTGCCAGCGTTGCCGAAACGGGCCTTGGCGCGGGACTTGAGAAGGCGGAACTGGGTTTCCGTAAGTGCCATTTCCTCACAGATCTGTTCCTGGGACTGTTCCCGGAGGTAAAAGCGCGTAAGAATTTCTCGGTCGCGGGTAGAAATGCTGCCGAGGATCTTGGCCATGAGCTCGGCGCGTTCCTTGCGAATGGCGGTTTCTTCGGGATTGCGGCGAATGTCGGCGACGCGCGCGCCGAACTCAATGTCGGTCTGCTCGCGGCGGTTCTGCACCGCCTGATCGATGTGGGCGGCTACCTGGCGGCGGACGACGGTCCGTACGAAGCCCATCAGCCGTTCCGGCTCGCGCAGATCGCCGCGTTGGATGGCCTGGACCACAATGAGGAACGTATCGTGCACTTTGTCATCCAGTTCTTGAGGACCAAGACGCCGGCAGAGGTAGAACCGAATTCCCCTGGAGAAGAGACGGTAGAGTTCTTCCATGCCGGAATCGTTTCCATCCCGTATCCTAGCAACGAGGTACGGCCAATCGACATGTGGAGAGTGGGCTGATGGGACCGGCGGATCGCTGGCTTCGGCGATCTCCTCAACGGTCTGCAGTGGATTCGCATCGAGGTCTTGAGGCAGGGGCACTGCCTGGACGGCATCTTGCTGGTAGTCTTGCATTACAGGGATCATCCTCAGTCCTTTGTGACCAAGAAATAAGCGGCCCAATGAACCGGACGGGCACGCCAGGTTTGCGAACTAAGCAGAGCCAGTTGGGCCCGCTGTAAAGCCAGTGGCTCCGGGTGTGGGACACCTTGGGATTGCAGGTTTCGGAGTTCACGGTAAAATACACTGAAAATGTCGCCTGTGTCGTCGGCAGTCGACCAGAGGCTAGCAGCGACGGAATGGGCGCCAGATGCGAGCCAGGCGCGGGTCATACCGAGGAGACCGGATGACGGCAGCGCCGTTCCGCTTCCGGAACCGCAGCCGCTGAGGACAACGGTGCCGACATTGATGGAACGCGAGTAGATGTCGCGCTCTCCAAGCGACTGAGCCCGGCCCGAAGTATCCAGACTAAGCGCGATTCGGGTTTCCGTCTTGAACGGATTGGAGGGCAGAAAATGGGCAGCAACGTGGAGAATGGAGGTTGGTTGCCGCAAGGCAAGAGCGAGGCTCTCCGTGTTAGCGGCCATGCCGGAAAGGATGAACGGTGTGCGATCACTCCAAATCCGGGCACAAGTCTCGATTTCTTTGCCGCTCCCCGGCAGGCGTGGCAGCTCCGCGGGCAGATCGGAGGCGGATGCGGTGAAGAAGGAGGGCGGCCAGCGGCGAGTGGTATCCGCGGCGCCACTAAAGCGATGGTCGGCCCGGTTATAGACGGGATCTCCAAGAGCCAGGAAGCGGCCTTTGACGGGGGCGGACGGACGGGTGGCGAGAACGGACGCGGCGGGTATTTGCTGGAGAGAATGGCGTTCGATGAGATAAACGGGCCGGCCACTCCCGCGGTTGACGACAAGCGCGGCGTAGGGCAGCTGGAATAGATCGCGATCGAGAACAAGAATCCAACGCCGTTTGGCGACAGCGGCGGCGGGAGCGTTACCGAATAGCTTGTTGTACAGAACGCGACCGGTATCCTGGGCGGACGGAGACGACGATCGTACCTGATCGGTAAACTGTTGCGCCAAGGATTGGAGCTCGCCGATCGGAGGCAGACGGTGGAGAGAAAGGCCCCCGGCCGTGACGGTCCATCGATAGGACTCTTGTTCGCTCAGGAAGAAGCTAAAGACGACCTCATCGTGACGCAATTTGGCGCGACAGGCAGCCAGAATGCCGCGACCGCCGGCGGCTTCAAGCCAGTTGGAACGCAGCCCCGCTTTCAGCTCTTCCTCGGTAATACTACTGTGCAATTCGTCGACACGGGCGCGGAGGGCGGCGTCGGGACGGCGACGATAAACGTTCTCGGCGTTCTCCAACTCATTCAATTGATCCAGGTACCGGTCGTTCAGCATTTGACGCCAGCCGCCGGGCGAGTTGAAGACGCTTCTGAGACTCACCGCGCGGTTCTCCTCTGCTATTTCGAAGGAGGTAAGTGCACAACCGGAAACGTTCCTCTCAAAATACAGTTGGTTACACGTGCGCACGTAGGCCGAGAAGACATCCTGTAGGTAGTTTTCATTGGAAATGCGAAACGCATCGCCTGGCAGGAACTCCAGGCGGTAGCGGCGAATGAAGCCGATGGAAGTTTCGAAATCCTTGAGAGCAGCCGGCGCTCTGCCCTGCGCGAGGCGAATGCGGCCCCGTTCGTAGTACAGGCGCCAAAGGGGGACACGGGGTCCCAGGGCGACGGCCTGCTGGAGGGCGCGTTCGATGAGGCGTTCCGCGGAGGGCAGATCGCCCTGGATGCGACGCAGTTCGGCGAGGAGACGGTAGGTGACGGCGCTGGGCGGTATGGAGTTCATGACCTGGAGCCGGTAGGCATTGTCGAGGGCATACTCCGCCTGTTGGTAGCGCCCGGATCGCAGGAGTTCTTCTCCGAGTTCTTTCCATGCAGTGACTTGGCGGCGTTGCGCGGCGGCCCATGGCTGCTTGTCGGCGGGGTTAGCGTAGCGCGCGGCCTCTTCGATGGCCGCATGGAAGCCGGAGATGGAATTGGCTTCGTTTCCCAGCATCGCATCAATGCGAGCGCCGGTGATGAGGAGACTGACACGGTGAGGAGCGTTGGCGGGATCGGCGAGCAACGGCATTGCCTGCCGGACCATATGAGCGGCTGCGTTAAGATCGCCAGTTCCCGTGGCGGTATATAGGGATGCGATATTGGCGAGAAGAATTCCCAGTCGAGATCGATCACCGCAACGCTCAGCCCAAGGCTTCTCTTCAAGATACGTGGCAAGGGCATCGCGATAGCGATATAGGCCGAACGAGGTTCCCGCCTGATTATTCAGAAACCAAGTCGCCAAACAAGCATTGCCGGCGGACTTCGCAAGCCGGGAACCGAGTTGGAAGGCGGCCAGGGCTTCCGTGGTGCGCCCCTCCTTCAATAGGCTGTAAGAGCGGTCTTGGAGGGAGTCAAGCTCGGCTAGCCGAGGGGTGCTGTCCAGGGTTCCGGCCCGGGGCGTTTCAGCAGAAGCAACCAGAGAAACACCAATCAGTGCTAGCAAAGAAAATTTGCCGGCGCGGTCCATATTAGTTCAGCTTTATTTATTTACCGCTAAGAGGGAGATTGTAGGGCGGCAATCCTTAGGGATACACATACAAGCGTATCCCTAAGGAATAATACCGGGTAGGGCCGTGGATTGGCAACCCCAAGGGGCTTAAATATTTACGAGCGCCTGTGCGCGCTCGAATCATCTGTAACCAGCCGCTCTAGAGTACTAGGTAGCGACTGGAGATCAGGTTACGACTTGTTACAAAATCACAGGGCGATGGAACGGCGGAATGATGATGATAATCGGTTCTTCCGGCATTTTCGCTCTCCGAGAAGGTAGCCGGGAACTCACCCCGGCGATGCCTACAAATTACATTAGGCGATGGCGATTCCGTCGACAGAAATCCGCAAGTAATTGATTTAATGCAGATTATATTTTTGAATTGATGGGGAACGATGTTTGCGGGGGTTCTCCATTGCATCGCCGGGCGGCCGGGTTTCGCTAAGTTACCGTTTGTGTCAACTTATGCGACATTGCGGCCCGGCGATAAATCACGGCGGTGCGAGTTAGTGGGAGACGCCCCTGAGGCCAGTGCCGTCGCGATTGCCCTCGTCGTTGAGAATATTTACCTCGACGGGCACTCGGCGTGTGGGAAGTTGCGGAGGCTGCGGCAAAGAAGCCCGCTGATCCGCCGGCGCGGCGATTAGTTTCACCCGGCCTTGTGTTTTTTTCGCTGGCTCGGGATTTCGAGTCTTTCGTAGTTTCATGCACCGATTGTAGATTTGAGAGGATAGCAATCCGAACGGGTGATTAGGTAACCGCGTGACACCAATCATGAAATTACCCGGGTTTCGTTGTGACCGGCGACGGGGGGGGACTAGAAAATGAAGCTGAGGCCGCCACGCACGGCGCGAGGGGAGTGAATGAGGACGAGACGGCCGCCGTCGGCTGTGTCGATGGGGAGATAGCCCTGAGCGAGCAGGTTGCGGAGCTCCGCCGAAGCTTCGAGGCGGCCAAGGAAGCCTCCGGGATAGGGAATCGGCTGCCGAATCCCGATATTCAAGCCAGCCTCTGGGTAGAGGCTCTGGGTGATGTACATGTGAGCCGGCGTCAGAGAACGATAGTCGGTCCACATGTAGCTGGCCCGAAGCCGGGTGCCTGTTTCGCGAATGGAGCCGCCCAGTTTGACGGATGCCCATTGCTGTTGCGCCGAGCGGACCATGTTCCGGAGTTCTTCTGGATCGTCGCTGACCAGGCGCCGAGCTTCCGTGCGCAGGACACCGCCATTGCCGTAGGCAAGGGTAGCCGTCCAAGCTGA
This sequence comes from Bryobacteraceae bacterium, assembly GCA_039934475.1. Taxonomy (GTDB): domain Bacteria; phylum Acidobacteriota; class Terriglobia; order Bryobacterales; family Bryobacteraceae; genus JBDTMC01. Next base: position 1,192 of record JBDTMC010000375.1, on the reverse strand, counting down.
GCCTAACTGCTGCGTGACGCTGCCAGTGAAGCCGCGGCTGTGGAACGTGCCGACGTTAAAGATCGAACTGTGGGAACTGATATCGGGAAGCAGATCGGAGTTGGAGAAGAGGCCGTTACCCCCGGCGACGGAAAGAGCGGCGTTGCTCATGGTCTCCTGGTAAGCGCCGAGGCTATACACGCGCTTGCCCGTTACCTTCCGGTAGCCCATCTCAAAATTGGTCGTGCGCTGTACGGCGGCTCTACCATCCCGCAAAGAGATGCGCGGGAAAAGAGCGAGGGAGGAGATGCCTTCCTGGAGAGTGGAATCGGTGACAGCACTGTCGGTCATGAGAGGGAGAGGCGGGGCTCCGGAGTTGTAGCCGAACTGAAGGCGACCACCAGGGCCCAGATCGTAGGTGGCGCGCGCGAAGGGGCTGAGATAGTTAAGGCGCTCCAGATAGGAGACCGACTCAAGTCCACCGCCATACTCCAACAAGAGGTTGTCGGAGATCTGGATCTGGTCATGAGAGACGAGAGAAATTGACCGCAAGGCGGGAGCATCCTGGCGATTGCCGATGAGCGAAGCGCCGATCCGAGTCGGCAGGAACACCTGGCGCATTGTGACCTGGACTTCCGGCGCGAATGAATTGGGTTCCATGGGGCTAAACCGCGTGCTAAAACCAGCCGATGGAATACCAGAGGCCGAACCATAGCCGACATTGCCGGTGAATTGCACACGGTTATTGCCGTACGTGGATGTCGCCAGAGCGAAAGCAGTGCCGAGATCGGTCTCCTGACCAAGGGCGGAGGAGAGGCCCTGATCGCCGGCCGACACTTTCACCATCGCCTTGGTACCGGAGAAGAGCTTCGCCGGTTTCTCTGAGGCTACTTTCACCCTGGATGAATCACCAATGTGCATGATGGAGCGGGTGGCGACCGAGGAGCGAAGCACCCACTTCCACTCGTCGCTCAACAGCGCGCCTTGGCCGGGGAGGGCATAGACCAGTTCGACAGAACTAAAGAGCCCCGCCAAATTGACCGACAGGAAGCTTCGCATGCCGGGCTGTACAAGGATGCCGCGCTTGACTGCGGGCACGAAACTGGCGAGCGAGACGCGGATGCTGTAGTTGTCAGGGGGAAGGCTATCGAACCCAAACAGACCCTTGTCGTTGGTGAGGGCCTTGGCAACGATCTTTTCAGCGTGGTTATAG
>JBDTMC010000374.1:0-7783 GCA_039934475.1 Bryobacteraceae bacterium | reverse complement strand
CAGGGTTGGTCGGAGTCGTTCGATAAGCTCGAAAGATATCTAGCCGGCCGGAAAAACTGATTCGGGGGCAACAACCGGGGGTGTGACTATAGGAAAAGTAAATCGAGGTGGGAGGTCTTCTCCCGATCACTCAATCAGCCTGACACGAAGGCAGGTTTCCATCACCAAACAGCAAGTACGCAGCGGCGATTGTGCTAACTAACCCCCGCCAGTCCCGGCAATAGTGGTGCCGGACACGATTTCACTGGACCCGCGGGCGTTTCTCCTACCCCGCCAGACCGGTGAAAGCTGGGGAAACGGTGCTGCTGTACGGTGTCGGCTTTCGGCCCGAAGACGCCGCTAGTACCGGCTGGTCATGTGTTTTCGGGCGCAGCTGCGAGTGTGAATTCTCCACAGGTGACCATCGGGGGCGTAACGGCGACCGTGAATTTTGAATCTATGGGTTTGCGACGATCTTGCCGAATAGGCCGTGGGCCTCGTTGCTGATTCCAGCTCCGAAGTAGAGCGCGTTGGCATCGCCGGATGGGCCGCCGTCTCCGAATCCCAGACCCCAAAGACCGGGGATCACGACGGGGGCTCCCGTTGAATCGCGCAGGGCGCCCTTTAGCATTCCGGTATTCGCATCAAAGGCAACGATGGTGCCGCTACCGAAGTTTCCGACTAGAACCGAACCGCCGAGCGAACCAAACCCGTCGGGAGCCATCGTGATGCCCCACGGTGCGTTAAACCATGTTCCGTACTGTAGTCGACGGAGAAGCGTTCCGGCCGGGGAAAATACGGATACGAATCCCATGCCTGGTCCGGCAACTTCGTCTTCGGCGTTCGCGTCCTGTTTCGCGTAGGCAACGTAGATCTTACCGCCGATGTTCTGCATGTTGAATGGCGCGAACCCCGCCGGAATCTTTGGATCGACAAATGCTCCGGTAGGGAGGGTCACGGGCCGGAAAGCCGCATCATAGACCTCAACGGTTCCGGCATGGAAATTGGCGGCATACAAAAAGTTTCCGGTGTCCTGAATTACTCCCAACGTCATTCCCTTGTAGATGGCGCCATTTTTGTTGTCGACCTTGGTTATGCCGTGATTCTGGCTGACGGTTGGACTCCAGCCAGCGATGGTTCCGCCCTCCGTCACGAACAGGAACAGGCTAGGGTTCCCAGGAGTCAAGGGAAAACTTGGTGTCGAATTGAACGCGATTCCGGTGGGAGCCGATGGCGAACTCCCCCCGATGGGAGGCTGAATTGAGACGATCAGGCTGGGGTTGCCGGAGGCGTCGTACACTCGTGACGTGCCGGTGGCGGCTGCGTTCACCCACCAGGGACCGTTAGGGCCATGGGCGATCCCCCAGGCGTTGACAAGTCCCACGTCGGTGACCGGGGCGGCGTTTGGAACATCAGAAGTCAGAGGCGTAACGGTGTAACTGTTCGCGGCAAATAGACTCATCGAAGCAAGCAAGGCACCCGCGGCCAGCCGCGGGAGAATTCGTCGCAATCTACATGGATTCATTCGAAGCTCCGTGTTAAAACGCTACTGCATGTGGCAACACCGGAACTGGCGAAAGAACTCGCTAACATATGTTAAATCGTCAAGGGCCGTCTACAGGCGAATTCACAGCTTAGGAGCAGTTGGGTCTCTCAATTGTTGTGTATGCTGGGGTATGTTGTCCACAGCTGAGGACAACAGGGATCAGGCCGGCAATCACAGGATGAACGTGTTCTATGCAGTATCGAGAGCACGGCCTTGCCCTGGCTCCGGCGAATCTCAGGGTATATCGGGCAACCTCCGTGCACTCGCATCCGTCCAGGGGCTTGGCTCAGCTCGTTGGGCATCACCTTCGGCTATCTCTCGTTGCCAATCCAGGTCGAGACCGGCTACGATGCTTACCTCCAGCGCGCTCCGGCAAAGCCGTCCAATGTGCTGAGCGCCGCAAACAGGGTGGCCGTGCGGGCGCTTGTAGTCGTGCGTGATGGTGCCGCAACGGCCTTTCTTCAGAGGTAGGCCGGGCTGAGTATGGTCGAGGGCTTGGATTTGACTTCTCATCCACGCAGAAGACCAAGGCGGGTTGGGGCGCCGCATCCAGAAGCCGCAGGACCTCTTCAGGACTGAGAATCACGGGCAACCGCTGTTCCGGGCCCAGGTGGAGATTCTGGGCAACGGCACGGGGCTGCACTGGCCGGAGCTACGCCTGGACCTCTACGTTCCAAGCCTCCTGCGGAACATCTACGGAACTAAACGCTGGATGGCCCAGCTCGGCCGGCGCGGCGGCATGGTCAAGAGCCCGGGAAAGCGAAAGGCATCGCAGACCAACGGCCGCAAAGGTACAACGTCGCTCGCCTGAAGCATTCGACCACTTAGGCCCCGCCAGTTCCTCGCCTCGGATCGCGCAGTAGGAGACGAATTCGGCGGCTCAGTGGGATAAACCGTGGGGCCGTTACGACGTAGTCGCTGCAGGACAGACGGCGCGCTGTACGCGTCTGGCATCACGTCTGCGTTCGGGAGTGACGATCGTTTCCGCGAATCGCGGACCGATGAAATTCAAGGGCTTTACCAGCCTCTCCACGAGCGCCATTTGCGGTCCATGGAGATCATCCGCAAGGAAGCCACCTGCAACTGCGTTCGATCTCAGCAGCTATGATCTGGAAGGGTATAATGAATTTATCTCCTACTCCCTGTTTCCGGAGTCCGTCTATAACGTGTCAGTGAGCACCTCCAGCTTTCGAACGAAGATTTTGGTTGGGTTCCAATCCTTGGGCTCCCGGCATCCCCCGCTATACCAGGAAAACTTGGCCATCATATGTGAGCGTTACGGCGGCGGCGGCCATCCCCGTGTGGGCGCCATCAGTTTCCCTACCGGCGCTTTGGAAGAAGCGCGCAAAGCGGCGGCTGAGAGTGCGGCGGAACTGAAGACTTAACATCTGTAAACCGCGCGGGTGCGCGTCATTCTGTCTCACGATCATGAGGAAGGTGCTCCCTATGTTGCGATGTGCTCTGTTCGCGTTCTCCTGTCTGGCCACTATATTGCCGCTGGCGGCACAGAATTACACCATCACCGACCTTGGCCGAGCCAGCCAGGTGACAGCCATTAATCGCTTTACGGAAATCACCGGCATCGCCGGCAACCATGCGTTCCTCTCTAACGGCGTCAACCGGATAGACTTGGGCACGCTCGGCGGAGAATACAGCCAGGGGCAGGGAATTAATTCGTTCGGCACGGTGACTGGCTATTCCACGCAAATCGACGGAACGTATCGGGCCTTCCGCTACTCAAAAGGCCAGATGAGGAACATCGGTACGCTCGGCGGCGACTACAGTGTGGGGTATGCGATAAACGATGCCGGTCAGATCGCAGGATCTTCCCTCACGGCGAACAATTTCACTCGCGCGTTTCTTTGGACCAACGGGCAGATGATAGATCTTGGAACGCTAGGCGGCAACGATCCAGGCTGGACAACCAGCGCTGCCGGGATCGATACCGCCGGTAACGTTGTCGGGTATTCCTACCTCCCCAGCGGGGACTTCCACGGATTTCTGTACACCGCGGGAACGATGCACGATCTCGGTACGCTGGGCGGATCTTGGAGCCAGGCCTCTGCCATCAACGATGCCGAACAAATCACCGGTCAGGCCTATCTTCCCGGCAACGGCAAAGCCCATGCCTTTTTCTATAGCAACGGCACGATGACTGACCTTGGAGCCTTTCGCCAGTACAGTTCCGGGCTTGCCATCAGCAGCACCGGTGTGGTGGTTGGACAAGCCAATGTGCGGACTGACACCAGCTATCTGGTGTATCACGCCGTGATTTTTCAGAATGGAATGCCGGTGGATCTCAATACCCTGATCCCCAGAGGGTTGGGTTGGTTGCTGACCGCAGCCACGGGAATCAACGACGCGGGCCAGATTATCGGATACGGCACGCGGAACGGTCAATCGCACGGGTATCTGCTTACGCCGCTCTAATCGTAACGGCCTTCACAAACCAGTGGTTGGAATCGCGATTCAGGTAAATCCTGTAAAGACCTTGCGGGCTCGCGCTCGACACCCGTCCTAAAAAAATAGAAACTAAAACGCGCACGCGAGGCCGGAGGCTAAAATGACGCGCCCGGACATGTGGTGCGGACGCGGCGATGCTCGCTGACGGGTAGCAGTCTCGATTCGACTTGCAATCCCACGACGTCAATTGTCACCGTTCATCAATAGGGAGACCGCCGTGCGGGGCGACGTCCAGTTCGTAGACAGTTTTCTATGGCCGATGCTAACCGACCTCTAATTTTGTGGCAAAGCAGAATGCAAGAAAGGGGCCATTGGGCCCCGTTCTCTTGATTTGAGCAAACTGAAGGTTTAAATCGTACCCTGACGACCTTGAACAAGCAACGCTGCAGAACGCGCCTGATCGGAGAAGCAATATGGCTTCGAGGCGGCTTCAAAGTAGTCCGTTGCCGGTTTCGGCCGCGGGTATGGGTGGAGCCGGCGAGTGATCCCCGAAGACGACTCTGCCTGACGATGTGTAATCTTTGCGCGAGGCATTCATTCGTGGGAAGGTGGAAGAACGATCTCCGCTATCTCTCGCGAAAGTCTCTCGGCGAACTGCTGTAGAGGCAACGGCCCGGCTGAAGTAGTATCCCTGTGCCTCCTCGCATTCCTGGTTCCGAAGAAACTCCAGTTCCTCGCGTGTCTCTACGCCTTCGGCGATCACCCGCAGGTTGAGGCTTCGGCCCATCGCGATGATGGTATTCACAACGGTTGGATCGGCGATACTGGCGTCGATTTGACGAACGAATGCCTGATCGATCTTGAGGCAATCGATACAGAACGTCCTCAAGTTGCTCAAGCTGGAGTACCCAGTTCCGAAGCCGTCGACCGCAACTTGCACGCCCAATTCCCGCAGTGTCTTGAGAGTGGGCTCTGTGGTATCCGGGTCCTTCATGAGGGCAGTTTCCGTCAACTCCAGTTCGAGCGCGCCAGGATGGAGACCTGTTTCCGAGAGGATCGATCTGACTCCTTCCAGGAATGACTCATGGCGAAACTCAACAGGGGAGATGTTCACCGATATCGTCGAGAGAAACAGGCCAGCGTCTGCCCAAGCTCGGATCTGTCGACACGCCTCGTGTAGTACCCACCTGCCTATTGGAAGAATGAGACCGCATTTTTCGGCGACGGGAATGAATTCGGCCGGACTGACTTGCCCTCGCGTCGGATGTGTCCAACGCAACAACGCTTCTGCGCCGGTAATCTCGCCAGACTTCAAATTGACCCTCGGTTGGTAATGGAGGGACAGCTCGTGCCTCTCGGCTGCGTGTGTTAGGTCTTCTTCAATTGATTGTCTCTCCATGACGCGGAGGTTCATGGCCGGCCTGAAGAACTGGAAGCCCTGGGGTCCCTCCTTCTTGGCATCGTACATTGCCGCGTCAGCGTTTGTGATGAGCGTCTCGGCATCCAGACCATCGTCGGGATAGACACTGATACCAATGCTGGCGGTGATATAGACCTCGTGCTCTTCGATCCGATGTTGCTGTGCTATCGCGCGCAACAGCCTCCGGGCGGTGAGGGCAGCATCTTCGTCATGCGCCAATTCGGATAGCAGAACGATGAACTCGTCGCCTCCCTGACGGCTGACTGTGTCGGAACCGCGCACGCCTTCCACTAATCGTGACGAGATAGACTGAAGAAGGCGGTCGCCGGCAGAGTGTCCGAGTGTGTCGTTGATATTCTTGAAGCCGTCCAAGTCAACGAACAGCAATCCAACTCGTCTTGAATGGCGCCGAGCCGAGAAGATCACTTGGTTGATCCGTTCAACAAGCAGCATTCGATTGGGCAAATCGGTGAGGAAATCGTGCTGGGCCGCATGGGCGATTTGGAGAATCATGGCGCGCATAATGGTCACGTCCCGGAAGATGATGACCGCACCCTCAGGTTGCCCCTTGCCGTGATGGACCGGTGAGACGGAGCCTTCTACTGATATCTCCACGCCATCGCGGCGGACGAGGACCGCGTTTGAAGGCAAGTGTAGGGGGTAATCTTGTCCAAAGGCTATTTCGTGCGAGGAGGCGTCCCGAAACTCTAATACCTCCGACATCGGGCGGCCGAGCGCCTCCTGATGTGACCAGCATGTGAGCTCTTCGGCGACACGGTTGAGAAAAGTGAGATTTCCCTTGCTGTCAGAACACGCCACACCATCACCAATCGAGGCTAGGGTGATCTGTGCACTCTCCATTTCATCGAACCGATGCTCCATCCTCTTGTGCTCAACTGCATATCGAATAGCTCTAAGAAGCAGTCGCGGTTTGAGTTCACTTTTCAACAGACATTCCTGGGCGCCCTCGAGGCGCGCCTGTGCACAGAGAGGTTCGTCGTCCCGAGCGGTCAGCACAACCAAACCGACGCGAGGCGCTACGAGGTGAATCCTACGGATTGATCCTAGATCGGGCGCGAGTCGGTCAGTTGGGAGAAGGTGCTGCGCTTACTGGTGGTCAACCGGCTGCTCGATCCTGGCAGTGAATTCCATGTCCATCGCCAATGGTTCACCGATAGCGCGATGGATGAACTGCTGCAGTGTGACTTTGAGGTAGCCGAAAAGGACCGCCTGAGCGCAGCACGCTGCAGGGATTCTTGAGCCCGATCAAGAGCAATGTACGGCAAAGCGCGCCGCGTCTGGGTGATGGATCGCGGCATACCGAGCGAGGCGTTGCTGCAGCAGATGCGCGAGCCGGAGCGGCAGACTTTCTATCTGGTGGGGACCCCGAAGGGCAAAGCGAAGCTGCAAGCGGCTCAACAACGCGACGGTCACTATCTGCTGAGGAGCAATCTCACCAGCGAAGATCCGGAGGTACTGTGGACGCGTTATGTGCAACTGACGCAGATCGAGTCGGTGTTCCGCTCATTAAAGAGTGAGTTGGGAATCCGGCCCATTTATCATCAGTTGGAACATGTGATGGTTGCGTTCCTGGCTTACTGCCTGCAAGTGACGTTGAAAAACCGGCTGATGATTCATGCTCCCGGGCTTACTCCGGGCGCCGTGTTGGAGAAGCTGGCGACCATCCAGATGGTGGAGGTGTGGATTCCGAATCGACGGTGTGCTCCGCCTGGGTGGGCGTCTTATAAAGCCCGAATACAGCAGTGTTCTTTTCTGACATGTTAGTCTCCTTTACGATTTGGATGTGGCTCTAGAACTTGACTTGAGCCGTTACGGCTTCACGGACATTTCGTTGATCACCTTAGCGGCGTCTCCGGTTACGGTGGTCGCCTTGGCTAAGATCGTTTTTACTTCACCGTCAGACTGAACGGGGCCTTTCAAGGTTACGGTTCCGTCCTGGCTGATGATCTTCACGTTGTGAGCGTACATGGAGAGCGATTTGTCAGCCATGATGGAACGCCGAATCTTCGTTGTAAGCGCGCGGTCTGTCGCGTTCATCTTCTGCTGATCGGCGGTTGCTTCGCCGGAAGCACGGTCGCGTTTGTTGACCTTTGTGTTATCAGCCTTCACCGGATCATCCGCCGATTGTGAGCGGGCGGGCGCTGCGGCAGCCACCAAGGAGAGCGCGATCAGGAGAATCGTCGGAGCTTCGTGTTTGGTCATGCGGGGGGCGGAGCAACTGGATGGCCAACGCCCCAGCTATTTGATCTGGTGAGTGAAGCGCCCTCACCAGCCGCCCCCATGCAGACAATATGTAACGTAGGAGGGCAGAATCTTCTGGGAGGTGACTTGTGCGCCGGTCGATACTGGATGGACTTCATGTTGGTTCTGTAGAACTCCCGGGCTCGCGGAGACGCAATTACCCTTCGTCTCGG
>JBDTMC010000373.1:0-7842 GCA_039934475.1 Bryobacteraceae bacterium | reverse complement strand
TTCACCCGTGTTCGACTCAATTGCAAAAGGTGTTCCTGTGACCGTGACGGCTGAGCGCCTTTAGGTTAGTCGGACCAGTTCGTGCTTCGTTCGGCCCCAAAACGTGGGAAACTATGTGAGATAGGTCGAACGAAGCAATGAGAATTCTGGTAGTAGAAGACGAGAAGCGAATAGCCGATTTTCTCGGCCGTGGTCTGGAAAGCGCCGGATATGCAGTCGATGTCGCCGGGGATGGCTCCAATGCCGTCAACATGGTTCATGGGACTGACTACGATCTGATCATTCTCGACCTCATGCTGCCGGATATGGACGGCCTCACGGTGCTCGAGAAGATTCGCAACCGCAAGTCGAATCCGCCCGTGCTTATCCTCAGCGCGCGTGGCGCCGTGGATGACAGGGTGAAGGGACTGGAACTGGGCGCCGACGACTACCTGGTGAAACCGTTTGCCTTCGTCGAACTACTGGCCCGCGTACGCGTCCTGCTCCGCCGCGGCCAGCCTACCCCGGAGAAACTGCAGGTGGGCGAACTCCATCTGGATTGCATTCGCCGCAAGGTCACGCGCTCCAGTGAGAACATCGATCTGGCCCCCAAAGAGTTCAGCATCCTCGAGTACATGATGCGCAACCGCGGCCGCCCGCTTAGCCGCACCATGATTGTGGAGCACGTGTGGGATATGGACTACGATGGCCTCACCAACATCGTCGATGTCTACATCCGCCACCTGCGTAGCAAGATCGACGACAAATTTCCGGTGAAGCTGATTCACACGGTTCGTGGCATCGGCTACATGCTCGAAGCCCCTGACCGTCCCGCAGACAAGACTGCCGAGAGGTGACTGGCCTGAAGTGGGGCGAGGAACGCGAAGCGCGCCAGTCGGCCATCCGCCGAATCCCGCGCAGTTTGCGTTTTCGTCTCGCCTTCAGCTACATGGTCTTCTTTGCCATCGTCCTCATTGGCATCGGCTTCCTTTTCCGTCAGACGCTGGCCCACACGCTGGAGAGCCACTCGCACGATATCCTCGACGAGGAATATGCCTCCGTCAAAGCCTACGTTCGCTTTGAGCACGACATTCCTCTCTGGTTCGCTGACAAGGACGATCCGGAAGAGGCTGCCTTCGTGGCGCGCCTCCGCCGCATCATCCTGATGGCCGATGCCAATGGCCGCGTGCTGGAAGCATCCGACGGGTATCTCGCCCTCGGCTTGGAGAGCGCCGACGAAATTAAGCGCATCCTCGCTGCCGGTAAGACTGATTGGACCGTCCGCCGCAACAGCCGCGGCGTCGCCTTCCTCATCCGCCGCAGCGTGCTGGTGGACGAGAAGAAGGTTCATTTCTGCGCCATCGCGCGGGCCATTTCCGAGGACGTCGCCATCACCAATGAGTTCACCCTCAAGTACCTGGCGCTGGTGCCGCTGCTCTTGATTCTTGCCTCTGTCATGGGCTGGTTCTTCGCCGGACCTGCCCTACAGCCTCTCATCGCCGTCGCCGGAACCGCCCAGCGCATCTCCGGCAGCAACCTCGCGCTACGCATCACTCCCCGCGGCGCCGGCGACGAACTCGATCATCTCATCGGCACGTTCAACAGTATGATGGACCGCTTGGACGGTTCCTTCCAGCAATCCCAGCAATTCTCCGCCGACGTTTCTCACGAATTGCGAACTCCGCTTACTGTGATCCGCGGTCAATTGGAAGTCGCCCTGTTCACGGCCCAGGATGTGGAAGGCTACCGCGATGCCATCGTCAACGCCCTGCAGGGTGTGGAGCGCCTTTCGCACATCATCAAGACGCTGCTGCTACTTTCGCAGGCCGAAGCCGGTCACCTGATTCTGCAGCGCACTCATCTCGATCTCGGCTCGCTGGTGGAGGACATGGTGGAGGAGTTTCAGATTCCCGCCATCGAAGCGCAGATCACACTCACCGCAACCGTCGAATCACCCTGCTTCGTCTCCGCCGACAAGCTGCAGATCGAACGCCTGCTCACCAACCTGTTTTCCAACGCCATCAAATACACACATCCGGGCGGCAGCGTCCGGGCGGTGGTGAAGGCTTTGGATGGATGGGGTGAACTGACGGTGGAGGACAGCGGCATCGGCATTCCCGAGGGCCATCTTCCGCAGATCTTCGACCGCTTCTTTCGCGTTCCCAACGCCGACGTCCTCGCCGAGCGAGGCATTGGCCTTGGTCTCAGCTTCGTGGCGTGGGTGGTGAAGGCCCACGGCGGCTCCATCGATGTGGAGAGCGAACTAGGCAAGGGAAGCCGCTTCCGCGTGCGGTTGCCGGCAAGCGCCTCGGAGCCGGAGATAGCTGATCAGGCGCGCCAGCCGGCTCAGACTCCTGCGCCCCGCTATTCGTAGCGCAGAGCTTCTACCGGATCGAGGCGCGACGCCTTGAACGCCGGCCACACCCCGAAAAACAGGCCGACCGCCACGGAAACGCTAAAGCCCGCAATGATGGCCCACGGCGGAACCTCCGAAGGCAGTGATGGCACCAGCACGCTTATCAGGAGCGTCACCAGCACCGAGAAGACAATCCCCACCGTGCCGCCGAGCCCGGTCAATGTGATCGCTTCCATCAGGAACTGCACGACGATGTCGCCGCGCCTTGCGCCGAGCGCCTTGCGCACGCCAATCTCGCGTGTGCGCTCCGTGACGCTGACCAGCATGATGTTCATCACCCCGATGCCGCCCACCAGCAGGCCGAGGCCGCTGATGGCGATGGAGACAAGAACGATCATGCCAGTGATCTGATCGAAGCGCTTGATGATCTGGTCCGGTGTCGTTAGCGCGAAATCGTCTTCGGCATCGCGCGGCAGCTTGCGCACGCGCCGCATCAGCCCGCGGACCTCCTCCAGCGCATCGTCCCGCATGCCTTCCCGCGCCATCGCGATGATATAAAAGCGGTCCAGCTGCGGATAGCGCAGGCGCGCCGTTTGAAGCGGGATCGTAATCTGGCGGTCGAGGCCGTTCTCTCCAAAGAAGCCGCCTTTGGCCTTCTCCAGGACACCGATTACGGTATAGTCCGCGCCGCCTACCGTAACCGTTCTTCCCAGCGCCTGGCCATCGGGAAAGAGCGCTTCGGCAATGGTCTCGCCAAGAATGCAGACGCGGGCAGCACGGGCGTCTTCCTCCGGCGTGAAGACGCGTCCGATGCGCACATCGCGCGGCTGAGTGGTAAAACTCGACGCGCTGTAGCCCGACAGGGACACATTGTCCGACTCGTATCCGGGGACTTTCGCGACCAGCGGTTGCGTTCCGACGAAGCCTGGGATGTAGAGTTGCACGCTCACTTCGCGCACCGAAGGCACCAGCCGCTTGATCAGTTCCGCGTATTCCGGTGTCACCGGACGGCGCCGCGCTTCCTTAGGTGTGGGTGGCTGGTTCGGGTCGCCCCCATATTGATTCAGGAAGACGTTGCTCGGTCCGAATTCCTGGAAGAATACGACGATGCCTTTGCGGAGACCCGTCAAGAGGGAGGAGACCGTGACCACGGTCGTGATGCCGATCACGATACCAATGATCGTCAGCATCGAACGGAACCGGTGGCTCCAGACGGCGTCCAGCGCCATACGCAAATTCTCACCCGCGGCTAGTTGCATCGCTTACTCCGACCTCAACGCTTCTACCGGGTCGAGACGCGCAGCGCGCCGAGCCGGATACCAACCTGATAGGACGCCTACCGCAGTAGACACAAATATCGACAGGATGACGTACGGTAGCGTCAGCCGCAGTGGCGTATCCAAAGCCTTGCCCAGGCCTGCCGCGGCGAGGCCGCCAATTGTCAATCCGATGAGACCGCCCATCATCGACATGATCAACGCCTCCAGCAGGAATTGCAGCATGATATCTGAACTGCGCGCGCCCAGCGATTTCCGTACACCGATCTCGCGCGTCCGTTCGGTCACGCTCACCAGCATGATATTCATGATGACGATTCCGCCCACTACCAGCGAAATACCAGTCACAGGGATCACCACCGCGCCGATTAATCCGAGGATGCTGTCCACAAACGAGCGGATCGCATCGGGCGTTAGAAAATCGAAGTTATCCGGCTTGCCGGGTTTGGCCTTGAAACGCGTCCGTAGCGCGGTCCTCGATTCATCGAGGCCGGTCTCCAGAGTGAAGCCCGTCTCCGGTCTCGGCTTGCCGAACACCACCACCGACTTCTCCGTGCCGTACAGCTTCGTATACACCGGAGTGGGGATATATACGCCATTGTCCTGGCTGCGGCCATTCGCCGAACCAAGCTTCTCCTGCACCCCTAGCACCGTGAAGTCGATTCCCTTGATGCGAATCGTTTTGCCGATGGGGGAGGTGGAGGGAAACAGCGTGGATACGATGTCCTGGCCTATCACGGCTACAGGCTGACGAGTCTGCTCTTCGGCCTCGGTGAAGAACCGGCCATCCACCAGAGTGACGTCGCGAATATCGGGTAGAGCCGCAGCCACGCCAATGATATTGGCCGTCTCATAAGTCAGGTTGTCGTGTTTTACGTCGTCGCCTTTGGTGCGGTAGGGGCTGTAGAGGATGTCTTTGCCGGTGGTGATCTTCAGGTACTCGACATCGTCCATGCGGATCGGTTTGTTGTAGCGGAGCCGGTCCATGCGCTCTTTGCGTGTCAGGCGGCCCAGTTGCAGCAATTGGCCGATGAGATAGCTATCGGTTCCGAAGGCCTTCGCCGTACTCTGTTCGGCATATAATCCGAGGCCGTCGATAGCGGCTCCGACCAGGACGACACTGGCCACGCCAATGATGACGCCGAGCAGGGTGAGAAAGCTGCGCAGCTTGTGCGCGCGAATGGAATCGATGGCCAGCCAGGAGGCGGTGGTAAACCGGTACACTGCGGAATTCAGGCTACACCTCTTTTATGTGATGAGGCTTCGGAGTAGGCCGATGCATCACTTTATTCTTCACTTTTTGTGTCTCTACCGCTCGGCAGCCCTCATCAGACGAGCTGGAAAACCAAGACCCTAAAGGAGTCTCCCCTTAATGAAACGTTTCGCAACTGTTCTATCTCTGCTCGTGCTGGCGGCCTTTGCAATGCCCGCGGCGGACATCGTCGATACCGCTATCGGCGCCGGAAGCTTCAAGACGCTGGTCGCCGCCGTCCAGGCCGCCGGCCTGGTCGATACCCTCAAAGGCCCCGGCCCATTCACTGTGTTTGCACCCACCGACGAGGCCTTCGCCAAGCTACCTGCCGGAACTGTCGATGCCCTGCTGAAAGACCCGGCCAAGTTGAAGAAGATCCTTACCTATCACGTCGTCGCCGGCAAAGTCATGGCCGCTGACGTTGTGAAGCTGAAGACCGCCAAGACCGTTGAGGGCTCCACGGTTAAGATCACCGTGAAAGGCAGTTCTGTAATGGTGAACAATGCCAACGTCGTAAAGACCGACATTGTCACAGACAACGGTGTGATTCACGTTATCGACACCGTCCTCATGCCCAAGAAGTAACTCGGCATTTGCCGGAGGGCGGCAGTTAAGTGGCCGCCCTCCGCGAAGTGTCTACAGAGACCTTCACGCCGGAGTCCAGCCGGTTAATCTCCGTTGTTGCCAGCGATTCCCCCTCTTTCAAGCCTTCTAAAATCTCGACATCCTCTTCGTATTGGTCGCCCAGTTTGACGTCTCGCGCCTCCACCACATTGTTCTTTACGACATAGACTTTGTTGGAGCCGAAGACATAATTCACGGCCAGCTTGGGCACCAGTTTGATGCGCTCCGATTTGTTGGTGGCGAGGCGCGCCCGCGCATAAGAGCCAGGCTTCAGTTCGCCGTTGGGATTCGCGATCAACGCCTCAACAATGAACGTTCTCTTCGCTTCATCAACCACTGGCGCGATGCGCCACACCTTGCCTTCAAACACGCGCCCCTCGAAGGCTTCCACACGCACTTCGGCGCGCTGGCCCACCTTGATCCACGGCGCCATGCGTTCCGCTACTTCGATGCGCAGCCGCACAGGATCGGTCTTCACCAGCGTGAGGAGAGGTGTGTTGGCCTGCACATACTGCCCAGCGGTCACTTTGCGCTCCTTCACCGAACCGGGGAAGGGCGCGCGCACTGTTGTGTCGCGCAGTTTCTTGCGCTGTAGATCCAAAATGGCGCGGAACCGTGCGACTTCCTGCACCAGGTTGCGGGTTTGGTTCACCGTGGCGTCGTAGCCGGCCCGCCCGGCGTCGTACTTGGCTTGTGCCTGGTCGAGATCGCTCTTCGATCCGATGCCTTGATCCACCAGGCTGCGGATGCGGGTGTAATGCTGCTGGGCATCGAAGAGGTCGGCCTGCGCGCGGCGCACCTCGGGCGTCTCTTTGATGTCCTTCACCTTGTCGTTTTCGTTCTTCAAACCCAGGCGCTCCAGCGATTGCCTGAGCTGGGCTTCATTCTGCGCCACCAGGTAGCGTTGTTCTTCGTCGGAGATGCGCACGATCACATCGCCTTGCGCCACCTTGTCTCCCAGATCCACCAGGACCTGATCCACGCGGCCTTCCACCTCGGCGCTAATCACGGCCTCGTCGATAGGAAACATTGTCCCCACCGCTTCCACCACGCGCTGCACATCGCGTGCCCCTACCGGCACAACGCGGACCGGAATGGGTCCGGAATCCTTGGCTACTGGCGTGGGAACAGTGCGATTGCATCCCGCCAGGGCGCAACAGAGCGCCGCCAGAATAGCCCCAAGCTGTAATTTCATCATGCGAATTCGGTCTTTGCCGGCTCTTCGTCCAACCCCCCGGCGATCCTCTATTCTACCTGAACCCCTCGCGAGGAGCGGTACCATGGAAGTGGCTCTATGGCTGATCAACTCTACCTTTCTTATTGGCTCCGCGGGTTCACCGAATTCAACATGCTGCGGCATCTGGGCCTGTTGTTGCAGAAGTTTCCCGTGTCGCGTCTGGCGCCGGATATCATCGTGCGAGTGCATGCCGTTGCTCTGACGGAGCCGTTCCTGATGGAGCAGCAGTTCGGCCTGCCGCTGGACATCGACGACATGCTGGCGGCCGTAAGGCAACATCGCGCCGCCGATATTGCGGTTCATCTGGAGACCAAATGGGATATCTGGCAGAAAGACACGGAATGGAAATTGGCGCCGGCGCCGGTTTCGATTTATGCCTTTGGACCCGCGTTTGAGCGGGAGCGCGATGAGAACATCAGGATCGACTTCGGACCCGACTTTCACTTTCTGCCCGACGTCGACGATCCTTCCAGCGCGCGCCTGGTGCAGTCTAACGTGCGCAGTCTGTTGTCCCTGGTTCACTCGCTCGACGATACGTTAGCGGCGGACCGGCGCCAGCTATGGTCGGAATCCGGCGAGAACTTTGCGGAGCGCCTGCAGGCTGCTCTTCAACAGGTTTTGTAGCCGCCGGTTACCACAGAGAGACCGGCATCTCGCCCGGCGAAACGGTGACTCCAAAGGACAGCCGCACCGAATCACGCTGGAAGCCGGAGGTGGTCAAAGCGGCCCTTCTGGAATCGACGCGTCCCGACATCGAGAACAGGTTCGAGAGGCGGTAGGCGACTCCTCCGCCTCCGGTCCACGTCGAATAGGATCCCTGGATAAAGCCCAGGCCCACCAGTTGGGAATAGGCGAAACCGCCTGAGAAATCCCATTTTCGGATGCCCGTATAGCCGCCGAAGATTCCGGCGTTGCGGCTGCGGCTGGTGAGATACACGCCGTTGCCGGGGGAAACGCCCTGGTTATACGAGAGACTTACTGACGACTTCCGGAATGACCGGGAGAGGCTGACGTTCGACGATGGTATGTAACTCTTCTTGTAGAAAACCTGGATGCTGGACGTCTGACCGATCAGAGCAGCGATGACGGGATCCAACTGTACTTCCTGCAGTCCCTT
>JBDTMC010000372.1:0-7857 GCA_039934475.1 Bryobacteraceae bacterium | reverse complement strand
ATGCGGGCCAGAAACGCCCTTAATACTTATCACTCTGTGTGAAGCACTACACTAGGGCCGAGACCCGAACGGGACTGACGGCCAGTTTGTAAAGGTCATAGTAGTGTCGTGAGTAGCGTTGCGGAATCAGCGTCTCGCGATGCGCTTCCTGATGAAGGATCGTTGCCTTCTCCCAGAACGTGCGTTCCGCTGCAAGCGCCACCACTTCACATGCCGGGTTCTCGAAGAGTTGCGGCAAGGCTTTGTAAGCGTAGGGCCGAATGGTGCGAGTCACGGATGGTACCCATGAGGCGAGAGGCCCGATCTCAAGCCGGACCTCCGGACGGATGTAGGCTTCGGCGAAGGCGGCTGGGTACTGAATGTTGATAACGTGAGGGTCGGATCGGTCCACGGCGGCCCACAAGCCGATCAGTTCTTTCCGAAGAAGTTGGTCGAGTTCCGGGCAGAGGGTTTGCGCGATGAAATCTGCCGCCAGGCGATTTATTTCCTTGTTGAACCGGTCTTGCTTCGACTTCGAACCGAAGTTTTGCATTGGGTCTTTGAGTCCACCGCCGAACCCGATGAGCTTCCAATCCAGGACGAGATCAATGTCCTCAGAGAAGCGTTCGATCAACCCGTGCGCCTTTGAAAGAGACGTGCCTCCCTTAAAGACCAGGGATTGACCATAGGGCGATTTCAGGAAAAGAAGCTTGAGAACGAAACAGACCCAAAAGTCCTTTTCGATGATCGCTGGCCTAATCCCCAGTTTTGCGGCCGCTTCCGAGAAGATGTCCCACCTGTCCTGTGCCGGCAGCCTTGCGACTCTATCCATTCGAATCTTCTTTGGCGATGTCCTGAATGGCTGCGTAAACCCAACCGGTGGCGGTCTTGGTGTCAAGGAGAATTCGGCGGCGCAAAGCGAGATCGAACTTCTTTCGGACCAGGGAAATGATCTTGGGCGAGATGCGATTTTCGCCGTATGCCTTCAGAGCTTGCACGATGAGCCGACTTTCCGGAAGTTTGAATCCTGCCTCTTTCAATGCCGTGTGTTCGAAGGCGAGGGATGTCTTTCCCACAACGTAGGAACGATCCGGCCCATCGGAGAGGTACACGGCCCGGGCCGGGACCTGCGTCGACAGTCCGAGGTGGTTCTGAGCTGTGGCGCCGTCGGGCTGGATACGCCATGCAAATTTGCGTGCGAGTGCCTGGGCGACTTGATCGATATCGGGGCTGACTGATCCCCCAAGCGCGGTGCTCTGACGGGGATAGTCGTAGACGCCTCGAATGACACGTCGAATGACGCTTTCACGCTCCCGTCGATGTAGAGCGAGGTCGATGGCTGAACGGCTGCCAAGATCAGCAAAATCGGCCTGGGAGAAGGCCCACCCCCTCCCATTTCCATATATCCTGCTAATTATCTTGTCTTCAATAGCTTGGGCCATGCTTTCACTTTTGATTCCTGTAAGAAAAAATACCACATTTTTCTTACAAGGCAAGCGTAAACAGGCGGGTAGGTCCATACCCATCGTGCGACAAAGTCTAATCCTTCAGGGCGCCTGACTCGATCTGGCGACCATACACCTCGTTTGGCGCTAGAAATCTCTCCGCACAATCGCCGCATCTCCGACAATTCACAAGGGTAGATTCTCCGGTGCTGGGCCATTGGTCTCGGTGTTGATCGCCTTCGTGGAGCGTCAGCACGCCGCGATGTGATAGACCAATAAGACCATGACTCTGCGCCTTCTTGCCGCCCTCGCCACTCTCTGCGCTGCCGTAGCCCAAACACCCAACCCGGCGCTCCTTGTCCTCAACAAGGAGGGTTCGCTGGCCATCGTCGACCCTTCCTCCGGCGCCGTCGTTGGCCGCGTGCCCACGGGCGAGCAGCCGCATGAAGTCGTGGTCTCGACCGACGGCAAACTCGCCGTCACCAGTAACTATGGCGGTCCGGATGGCCGCACTCTCTCGGTCATCGATATCGACGCGCGCAAGGAGATTCATCGCGTTGATCTGACGCCTCTGCGCCGCCCCCACGGCCTGTTTGCCGCCGGCGGCAAGATCTACTTCACGGCTGAGTTTAATAAGGTAGTCGGCCGGTATGATCCTGCGACGAATCAGGTGGATTGGGTGATGGGCACCGGTCAAGCCGGCACTCACATGGTGCAACTCGACCATGACCGGCTCTTCACCGCAAACATCGCTGGCGGCAGCATCAGCATCCTCGAACAGACGGGCCAGAACTGGAACCAGACGGTCATTGAGACGGGCAAGGGTCCCGAAGGTTTTGACATCTCACCGGATGGGCGTGAGCTTTGGGCCGCCAACTCCGGCGATGGCACCATCGCCATCATCGACGTGGCTGCCCGCAAAGTAAAAGAGACCGTGAACGTCCACACCAAGCGATCCAACCGGCTGAAGTTCACTCCCGACGGTTCAACCGTACTTGTGAGCGATCTTGCCAGCGGCGATTTGGTCGTCCTGGATGCCGCCACACGTAAGGAGCGTAAGCGAATCAACCTCGGCCACGACATCGCCGGAATCCTCGTTACCCCGGATAGCGCGCGCGCTTACGTGGCCGCCACCGGTGACAACAACGTCGCTGTCATCGATCTTAAGACTCTCACCGTCACCAAGCGCCTCGATACCGGCAAAGGCCCCGACGGCATGGCCTGGCTGCAGCGTTAGACAACCCCATCTTCTTTCCCCTTGACATTCTACAGGAGTCCCTTTATTCTTCTTGTAGAACATCTAGGGGTGATCTATGGCGAAACCCAAGAGCGACCTGTTACAAGGCACACTCGACGTTCTCATATTGAAAACGCTCGAACTCGGTGCAATGCACGGCTGGGGCATCTCACAGCGAATACAGCAAGTGTCTGAGAGCGTCCTCCAGGTCAACCAGGGCTCCCTCTATCCGGCGTTGCATCGCCTCGAAGAGCAGGGGCTCATCCAAGCCGAATGGGGCTCGTCTGAGAACAACCGCCAGGCGAAATACTATGCCCTAACGACAAGTGGCAAGAAGCAACTGGCCGATGACACCGAGAATTGGTCCCGCCTCTCCGGCGCGGTTGACCGTATCCTGGGGACCGTCTAGAAGGGGTTGGACAACCATGCGGACTCTTCGAAACATCGCTCGTTGGTTTATGAGGCGTGGAAAATCCGAACAGGAACTCGACTCGGAACTGCAGTTCCACATCGAGTGCGAAACCGAAGTCAATATGCGGCGTGGCATGTCGCCCGAGGCCGCACGGCGGGCGGCATTGGTCAGTCTTGGCGGTGTCGAACAGACCAAAGAAGAGTGCCGCGAATCGCGCCAGGGGCACACTGTTGAAACCGTCCTTCTCGACATCCGCTACGGTCTTCGCGTACTGCGCAAGAACCCCGGTTTCTCGCTCGCCGCTATCGGGATACTCGCTCTCGGAATAGGTGCCAACACGGCGATGTTCAGTGTCGTCTATGGCGTCCTGTTGCGCCCGCTGCCTTATGCGGATGGCGGCCAGTTAGTGGTGCTTCATCAAAAGGCGAAGAAGGCCAATGTCGCTGACATTCCATTCTCAGTGAAGGAGATTCAGGACTATCGCACGCAAAGCCACACCCTCGCCGCGGTGGTTGAGCATCACAGCATGAGCTTTCTGCTGCTTACCAAGGACAATGCGGAGCGGGTTCAGACTGCCGTCGTCTCGGCAAACTTCTTCGACGTCCTTGGTGTGCGGCCTCTCCTCGGACGAACCTTCGTGGCCAGTGACGAAACCCATGCCAGTGACGCTGTCCTCATCCTCAGTTACGACTATTGGATGACACGCCACGGCGGCGACCCGCATATCGTTGGCCAGGTCTTTCAGATGAACAACCGCCCTCATACGGTCATCGGTGTTCTCCCTTCCATCCCGCAATATCCAGTGGAAAGTGACGTCTACATGCCTACGTCGCAGTGCCCTACGCGCTCTTCGGAACGCTTTATGGCAAACCGCCAGGCGCGCATGATGACCGTCTTCGGCCGGCTGAAACCCGATGTCACCGTGCAACAGGCGCAGGCTGATCTTGATCTAGTGTCCAGTAACATTGAGGTCGCTTACCCGGACGTCTATCCGAAGAGCTATGGCTACGCGATTGGAGCGGCGCCTTTACGGGACGATCTTACTCGCCGCGCGCGTACCACCTTTCTTGTCTTGCTCGCTGCGGCCGGCCTGGTTCTGCTCATCGCCTGTGCGAACGTCGCTAACCTCATGCTGGCACGGCTATTGAAACTGGAACGCGAACTCGCCGTCCGCGCCGCCTTGGGCGCTAGCCGCATCCGGCTTGTACGGCAGTCTCTCACCGAAAGCATGTTGCTATCTTTCGCCGGGGGCCTCGCTGGTCTCGCCCTCGCCCCGTTTGCGCTACAAATTCTCGTCAACTTCGCGCAACGCTTCACAACCCGCGCTGCCGAAGTCCGAATCGACGCGCCTGTGCTGGCCTTCGCCTTTGGAGCGTCGTTGCTTACCGGTCTCGTCTTCGGCCTCGCTCCGGCACTATGGTCAGGACGTGAAGCCGGTGACTCACTCCGCCAGTCCGGCACCCGTACCACTGCCGGTCCGGCCCGCCAGCGTCTTCGTGCAGTGCTTGTCATGGCGCAAGTGGCCGTTTCCTTCGTCCTTTTGATCGGCGCCGGACTCACAATCCGCAGCCTCATGCACCTCATCCAGGAGGATCCTGGCTTTCGGACGGACCGTCTGCTTACCATGCGCCTTACCGCCAATCTGCCCAATTCCGCCGGGCACAAAGAATACTATGCGTTTTCTCGAAACGTCCTTGATCGCCTGTCTCAGGCTGGCCAGGTGGAATCCGTCGCCCTCGCCTCCAACCTCCCCCTCAGCCGCCGGGGCATCGTCTCCGGCCCTGGCGACAATGAGTTTCAGATTGAAGGCCGTCCCATCTCGAAGGGCGAACTCGCGCCGCGCGTCGATCTCACCGTTGTCAGCGACAAGTACTTCGAGACCATTCGCCAGCCTCTCGTCGCCGGCCGCTATTTGACCATCCACGACAACGAGGAAGCTCCCGCGGTAGCGGTCATAAACAACGCCATGGCCCGCCATCGCTGGCCGAATGAGGATCCCATCGGCAAGCGGGTGTCATTCGATCACGGAGAGCGCTGGCTTCAAATAGTTGGCGTTGTCGGCAACGTCAAGGAATACGGTCTGCAACTCTCTGTTGGCGACGAACTGTATCTTCCGTTAGCGCAGGGAAACTTCGGCGGTAACTTCGTTCTGAGAACCACCCAGGATCCCGCCTCGGTGATTACGGAGGCGCGCAACATCGTCCGCCAGATCGATCCGCATATCGCCATCGACGAGGTGGCCACGATGGAACGCCTGCGAAGCGAATCGGTGGCCTCGCCTCGGCTGACCGCACTATTAATGGCAATGTTCGCCGGCCTTGCCTTACTGATGAGCGCGAGCGGCATCGCCGCGGTCATGGCCCTGTCGGTCAGCCAGCGCACTCATGAACTTGGCATTCGCATGGCGCTTGGCGCGCGCCGCGAAGCCCTTCTACAGTCCATCGTACTGCGCGGGGTAGCGCTCGCCTTGGCTGGATGCGCGGTGGGCTTGGCTGGGTCTCTCGCCTTCACGCAGTCTCTATCGACGCTGCTCTTTGGCGTCAGTCCTACTGACCCGCTCACCTTCCTGGCGGTCTCCGTCCTCTTCATGCTTGTGGCGGCCGCGGCCTCGTTCCTGCCCGCACGCCAAGTGACGGCTATCGATCCGGTGCAGGCGCTGCGCCAGGAATGACCACGTCCGAAAATGGCTAGTTCTCGCCGCCGCCTACAGCTATAGTCGGAAGTACGATGCAACTTGACCGCGAGACCTGCCGCCGCGCCCGTCTCGCACGCGATCCTCGTTTCGATGGCCGCTTTTTCATCGGCGTCCGTACCACGGGCATCTACTGCCGGCCAATTTGTCCGGCTCGTTCGCCGCGCGAGGAGAACATCGACTACTATGTCTCGCCGGCCGCCGCCTCCGCCGCGGGTCTTCGGCCTTGCCTTCGGTGCCGGCCCGAATGCGCTCCCGGTACGCCTGCCTGGTGCGGGTCTTCTGCCACTGTCACCCGCGCGCTTCGCAAAATCGCGGAAGGCGCTCTCGATGAGGCGGGCGTGGAAAGCCTCGCTGCGTGCCTCGGCATCGGCGATCGCCATCTGCGCCGTTTGTTCCTGGAGCATCTCGGCGCGCCGCCCATCGCCGTCGCTCAGACCCATCGCCTGCTTTCAGCAAAACGGCTACTCGACGAAACCGACCTCCCGGTTACCGACATAGCCTTTGGCTCGGGGTTCCAAAGCGTCCGCCGTTTCAATGACGTCTTTCGCAAGACATGGAACCGTACTCCTCGAGATCTGCGCAAAACCCGGCGCGCGTCGCCGGGACCAGGCCTGCGGCTGCGCCTGAAATACCGCCCGCCCTTTGATTGGGAAGCCTTGCTTGGCTTCCTCGCCTCGCGCGCCATTTCCGGTGTCGAGTCGGTCACTGCCGCCTCGTATAGCCGTAGCATCGTCCATGCAGGCGCGGCCGGCTCTCTCCAACTCACCCACGTGAATGGTGATGTCTTACTGGATGTTGATCATCCTCGGCCGGAGTTGCTCTCCGTCATCGCAGCGCGTGCGCGTCGGCTGTGTGATCTCGACGCCGATCCCCTGGCAATTGCCGCTTGCCTGGTTTCCGATCCGCTTCTGGATCCACTCTTGCGAGCCCGTCCCGGCCTTCGCGTGCCGGGTGCTTGGGATCCGTTCGAACTGGGAATCCGCGCCATTCTCGGGCAGCAGGTAAGCGTGCGCGGAGCATCCACATTAACCGGGCGTCTGGTGGAGTCCTTCGGCAAGCCGTTTGAGTCCGGCCGCGCCGGCATTACCCATCTCTTTCCGCAGCCGCATGATCTGCAGGACCGCGACTTGGCAACGATCGGATTGCCCGCCAGTCGTGCTCGAACACTCTCCTCGTTCGCTGAAGCAGTCGCCGCCGGAAGAGTTCGTCTGGATGGTTCAGCCTCGTCTGAAGACGTCAGGGAGCAGGTATTGGACGTTCCGGGAATCGGCGAATGGACCGCCGGCTATATTGCGATGAGGGCACTCTCGGATCCCGACGGGTTTCCAGCCGCGGATCTGGTGCTCATGCGAGCCGCTGCTACCGCCAAACCGCGCCACCTCATTGAACGCGCGGAACAATGGCGTCCCTATCGCGCGTATGCGGCCCTGCACCTTTGGCAAGGAGTTACCGATGCAAACTTACTACACATGGATCGACAGTCCCACCGGACAGCTCTTGCTCACGGCTAATGAGTCCGGCATTACTCAATTGGTATTTGCCGAAGGGCGTCACCCGCCGGATATCCACCCGTCGTGGAAAGCGAGTGAGGATCCTCTCCGCGAAGCCATCAACCAGTTGAAGGCCTTCTTTGCCGGCGAGCTGCGCGCCTTCGATCTGCCGCTATCCCCCGCCGGAACGCCCTTTCAGCGGAAAGTCTGGGCCGCGCTGCAGCAGATTCCCTACGGCCAGACCACATCATATGGGTCGCTCGCGGCGAGCATCGGAAACCCTGCCGCTTCCCGCGCCGTTGGCCTGGCGAATGGATCCAACCCAATCTCCATCATCGTCCCCTGCCACCGCGTGATCGGCAGCAACGGAAAGTTGGTTGGTTACGGCGGCGGACTTCCGAACAAGCGGTGGCTGCTGGAGTTCGAAGCCTTCAATGCGATGGGTTGAATCAGTCGCCGTGAGCCATTACTTCTACTGGCGCCGGCCTGCCCTTGCGCCGCTGCAGGGCGGTCTGCACATTGCCCAGGTACAGATAGAACACAGGGGTCAGGTAGAGAGTAACTAACTGTGAGACCCAGCCAAGCCCACCGCGCATCCA
>JBDTMC010000371.1:0-7866 GCA_039934475.1 Bryobacteraceae bacterium | reverse complement strand
GGGAGGCCGCGCCGGCGCCTCCAGCCAAGCCGGAACCCACCATGATGACGCTATATTTCCGTCGATTGGCAGGATTCACCAGCTTCATTTCGAAGCGGGCATTGTCCCAGCGCTGCTCAATCGGTCCGCCTGGGATCCTGGGATTTAAGTCCATAAGAATAAACTCCGCGAATACCTAACGCACGATTCCCAGCAGCACTGCTACCGGAATCGAGCTAAAACCGAGGAAGAGAAGAAGGCTGAAAGCGACCGCAAATGCTTTCAGTTTCGGCAGCAAGCCCGGGCGGTTCACCCCCAGAGTCTGGAACATGCTCCAGATGCCGTGTTGAAGGTGGAACATCAGCAGGGCCATGGCGATGATGTACGCCACGCAGACGATGGGGTTCTGGAAGCCGGCCACCACGTTGTCATAGGGCAGCGGGATGGTGTGCCCATGGAGTTCGGTAGTTCTGAACTTGTCCAGTCCGGTGACGCCGACCGTAAATTGCAGCAGGTGGTAAACGAGGAACGCGCCGATAATGGGGCCGCTCCAGATCATCGTTCGCGAGGCGTAACTGGATTTCACGCTCGTCCATTTCTGATAGCCCACCGGGCGCGCCTCGCGCGAGGCGAGGGCCAGTTGGACCGACATCAGAATGTGCAGTCCGACGGCGGCAAGCAGAACCAGTCGCACCACCCATAGGATGGCAGGCTCGGCATGCAGTAGCGCGCCGTAGGCATTCATCGCCTCCTGGCCCATGAACACCTGCAGGTTCCCGAGCATGTGGCCCGCGACAAACCCGAACAGGATAATGCCCGTTACGGCTACGATGATCTTCTTTCCAATGGTCGTCTGATAGAAGCGGAGAGAGCGATTCAGTTTGCTCTCTGCCACCGCGGCGGCGCTCATGCGGTTTCCCCCAACGAAGAATGAGAACCAGAGCGAAATTGTCCGATGATTCGGCCGCTCCGGTTGTAGGATGACGCTGTAAGAACTATTGTACGCAAAAAATTCGCGTACCCGGTTACGGTTTAGGCATGCTGAATTTCGCGTCGTCAATTTCCACGTTTAGCTTCACTTCCTTATAGTGAATGACAAGGTCGCCGGTGGCGGGCGTGTTCATACGGACAGTGAACGGCATTTTGACGCCGTTACCGATGTCTTTGTAATCCGAGAGCTCGACCGGAATCTCTTCGCCGCCCGCGCCGCGAACCAAGCCCCTGGCGACGAGGAAGGTTTCGGTGTCGAAGCACTGTTGGGACGGCTTGCCGCCTTCCGGCGTCAGTTTCAGCATCCAGCAGTCCCTGCCCGACGCCTTTTCCTTGCCAGTCAGTTCCACCTTCGAATACAACTCCTTCCACCGCACCGGTCCGTAGAACGCCGCCTCAGTGCGAATCTGGATGGCCTGGTCGCCCGTGATCTCCTTGAGGCCGCCTTGCGGATCCTTGCTCCAGGCTTGTTTGCCGTCAAAGCCCTGAAATATCTCTCCGTAGCCATCAATCGAGGTGACTGAGAGTCTTTTTGCCGGCGCCTTGGCGTAGACTTCGGTGGGCGCTGTGATGCCCATTGAGGACAGCTCGAGGGTGCCGGACGACGTGAAGCTGGTCATCTTCTCAATGGCAGCCTTGCCGCCAAGGGCTTCGGCCGCTTTGTCGAGAACCTGTTCGGCAGTAAGCGACTTGACGCCATCCTGCGCCTGAGCGGGAATGGCCAGCGCCAGACACCCGATTGCCAGTATTCGTAACATGTATTCGTTCTCCTACTGTTTTCCGTCCGATCAAAGGCTATCACCCCGATGAGCCTATCGCCAAACACGAAACTGCCGATAGAGTGGGTATGGCATCGCCTGAAAACGCAAAACCAGTTGCTTGGAATCAAGACTATAGCGGTGGAATTGAGGCTATAGATGACGATCACCGGAAGCTGGTGACACTACTCAACGAACTGAGTGTTGGGTTGGCCTCAGACCGGCCGGTACGGAATCTTAAACTCACCCTTGAGGCCCTCGCCAAGCAAACACAGAATCACTTTGCGAACGAAGAGCGGCTGATGAGGCAGCACTTCTACCCGGACGTTCTCAAACACAAGGCAGAACACGCCAAACTGATGGGACAAGTGCAAACGTTGGACGCCGCGGTACGCTCCGGCCGTATGGCACTTTCGCAGGAACTTGTCACGTTCCTCGAGCACTGGGTGGTCAGCCACACGCTCGGGATGGATAAAGCTCTGGCCACTTTCTTGCAGGCTTGCGGCGCGTAACGGGGTCAATTGGGCTCCTCGTGCCAGGTGACGCGCGCCGTTGCGCGTTCCAATAGGATGGCGCCGCCGGATAGGGCGAGCCAGGTCAATCCCCGCAACCGCCACCCTTCCACAAGGAATAAGGCGACTGGTGCCGCCAGCCACAGGCTTACGCAGTAGAGGCACCCGACCAAGGTGCCCCAGAAGCCCGTACCCGCCGCCCTCCGAAGCCGGCTGAAGACATCGAAAGGGCCGTCCTCCAGCGCCAGCAAATGGCTGGCACGCCACACGGCCAGCACGCCGATAACGAATTCAAAGCCCATACGTGTCTACCGTTTGGTGACAACGGAAGGCAAAGCGTTTCACTGCACGTAAATCTGGAAGGGAGCCCAGTAGTAGGGTCGGGACCACGACGCGCTGTGGAGGAGTTCCAGCTTGGCGTCGTGAAGAGCTTTCGCCGGTGGACGGCCTGCCGCCACACCGCGATACATGGCTGACATCAAGTCGGCAGTCGATTCATCGTTCACCTTCCACAGACCGGCGACCACGGCGTGGGCGCCGGCCCGCAGAAAGCCCCAGGCGAAACCGATGAGCCCTTCGCCGGAATAGGCACGCACACCCGCGCTGCGGCATCCGGAGATCGTCACCAGATCGGCGCGCAAAGGGTGGGCGGCGACATCCCGGACCAAAAGCCGGTAGCGGTCATGCGCCGGTGAAAGAATGATGGCCGAAGTTAGAGGGTCTTGTGGATTGGCCTCGGCGTGGGCAGCAAAGTGAATGAACCGGAATTGCTCCGGGTGCGCACTCTCATACGCTTCGGGAGTGGCTGCCACGCCTGTAAGGACGTCCGCGCCGGGCCACTGTCCGGCGAGATCATTGATTTCCTGGCGAGCGAATTTCAGCTTCGGGTAGCGGCTATTGGTCTCCTCGGCGTCGCCGACAGCGAGCATCGCCAGCGGGGCACGGGTCTTTCCTGCGGGCGCGGCGGCGAGCAGGCTGAGCGACGGGGTTACACTGACCGTGGCCTGCTCAAGCCAGTACTTGCCGTCCATAGGCAGGGTTTCGAGGTTCATCCGGGCGAGAGCGCCGTCCGGCACAACGATGACGTTGGCGTGGCCGCGCAACGGCTCCAGCAGCAAGCTGGCCAGGCGGTGCGAAGCTTCTGCGGTGAGCGGATCCCGATTGTTCTTCTCCACCGCGTCACGATGTGCCTCCACCAGCCTTTCCAATTCTGCCTGCCCGGGCAGCTTCTTCCATTGAACGTCCGCCGGCGTCACCACCCACATCCAACTCTGTTTGGGGGCCAGCCAATAGGAGACCAGGGTGGCGTTGAGGCGGTGGCTGGCGGCCTGGATCTCCTCCACCGGCCGGGCACCGCCTGTGAGATCCCGGGCACGGCTCGATTCGGCAACCCGGAGCGCCAGACGGCCGTCGCCGCGAGTCATCAGCGCATCCACATACTCCTGATAAAAGTTGATTCGGCTGGCCAGGAACGAGATCTTATAGACCGTTCCTTCAAACTCGCTGCGGCGAGTGTTGATCAGATCTAGAGCGGACTGAAAGTGTTTGTCGGCTTCTTCGTAACGGCCGGCCTTTGCATCGAGCCGTCCCAGTTCCGCGTGGGCCGACCATTGCATGCTAACGAGGTTCTTGACATTGCCGACGAGACCCTCCAGCCTGCGGCGCGAATCGTCCACCTCGCCGCGGGCGGCTGCGATCTGGGCGGCGTTCAACTCCACGAATGCCAGCGTCTTCTCATCGCCGGCGGCCACTTTCAGCTTTCGCGCTTCGTTGTTCCATCGCTCGGCCTCCGCCAAATTGCCGATTCGAATGTAGGCCACGGCGAGATTTACCGCCCAGCGCGAAGCATCGTCTGGCGCAGCGGTGCGCGCCAACTCGTAGGCCTGACGATAATTCGCCACCGCCAGTTCCGGCTCATTGTGTTGGAAGCGGACGATACCCATTCTGCCGAGACTCTGGCTCAGCATCCGCTTGTCTCCGATCTCGGTCTGGATGCGCACGGCCTTGTCATTAAGATCCTGGGACGCTTCCATGTCGCCCAGCGCTGCCAGACACGCGGCGCTATTGCCATAGACTGCGGAAATCAAGCGCTTGGCATGAACACGCTCACCCGCCTCCGCGCCCAGTTGGCCGTAGCGGATGCATTCGTCGAATCGTCCCAGGTTGAAGTACAGGTAGTTTAGGTTGACGAGGGCACTGGCGAGGTCATAGTCGTCGTGTCGCTGAGCGGCGTTACGGCGGCCGTCTTGCAGCAGTTGTTCGCCGCGGTCGAATTCGCCCATGATGGCAAGGAAGACGCCCTGCATCGTTTTGGTGCGTCCCAGCCAGCTGGTATCGGGCAATTTGGCAGCGGCTCGCTCGGTGTCACCCAATTGGGCCAGAGCGGCTTGGGGCCGGCTAAGCTTCATGAGAAGTTCCGCCCAGTCGCGGCCGGCACGCACGCGCAATTCGGCATCGTCGCTCGGACTCTTCGCCAGCAGGAAGGCGGCGTTGTCGTACTTGGCCTGTGCGAGCAAGACCTCAACTTTGAGCAGACGCATCCGGCCGGCCTCGGCCGAAGTCTCGTTTTCCAGAAAACTTTGATAGGGCTCCAGCAGACGCGCTGCCTTCTCTAAGTCGCCCTCACGGAACGCCGTCCAGGCTTGCTGGTAAACGGTGGGCGACGGCGGGCGGGGAGCGCGACTGCATGAATTCAGCCCAACTACCGTCAGGGTCAGTAGGAGGCTAAGGAACCCAATGGCCGTCGGATTCGGTTTCGCCAATCCCTATACTTCCTTTTATCGGCGAGCCCAGTTCCAACCGGATCATCGTTAATCGCCGATATTGCCTCGAGATCAGAATCTCCCCCACTATAATCCAGCCAAAGTTCTTCCAATAGATGCGGTTGTCCACCACCGTGATTTCGTCGCCGGCCTTGTCGGGAGGAATCAGCTTGGCGACGATGTCGGAAACGATTACTCCCTTGGAGCCTCCCGTCGCCGGAGCCCCTGTGGCAGACTTGCGGTGGCTGCTGGCGCCCTTTATTGCCTCTTCGAACGAATCGCATTCGGAGAACGTCTTCAGGTCCAGTTCCACTTTCACCACGTTGCTGCCCAGCCGAATCTCATTGAGCACGCAATTGCCAAGGCGGATGTTAGCCATCCCTTCCACGGTTGTGCTTTGCGCCTGCAAGTGCGACCGCAGGTATGGAATTTCAAAGGAGGGGTAAACCCAGACATCAAAGGCCTCGGCGCTGACGGACGTAATGGAATCCCCGGCAGAGTTCTCCATCGTCTCAGCGTGCGTCGTGATGGGGCCAGAGCGGAAGATCTCCAGACCATTCGCCGAGTACTTGTATCCGGGGTATTCAGACCGTGACCGGCCGCCCGTAACCGGCAGCGACGACGCTGCGTAGGTAGGGATGATCTTGCCTACACTCTGATCCTTCACCTCAGTGAGGGTTCCGCCGGCGCCTGAGGCGTTACCGCGGAAGGCATAGTGTGAAACTGCCCGATCCTTAGATTCCATGCTCCGATTCTCCTTACTCGCTCTTGATGGTTATCCGTGCGCTGCCGGCTCCGTTCGGAGGCCAGCGCAAAGCTACGTCATACACTCCAGAAGTCAGATCTACAGGCACCATGATCCTCAAAGAGGACGCGCGGTCGCGCGCTGGTCCGGGTGCGCTAAACGCAATCGTCTTGCCGCCGGCCACCGGAGTCAGGGTGACCTGATAGGTTTCTGCCCATTGAGAAGGATTGATAGGAATCGCGAACTGGACCCGCTCGCCTTTTGGCACGGCGACGACGTCGGCATCGCCGCGCGCGCCAAGATCCAAACGCGCCTCTACTACCGGAGCCTGCGCCAAGTGCTGCAATTTCGGAATCTGATAGAACGACTGGTACCCGATGAAGAGCGCCAGCGCGCCGGTGAGTGCGGGCTGCAGGAAGGTCCAGCGCAGCCAGGCGAACCAATCGCGCTGTCTGGCAGGCGCCGGCATAACAACCGGCTCTTCGGCGGCAACCTGGCGGTAGTTGTCGAGAAATGCCGTAGCGGCGCGGAGCTCTTCTCCGCAATCCCGGCATTCAAAATAGTGCGCTTCGAACTCGTCTTTCTGACCGTCCGTCATTTCCCCAAGCAGGTAGCGCTCTACCGCGTAATTCTTTAGTGCGTTCGCGTGTTCCATGCGCCTCCTGTCCATTGGTGATGTAAAGACGTCATACGTTTCAGTTAGGCGCCCTGCCTTTTTACGAGATCTCGTTCCAGCGCCACGCGGAAGCGGTTGCGGGCACGATGCAGAAGCACGCGGAGATAGCCGCGGTCGACGCTGTGCTCGCGGCAAACCTCGTCTTTATCGCGCTCCTCCAGGAACACTTTGCGCAACAGGTCGCGATCCTTCGCCGGCATCGTCGAAAGCACGGCCCGCACGGTAGCCTGACGCTCCCCGGTGACCAGTTCGCTTTCCAGGTTAACGCGTTCGTCGGCCGGTTCCGGAGCGTTCTCGGGCATTTGCCCGGCTCGGCCTTCGGCGCGCAGTGACTCCAACATCACGTTATTGCAGACCGAGAGTACAAATGCGCCGAGCCGTTCCGGGTGTTCCAGTCCATTGCGGCGCAGCGTCACAAAGACGCGCAGGAACGTCTCCTGCCGGACATCCTCGATCAACTGCGGCGAGCGCAGACGGGCGCGGAGCTTGCACAACAGGAGTTCGCCGAAATAGCGGGAGAAGTCGGCCTGAGTGGCCGCATCCCCGTCTTTCAGCCGCTGTACATAGACAGCATCAAATGTTTGGCGCTCCACTCTTCGCTCCGTGTCACCGCTATGGTATTACATCCACGACCGATTCCCTCATCGTAGTAACAGAATCCTCACGCAAAATTCTGAAACGATTCGCATTCGTTCTTCACGCTATAGAGAAGGGCCGCTGCGGCGGCCACCGAATTTTCAAGGAGACATTTATGCCCATCAGCGGGTACGGAGTTTGCAAAGCGAGACCCATTTCGCGGCGGCTGGCAACCGGCGGCTCGCCGCATTATCAAATTGAACTTGTGGATGAAGCCGGAGTCCACTATCGCGTCGCTGTCAATGTTAAGTCGCAACTGGCGCCATCGGACCTGATGTTCCATGTCGATCCCAACTTTGTTCACCCGATAACCGCTATCGTGGAAGCCAAGCCGAGCGGGTTCACGCCGCTGGCCTCGCAAGCCGAGTCGGGCGCACTCGATTTCATACGCGGCAATCTCTTTCAACCCACTACGATGATAAAAATCCCGGCGCTCGCCGATGGACCCGATAACGACCTTAACGAAAAGTTGGATCAGGTGGTGCAACGGGCCATGGCGGACGAGGAAGCACTGGTGTATGCGTTTGGGCAGCGCTGGGGTCCTGAGAACAAAGCCGATCAGTATTTTGGCTTCATTCCGGGGAACGGCATCCACGATATCCATATGAACCAGGGCAACGCCGGCAGCTTCGTGAAGGACGACGGCGTGTGGCAGGACGGCGGTCTGCTATTCCAATTTCCCAAGCAGACCCAGTGGGTGGCGATTTTCCTGAAGTTCCAGAGTCAGGCCTGGCATACCGACGACACAACCGGCCACACCCTCGGCGACCCCGGTAACCCCGATCCTACAGGGACGCCGACGGAGACT
>JBDTMC010000370.1:0-7874 GCA_039934475.1 Bryobacteraceae bacterium | reverse complement strand
GCGATTCGAGCGTTTAGAGATCACACCGGGCATCATGGGTGCGAAATTGTGAAACGCTCCGATCTTCCCAACAAGCTACCGTATTCACGGTAAGGCATATCCTTAAATTTTCTTTACATAGCCTTTATCGGCGTACGGGCGACCCAGCGCGTCAGTTAGGCATGAGAAGTACATCGCTGGTTGAAACGGCCTCTTCGCTGTTGGCTCAGATCACGGTGGATCTCGCCGATTGCGTGGACTCTAGCTGGGCCCTGGCACTGGCCAAAGTCGGCACTGGCTATTTGCCGTTATATACGTTTGGGCACCACCCAAATCTGGAGTGGTGTGTGGCGGCACTGGAAGGACGGGCTGTGGATGACGGCAAGCTGCCGGCGGATTGGTCACCGCGAATAACGTGCCCGGTGCAGGGGCACGGCGGACTGTCGGCGCTTCTCGCCTTTGGACCACGGTGTGACGGTGGGGAATATACGGCGAAGGACAGGTCGTTGATTTTTCGGGCGGCGGCGCATGTGTCGTTCCTGCTGAGCGAGGAACGCATGGCGGCCAAAGTGGGTATAGAAATGGCGCGGCTGCAACGCCTTACGGAGGAAATGGCGAGCGCGAGAGAGGTCCAAGACCGATTGTTTCCATCGGCCATGCCGGCGGTGAAGGGACTGGACTATTACGGCGAATGCCATCCGACAGACGAGGTGGGGGGCGATCTGTTCGACTTCGTCCCGGCGGGGAATTCTTCGCTGCTGGTTTCGATCGGCGATGTGTCGGGTAAGGGCGTCCCGGCGGCGCTGATCATGGCGGGGATTCAGGCTACGCTGCGAGTCCTCAGTTCCATTGCGGGCGGACGGATCTCTAACCTGATGCAAGACCTGAACCGGATGGTGTGGCGGCTGTGCCCGGAGCGATTCTACGCCACGCTTTTCTACGCCCGAGTGGACAGTGCCCGGCAGGAACTCAACTATGTAAACGCCGGACACGACCGCGCGATGTTGCTGCGCGACAACGGGAGTCGCGTTTTGAACCTGGAGACCACCGGGACGGTGCTGGGTTTGAGTACGAAGACGGTCTATCAACAGCGCACGATTCCGTTGGAACCGGGGGATGTGTTTGTGGCCGTGACGGACGGCATCACGGAAGCCCGGAGCCGCGGCGGCGAAGTATTGGATGAGCAGGTGGTGCTGGAAGCGGTGAGAGACCGGCCGGACGCACCAGCGAGCGAGTTGGCCGCGTCAATCCTGAGCGCCGTGGATTCGTTTACGGGTGGCGCGGACCAAGAGGATGATCGGACGGTGGTGGTGGTGCGAGTGGCGCCTGCGCTGGCGTCGGAGAAAGTACGGCGGGCCGAGCACGCAATGGAGCTCTGCCCGACGGGCACCTATTAGCCCTGCCCGACGGGCAGCTATTAGCCGAGGCGGCGCAGGAAGTAGTCTCCGGCGGCGGCCTCCCAATAATATGAAAATGCTGTTTTGGCGATGGCGGCGTCGGGCTCATCGAGCCAGCCGTTGCGCCAGATTTGCCAAACACCCGGAGCGAGCCCAGTGAGAAGAATGCGACACCTTCGCCCACATGAAAGGCGCTGCCGATGCCGTGCGTGCCATCGGGGTGCTCCACGGCAATATAGGCCATTGCCATAGTTTAGGCATCTGTCCGGGTTTTGTCGCGAATGGCTGCGCCACATGAATGGCACGTTCACTGCCGCTGGTCTCCGCCCCGAAGGCGAACAGGTGCGCCGCAAGGATATTGACGGTCGTCTCCGTGAACCCCGAAGCCAAGTGCCAACACCCAGCCGCCACGTTTTCGGAATAGGCCTCGTACCAGGTATCCTCCGGCTTAATCATCCGGCAGATATCGACAATTTTGAACTCCGGCACCCACGGCAACACCGCAATGCGGGCCGCCTCATTTCCCTTCACCATCTCAATCACACCGCCGTCGGCAGGACGCGCCGGATCTGGGCGAATAAAGATCTTCAGTGGATCGCCAAGTTTGCGGAGGGCCGCGAGGCTAAGTGGATGGTCGTGATTGCCACCAACTAAAACCACCTCGATACCCAGTCCCGCAAACGGCGCCAGGGCATCGCACAACACGCGCTCAGCGTCTCCGGTTGGCACAAATGTGTCGAAGACATCGCCCGCCAGCAAAACGCAGTCCACTGCTTCGCGCCACGCGATGTCGATGATCTCCGCGATCACTTGCTCTTGTTCATCAAGCCGGCGCTGCCCGAACAGTGTTTTGCCGACATGCCAGTCAGCAGTGTGAAGGAATCTTATCTATGGACACCATTCCTGAATTGTTCAAAAACCTGCGAAGGGATCTTCCGCCGTACTCGCCGCCGCTTCTGAAGGCCTTGTCGCCCACGCTGGAAACCGGAATTGCACCAGAAGCGGAATCGGAATCTCTGGTTGTGAAACGATCATGGTACCGGGTTTCAGGATGCTTGCCCGAGTCCGCGTCACGGCCGGCAGGAAGCCATACTCGCCATGTTGCGCTTCCGCAGTGTCCAGACGCCCCACCCCCGGAAGGAGCAATTCGCCACCACGCGCCGCTCAATCTGGCTGGCGGTCTGCTGTGCGCCGATCAGGATCACTCCCAAACTGCGTCCCCGTTCCGCCATGTCGAGGATCACATCTTTGATCGGGCTCCATCCCTCGCGCGGCGCGTACTTATTGAGCTCGTCCAAAACCACGAAGATCAAGGGCCGAGACGATCCCGATTTCTCCTTGTCCTCGAACATCCGCTTCAACATCACCCCGATCACAAACCGCTTCGCCCTGTCATGCAGGTTGTGTATATCCACCACCGTGACTTGCTTTTTCTTCCAATCGATCTTATGCCTCTCCGCATCTTCGACTTTGCCGCGAATCAGATGCCCCACCCGGGCCCCGGCGGCTTCAAGGCGGCGTAGAAAACTCATCTTCGTGCCTGCCGCCGCACTGCCCGCCCATTGCTCCAACTGATCTTCGATGAAGTCTTTCAACGCGTCGAAATCTTCCAACGCCGCAACTTTGGCGCGCAGGAGATGACTCTCCACGCGGTCGATCACCGCACTCAAGTGGCTTGTCTGGTCGTCGGCATCGGCAAACAGGAATCGCAAATACCGTTCACGGCAAAATTCTTCGATTGTCCAACAGTAAGCTACCACTCCTTCTGAACGGGTCACTGTGTCTGGAATAATCTTTTCCTGCTCGCGCCGGACCGGGGCGTAAAAGGAAACACTCTCGAAGGGCTGAACGGGCAATTCAAGCTTCTCGTATAGTGACTGAACGCCCGGCTTCAATCCGCAATTGGGCTCCGGCCCTAGCAACCCTTTCCGTAAAGAAGATACGACGCATCCGAAGTCTTCGTTGCCACTCCCGAAACTCCGGAAATGTTGACGTGCGCGCCACGGCTGCCATCCAGAAATTCGAAGTTACCATAGACGATTTCGCGATCACGCGAGAGGCCGAGGGCAAATCGTTTCTTCATCGAATCAAAGAACAGCGCCTGATCGCGTTGAGCACCCACCGCCTTGCAGACTGGGTCTCCCGGCAGCGGCGGCACGAAGATCTCCGACTCTACGCGCGTCACCATGACGTGCGCCTTCACCGCCGTATTGAGAGGCAGGATACCTTCCTTTGCGAGGAAGACATCGCTTTCCAACGTCGCTCCTTCATGCCGGGCAATCAACGCGTCCACCACGCCGTAGATCGCCACTTTGGCGCCATCGGGCAACCCTCGCTCCACGGCGACCACATCGTCGAGTTGGACCAGTTTGTCCGCGGGAACAGCGATCCAGTAATCGAGCGGCTGAGCATCGGCTGTTCCCAGGACCCTTCCAATTTCTTTCAAAGAGTCACCCCTTCCCAGATCTGCCTCTCGATAGCTCTTCTAATTGTGAGGGCATCGCCTAAGCGGTGCCTGAGTTGCTCTTCGAGAGCGCCGACGGGCACCAAATTCTGCGGCGCCCGGCGAGCAAACCGCGAAAGCTGCACGGCCGCAAGGTTTGCCAGTTCGATTGCCCGCACGACACCAAGCGCCGCCCGGACTTCCAAACGTACGATGCCTGCCAGGCTATGCTCCATCGGGCGCGGGGTTGCCAGCCTTTTGAAACCGGGCATACCGGTCGTACTTGCCGTCGCGAATCGAAAACAAAGGTGTGCGTTCACCGGTGGCAAGCTGTCCAACAAGTCCAAAATGCGCGGCGTCGAGGTACGGCAAAAAATGCGTTTGATCAATCCCACCAAGGCACCGGTGGGTGCGGAAAAGTAGTTCAGCGACCCGTCGGCGAAGACACGAACCGTCGTCCAACAGACTCTCCGCCAATTCGGCTTCCCGCGTTCGCATGAGGTTCTGCAGTGTGTTCACTAATTCGTCGGGCGTGTTTCCCGAATTGGACGTACCCTAGAATACTTTCGCTGGACCGCCCGCGGTGATACTTTCCGATTTGCACTTACCGGCAGTGAGTATCAAATAGCGGCGCACTTCGATATTGCCGTACGCGGCGACGCAGTCATCGGACACCACCGAGCCGGCCGCGGCGCTGGCGAACAGACCATGGATCAAGCATCCATCATTTTCCTGTGAAAGGACACGGGCATCAACCCGGCGAACGCCATCCACGAAGTACAAGCGACGCGCGGCGACATCCTGGCGATGGGCTAATCGGCTGCCAATCTGAAACTTCGACCTTTGGATCGCCTTCGCCGGATGCCTGGGCTTCGGCACCGTCGGTTTGGATTGGAGCGGCGTAGTCTGGCGAGCACGGATCGAGCAGCAGTCTAGCCAAGCGTGTCCTTCTGCTTGGGCGGTCCAAGCCGTTCTCAGCCCAGACCGCCCTTTAAAAATCCAACTACACCGTAACTGTCTGCTCAGAGTACCATTTTGCCATCTCCTCAGTTTCGTAGTCGGCAAGCAGGACGAATACTTGTCTAACTACCAAGAGCGCCGCACTTCCACTTGGCTTCTGAGATCCGCAAATTCCTGATGGGCGTAGGGGTGGTTGAGCTTTCCCTTCGCCTGCAATTCATCGTGGGCAGCCTTGTATTCCGTCCCGCCTGCCTCCGCGTTTACCGGATTTAGCCGATGGTCGAACTCATAAACTACAACCGCACTAGCGGTCTCATTAGTACCTTCCGCGACATTCACCAATACCCGCTGCGGCATAACCCTGACCGTGATTACGCGAGTATATGGCTGGCCAGCGCTGGCGCAACTGCGTGGAAACAAAACCACTGCCTTCTCCTTGGCTTCAGTCATTCCCAAGAGCCGAAATCTGTGGTCCTTCATCTTCAGTGGTGTCGAAACCCCCGCAGCGGTCCAAGGGTCCAGCGCAATGAGAGTGGCTTGGTGGTCTCCATTGTTGACCCCACCAATCAGGACCTCATTCCGGCCATCACCATCAACGTCAAGTTCGTCGATAAACCGCAGGTGACCAGGATGCCAATATTCAGCCACCACGGCACCCTCTAGATTGAGAATGGCTACTTGACAAGGCTGATTCAGGTAGTGCGAACTCAAGGCAACGATTCGGACGTCGCCGTTCGAGCGGTTGAGCACTCGCAAATTGGTTAGTCCGTACGGTGGCCGCATATGGGACCCGCCTTCATCAGTCACATCTCGCCCTGGCGTAAACTGCCAGAGTCGCGTTCCGTCGTGGCGGAAGCAGGTCAGCCAGCTACCAATGTTTCCTGCCGAGATAGGCATTATTCGAACGATGCAGACGCCCCTGCGGTCATCAGCCCCCCCGCTGCACCAAAAGTCGCGGAAATTCTCCCGGTCTCGAATAGGGTCGTCTGACAAACTTTGAGTGAAGTTGTGGCGCCACAACTCACGGTCGTTTGCATCCAGCGCGATCAGGGTGTTTCCTCGGACCTGAAAATGAGTTGGGGTGACTCTTTCGACCAACCTGGGTAATAGAAGACCCGCCAGTACCACCGAGCTAAAGACGGCCGTATACAACAACCGCCTCGCCGTTAGTCCCGGCAGAATACCTTCAACTGCCCATCGAGCCGTACCTCTACGTGGCGCAACAGGAGCAGTGCCGTTCTTCGTGTAGCTCTTTGTCTTCTTCCATTCTTCTATTTCCGCCCTGTAGGCCCACACTCGCGGCTTTTTTCCCCCCAGCCGGTGAACTGGCATTCCTTCATGCCGTTCATAATCCTGAGCTTTGCGTATGCTTACACCAAGATAATCCGCGATTTCCGTCCACGTGCTCAATTCGCCGTTCGCATTTACTTGGGTTTGACGGCATTGGTTCACGATTGCTTACTCCCTACGCGAGTTTACCTACTTTTGCGCATGTTTGCGCGTCATCATTTCCGCCGAATTGAATAAGATTTTCGCTGAGGGGGCACGATTATCCCCCGGATTGTGAGGAACCTAATGACGAAAACAATGTGTGTCTGCCTACGCGCCGTACTTTCCAGCGTTTTGGCCATCAGCTTGACCGGCGCGGCCGGCGCTCAAACGAGCTCTATCACGGTGCAGGGTGTGCTCAATGGGTCACCCTGGCAAACAGCCGCGGGCTCTCCCATCGCCATCACTCTGAATGGCCCCCAAGGAACGATCAAAGGGCAGACTCTGCCCT
The DNA here is from genome assembly GCA_039934475.1 of Bryobacteraceae bacterium. Taxonomy (GTDB): domain Bacteria; phylum Acidobacteriota; class Terriglobia; order Bryobacterales; family Bryobacteraceae; genus JBDTMC01. Next base: position 1,315 of record JBDTMC010000370.1, on the reverse strand, counting down.
TGATCATGAATAACTTGCCGCCAGGTACCTACGTTGTCACCTATGCCGGAGGTGGTCCCGTCGGGAGTACCTTTGCCGGCATCAGCCCTTGCATCCCGGCCGCACCGGCGTCCTCGGGTTGCAGCATCACAGTTGCCGCCGGTCAAAGCGCCTCAACGACGTTACAGTTTCTCGGCGTCGCCCAGCCGACCGCGTTCTCAGAGAGTTTCAATAATTCCCCGGACTTCACCAACAACTGGTATGTGGATGCCCAGTATGGCGACACTTCGGTGACGTACACGCCGGGATCTCTCACAATGTGGGCGAGCCGGTCCGCGCCATACCCCCCCGGTAGCAATACGACTCTGGCCAGCAACCTCACCTTTCAGGGAGACATTGACGTCACCTTCACGTTCAATCACCAAGGAAAAGGCCGGACAAGTGTCTGGCTCATGACGGTTCCGGATACTACCGGAGCCGTTGCGATGGTGAACTTAGACACCGATGACACCGACTACTTGAACTTCGCCGCGGGTCAATACTCCACCCAATGGAAGTACGCCGGAACCCCGTATATGAATCGTCTTGTACCGATTCGAATTCAGGTCCAGGGAACACTAGTCAACTTCTACGCCGACGGGAACCTTATGGAGACGTTCCCGATACCCGCGCCTGCCGGGCAGTTCCAACTCGCAGTCGCGACTGGCTCCGTGCCATGGAAATCGGGTGACAATACGACTACTTTTACCTCGATTGCCGCCACTGGCGCGGTCGTCACGCCACCTCCGGCGTTTCTCTCAATGCCGTTAAAGGGTACGCGACCAAATATCGACCAGGCGCTGACTCCCGCGAGCGCCCCAGTTAACACCGTCTTTGACCACTCCATGATCAATATTGCTACGGGTCGGTACCAAGTTTATGGCTGCGACTATTCTGTCTCCGCCTTCGCAGGCGAATTGGGTAGCTCTCTGGTAGGCATGCCGAGTGCGTGGCACCAAGGGTGCGCTCGAGGTTATTCGGCCGGACCGATCACCAATCCGCTCGCGGATCGTTCGGAGCTCCGGTACGAGATCAAGGGCCGGCTCGTACAGCGCGGCGTCGATGGCGGACCGGATCGTCCGCTCCAGCACCGCGGCGCGCTCCGGGTCGTCCGCCTCGACCTCCAGCGCGCGAGCAAGGAACGTCACGGCCTGGCGCGGGCTACCGAGCTTCAGCGCTCGATCGGCGGCGGCCTTGAGGGCGATTCGCGCCTGCGTTGCCAACGCCTTCGCCTCATCGCCGGCCGGCGTCGCGCGGTACGCATCCACGTAGTGAGAGGCGAGCGCGCCGGCGAGCT
>JBDTMC010000369.1:0-7914 GCA_039934475.1 Bryobacteraceae bacterium | reverse complement strand
ATCGGGGAGCGGCGCGATATTAGAGGCGATCTCGGCATTGGCGTTGGTCAAAGAACCCTTCTTGGGGCAGGGCCAGCAATCGGGGAGCGGCGCGATATTGGAAGCGATCTCGGCATTGACGTTAGTCAAGGAACCCTTAGGGCAGGGCCAGCAATCGGGCAGCGGCGCGATATTAGAAGCGACCTCGGCAGTGGCGTTGGTCAGGGAACCTTTAGGGCAGGGCCAGCAATCGGGCAGCGGCGCGATATTAGAGGCCACGTCAGCATTAACGTAGGTTATGGAACCTTTGGGGCAGGGCCAGCAGTCGGGTAGAGGTGCAATTTGACCGGCGTTCGAAGCTATCAGACCCGATCCCAATGACGGCGAAGCGGTCGCGGCGGCGGTTGCCGGCACGGCAGCGAGTGCCAATGTCCCCATCATTAATGTCGTAGCGAATATAATCAGATTGCGTTTCATAACCAAGGCCCTTTCCTTCTTTTTGATAGGTAGGTGATTAGTGTTAAGTGTTTGTTTTCCCTACCACCTAGACAGTACCCTGTCTAACACTGTGCATTGGGGAATGGACCTAAGATTTTCGGTATTCGGAACAGCCTTCTGCGGAAGGCAATCCTGGCAATTCTGGACGGTGCAGTACTGATTTCGCTACCTGACCGCAACTTTTGGGGATAAGAGGTGCTGGATGTCCAAATCGGATGATGCCGGAGAGTGGAGCAGCCGGGACGTTGCCCGGGATCTTTGGGAGCGTACTTTAAGTCAGGTTCCCTCCACGTTTGGGAGGCTCGTATTTTTAGCTTCGCTGCGGGACGATAACAGCGGAAAGTACCAGCATTATGGGCTTTCTATACGTTTTAGTACTACTGAGACTGATGGAGTACTACGAGAAAATCATGAGGCAGTTTTTCGTGAATGGCTCGCCTATTCGCTGGCCCGTCAGAAGGCAGATCTCGACCTCTACTTAAGTGGTTTGGAGGGCAGCAAACGGGAAACTATAGAGGCGTGGCTGGCCTTGAAGCCGTTTCGCAGTGCAATACCGACTCGGGTGAGGAGTCCAGAGTTACAGTTATTTTTATCGGATATTGAAGCCTTGCTCGAGGTGCTTAAGGCCGAGTCCGGCGCCGCTTCACCGGATCCAGACGCATAGCAATACCGACGACCTGCCCAAGAACCTCGATCTCAGATGGATAACGGTACACAGTCGGGTCGCAGTTTGAGCTTGGGTGCGGTTGCATTACGAGGTTGTCCCCCAGCACACTGCACCACCCGCACGCCCAGCCTGTCCGGTGCTCAAGGAAATAGATTGGCCGCTCGAACTCATTGGTCCAACCTCCGGGTGAGATTTTGCGCCGTGTCTCGTCGATCAGAACGAAGGTGCCAGGTTGGAGTAGCGGGTACATGGACCAGTCGTCCGTTCCGACAAAGGCATAGCGTTGGTCCTTCAGGTCGAGGGCGTTCAAGAGCATCAAAGGCAACTTGCCCCAGCGTTGAATAGTACGACTGAGGAAGGTAGTTTTTCGCAAATCCAAGCCCGGATCCAGGGACAAAGGTACTAGTACCTCGCCGTATTCTTGAGCCGTAAACCCAATAGGATGTGTGCGATCCACGTCCACCAGGAGAGAGTCGGCCGGCAGTTTTGAAATGTCGATTGTATACCAGTCGAGAACTTCGCGGAGGTCGATCCGATAGATTGCGCAGAGAGAGTAGAGGCGGTAGATGGAAGGAACGGTGCCACGATTTTCGATGTCGGCGAGGCGGCTGAGAGCGATGGTAAACTCCACGTTGTCGTGGCGCTCGGCAATTTTCCCGCTGGCTTCTTCCACGTCGCGGTAGCGGAGGTTCAGCCGCTCTCGGGCTCGTTTCAGTTTTTGGCCGGCTTCTTCCATAATGGATGATTGGTCCTGGCGGGCCCGCAGAATCAAGGGACAGGGCCCCCAAACCCACTCGGGTTTCGCGGGTTGTATGTACGGCTGAATTATAACTACCGTTGAAGCCTGTCGCAAGTGTGGAGAAAAGGCTCTGTTCTGATTTCAGAACAAAACCGTTTCACGAAAGGGCGAATTTGAAAATTGTATTGGGAATCTCAGGAGCAAGCGGCACGATCTATGGTCTGAGGCTGCTGGAGAAACTGCGCCGGCGGGAAGGGGTTGAGACGCATCTCATCCTGACGCGAGCGGCGGAGCGAACGGCCTTGCTGGAGACCGGAAAGAAGTCAGTAGAGATTCGTAATCTAGCGCATTTTTCCTACTCCCTGGAGGACATTGGCGCCCGCCTGGCGAGCGGTTCTTTCCTTACCGATGCGATGGTAATTGCTCCTTGTTCAGTGAACACAATGTCCTCCATTGCCCACGGCATTTCATCCAATCTGCTGATCCGGGCGGCCGACGTGACGCTGAAAGAAAGGCGCAAACTCGTGCTCATGATTCGGGAGACACCGTTTCATTTGGGGCATCTCCGCACGATGGTTTTGCTTGCGGAAATGGGTGCAATTATCTGCCCTCCGATTCCGGGCTTTTACACTGCGCCGCAAACTGTGATGGATATTGTCGACCAATCGGTAGACCGGGTAATGGATTTGTTGGGCATTCCGGCAGATGATGCCAAACGATGGGAAGGACGAACATAGTGAAGAAGATTGTCAAGAAGCGGCAGCAGCGAATTGCGTTTCAAGGCGAACGTGGAGCATTCAGTGAAGAAGCGATTCTACGGCTGCTTGGTCCCGATGTCGAGGTGGTTCCCTGTCCCTGGTTCGACGCTGTATTCAAGAGTTTGGCAAGCGGAGAAGTGGACGCAGCAGTCATTCCAATAGAAAACACCCTCCACGGTTCCGTCCACGAGAACTACGATCACCTGCTCCAATTCGACATGCGCATCATCGGCGAAACCAGTGTGCGCATCGTCCACAACCTGCTTGCCCCGGCGGGAGTATCCCTGCGAAAGATCCGTAGAATCTATTCGCATCCAGTTGCCCTGAATCAATGTCTGAAGTTTTTTGCCGACCATCCGGAGATGGAACGTGTGCCCTTCTACGATACGGCGGGCAGCATAAAGATGGTGATGGAAGAGAGGCCTGAAGGTGCTGCCGCGATCGCGTCCGCTCGTGCCGCTACTATTTACGGGGCGCGGGTCTTGAAGCGCTCGATCGAGGATGACCAGCAGAACTTCACTCGTTTCTTCCTCCTTCGCCGGCACGATGAGGAGCCACTGGTGGCGGAAGCCAAACGCGGTTGGAAGACTTCGCTGGTCTTCACCACATCGCGAAATCAGGCGGGGTCTCTTTTTCGGAGTTTGAGCGCTTTTGCGCTCCGTGATCTCAGTCTGACGAAGATCGAGTCGCGGCCTTTGCGCGGGAAGCCGTGGGAGTATCTTTTCTATCTCGATTTTCTAGGAAAAATTTCAGACGAGAAATGCCAAAAGGCGCTCGGGCATCTCGGCGAACTCGCCGATTTTCTCCGCGTGCTCGGTTCGTATCCGCGGGCTGACTGAGTCTGCGCGTCAGTCCGTATTCTGGAAACAGAACAAGTCTGGTCTCGATAGTCTAGATCGATGGTACTAGTCCTAATTTGGTGCTAGACGTAAACGACCGCAAGTACTAGGAATCTCACACAGACTAAAGAATGATTAATTTGAAATCCGCCGAACGGATCGCGGCGTGGCGAAGGGTTAGGTAGAGGATGATAGGCCAGCGGCCTAAGAGGCCGCTGGCGTAGCGGCGCGCTCCGAGGGCCGCTGGCTCGACGGTCTCAAGCTCTTTCTTATACTTGCACTCGGCATTCGGACATTGCAAGATGGCGCCCGACTTTAGATACTTCTCCAGCATGTAGCTGCTGCCGCACTCCGGGCATTTCTCGGAAACCGGTTTGTTCCAAGCCACGAAGTCGCACTCAGGATAGCGGTTGCAGCCGTAAAACACTTTACCCCGCTTCGACTTGCGCTCCGTGAGATCGCCTTCATTGCAGTTCGGGCATTTCACGCCAATCGTCTTCTGTTTGACGAACTTGCACTTCGGGTAGTTGCTGCAGGCCGTGAACTCGCCGAAGCGGCCATACTTCATCACCAGGTTGCTGTCGCACTGCGGGCATTTTTCCTCAAGCGCTACGTCGGCCTTTTTCTGTGCGCCGCCAATCTGCTTGGTGGTCTTGCAATCAGGGTACCCTGAGCAGGCGTAGAAAGTGCCGAAGCGGCCTTTTTTCAACACCATAGTACGGCCGCAGTTCTCGCAATACTCTTCGGCGTCCTGTTCGGTAAGGTTCTCGGTCTTGTCGACGTCGGGAAGTTCCACCGAGAGCTGCCTGGTATTGGTGCAATCCGGGTATCCGGTACAGGCGAGAAAGCTGCCGTGTTTGCCCCACTTGATGACCATGGGCTTGTTGCACTTGTCGCACACGATATCCGTGGGCTTTTCCATGCGCTTGATGTTGGTCATCTCAACTTCGGCGCGCGAGAGGTCCTTCATGAACTTCTCGTAGAACTCCGACATCGCTTCGGTCCAGTCTCGCTTGCCGTCTTCGATATCGTCGAGCTCTTCCTCCATCCGCGCCGTGTAATTCACGTCGAAGATGTCATTGAAGCTCTCCAGCAGAAGATCGGTCACCACCATGCCGAGTTCGGTGGGGACGAATTTGCCGCCGTCCTTCTTGACGTACTCGCGTTCCTGGATGGTAGATAGGATGGAGGCATAGGTGGAAGGCCGGCCGATGCCGTCGGCTTCCAACTCCTTAACCAGTGTCGCTTCATTGAAGCGGGGCGGCGGCTCAGTAAAGTGCTGTTCGGGCTCTATACTCTTGAATTTAAGGGATTCTCCCTCTTTCACAGCCGGCAGTTTGTTCTTTAGCTCGTCGTCCTCTTCGTCCTTTTGGTCCTTGCCTTCCTCGTAGACCGCCAGGAATCCGTCGAACTTCGGGACTGACCCGGTGGCGCGGAACAGGTACTCGGCGCCGTCTTTTCCCTTAGCTGTCACTTCGATAGTGGTCTGGTCGAAGACAGCGGGCTTCATCTGGGAAGCCACAAAGCGCATCCAGATGAGACGGTAGAGCTTCAACTCGTCTTCTGCCAGAAACGCAGCAATCTCGTCCGGCGCCCGCATGGAAGAAGTGGGCCGAATGGCCTCATGGGCGTCCTGCGCATCCTTCTTTCCCTTGTAGATGTTGGGCGTTTCGGGCAAATACTGCTCCCCGAACCGTTGAGCGATGAGACCGCGCACCTCGGCCACCGCGTCGTCGGAGACGCGGATGGAATCTGTACGCATGTAGGTGATCAGACCGACGGCGCCTTCCTGTCCGAGTTCGACGCCTTCGTAGAGGCGCTGAGCGAGCATCATCGTGCGTTTGACGCTGAAGCGGAGCTTACGAGAGGATTCCTGCTGCAGCGTCGAGGTGATAAATGGGGGAACTGGATTGCGGCGCTTCTCGCGATTGTTGACCGATTTCACCAGATAGCTGGAGCCGATCAACTGGTCTACGATCGCTTGCGACGTCTCTTGGTCGGGAATTTCAACGTTTTCCTCGCCGCGCTTGGCCAGATGCGTTTTCAGCACGGGGGGCTTGGCGCCAGAGAGGTGAACGTCAATGCTCCAGTATTCGCGTTTTTGGAACGCACGGACCTCGCGTTCGCGGTCCACAATCAACCGCAGGGCGACCGTCTGGACGCGTCCCGCAGAGAGGCCGCGGCGCACTTTGTCCCACAAAAGCGGCGAAATTTTGTAACCGACCAACCGATCGAGTACACGGCGCGCCTGCTGGGCATCCACCAGGTGAACGTTCACAGCGCGGGGCGATTCGAAAGCCTTACGGATCGCATTGGCCGTGATTTCATTGAACATCACGCGGAAGATCTTGGGGCCGGCGGCTTTCTTCCCCTGGAGCTCTTCCTGAAGGTGGTAGCAGATGGCCTCGCCTTCGCGGTCAGGATCGGCAGCGAGGTAGATGGTGTCGGCGTCCTTGGCCGCCTTCTTCAGCTCATCCATGAGCTTCTTTTTGCCTTCAATCACTTCGTAGTGCGGACGGAAGTCCCGCTCCACATCCACGGCGAGGTCTTTCTTGGGCAGGTCCTTGATGTGTCCGAGGGACGCCTTAACGACGTACTGATTTCCAAGGTACTTGGCGATGGTTTTCGCCTTCGCCGGCGACTCGACGATGACGAGATTTTTGCTCATAAGAATCGAATATTTCTTCCCAAACAGTCGTCAAATTCCGATACGGCTGGATTAGAAAAGTCCAACCAAATGGATGCGGCGGTACGCGGCCGCCCTAATAGCCGTCACTCCAACCACACTTTAACAAAGTTCTTGCCCGGTAGTTGGCGGACCACGCCGAGTAGTTCCAGTTCGAAGAGGATTCCGATCACCTCCGTAGAGGAATAGTTGTCCACTCTGGACAACAGTTCGTCAAGATTGAGAGGGGTATCTACGGAGAGGGCATCGAGGATTGCCCGAGCTGGCCGCTCGTTCGGTCCCAAAGCTGCGGTGACGGCTGCGTCTCCGTCCGCTCCCTTAATAGGATGCAAGCCGGGCAACAAAAGATTCCGCTGGGCCGCAAGGCGGATGCGGTCGCCTACGGGGAGGCCGTCCAAAATATTCTGCGGGCTCATCGCGACCTGAGCTCCATCCTTAATAAGGAGGTTGGGTCCCCAGCTCATCTTCGACGTGATATTACCGGGTACGGCGAACACTTCGCGGTTTTGCTCCATGGCGAGGCGGGCGGTAATCGCGGAACCGCTGAACTCGGCGCCCTCAACCACGAGAATCCCGCTGCTAATTCCGCTTACGATGCGGTTGCGGATAGGGAAGTTCTGCGGGTAGGCCGGGGTAGAGAGGGGAAACTCCGATAGCAGCAGTCCCTTGGCGGCAATCTCGGCGGCAAGCTTCCGGTTCTCAGTAGGGTACACCAGGTCCACTCCGCAGCCGAACACGGCGATGGTGTTACCGCCGGCTGCCAGAGCGCCCTTGTGGGCGGCGGTGTCGATGCCCCGCGCCATACCACTGCCGATGGAGACGCCGGCGGCGGCCAGTTCCATGCCCATCTTTTCCGCTACGGTCAGTCCGTATTGAGTAGGCCGCCGGGTCCCGACAATAGAGAAGATGACGGAATCGAGGAGTTCCGTCCGTCCGCGGGCGAACAGCAGCACAGGGGGATCGTAGATTTCGCGCAGGTGCTGTGGGTAACGCGAGTCGGCGATGGTGATGAGGACGGTGCCTGTGGCCAGCATTTTATCTTTTTGGCCGGCGGCGTCGTCGAAGGAACAGCCGCTGGCAAGGCTGCGAGCCAAGCTGCCGGAGACCCCGCAGGCTTCCAGTTCCGTCGGAGACGCCCGGAAAATCGCCTCGGGACTGCGAAAACGCTGGATCAGTTGGACCGAGGTCCGTGGACCAAGGCCGGGGACGAGGATGAGCGCCAGCCAGTGCAGTTCCTCGTCTGCCGTCATCGCGATATCGGGTTTCGTTGCTGGATTCACTTAGGAGAGTGGGCCGCGCCCCATGCGCCTCTCATCATCCGGTGTTATCCTGGCCTTCGAATGTCGAAGAAGATTCTCATCGTTACTGGCGATGGAGGCGAGAGCTATGAGACGCTCTATGCGCTGCACCGGCTGTTAGAAGAGGGGTATACGGCTCATCTGGCCGCTCCGTCGAAACGCCGGCTTCACCTTGTAATGCATGATTTTGAGCCCGGGTGGGACACCTATGTAGAGCGCCCAGGCTATGGCGCGGAGGCCGACCTCGCCTTTGACGACGTCGAGGTGGCGGAGTACGACGCGGTGCTGCTGCTAGGTGGCCGGGCGCCGGAGTACCTTCGCAACAACGACACGCTGCTGGCATTGGTGCGGGAGTTTGATGCCGCCGGTAAATGGATTTTCTCCATTTGCCACGGGGTCCAGATCCTGGTGACGGCCGGCCTGGCGAAAGGCCGTTGCCTCACGTGCTAC
>JBDTMC010000368.1:0-7932 GCA_039934475.1 Bryobacteraceae bacterium | reverse complement strand
TCCCGAAGCAGGCGGTACATGTCGAGGGCCTCTTGGGCGGTCCACGATTCGTAGTCACCCAAGCGCGCCCACTCGTCCTGATCGAATCCTGACAGAGCGGCACCGCCGCGCTCGATCATTTGCCGGTAGCGCCAACTGCTGACGAGCTCATCTTCAGCCATATGAGCCACAATCGCGCGCACCGACCACTTTCCGGACGCGGGCGAATGGCCCAATGCGTCGTCTGAAGCCTGGGTGATCAGATCGATAAGCGTGCGAATCGCCTCTCGTTGCTGGGCGATCGTCTCTTCGTGCATTTCCTTTATTATCGGCTGAACGGGCGCCCGGCCGCCTCCCTTGCGACGACCGGGCGGTTTTGCGCTACCCGTTTTCCTGGCAGCCGCAGCCGCACGCCGCGGCTTCGCAGCGGCATCCTTCCGGCGGGCATCCACAAGTGCAGGCGATGCAGTCGCAGGTTCCGCAACACGTATTCGTGGCATCCGCCTGGGGGTTGTTAGTTTGGTTGGTCATTGGATTCTCCTTTTGGCCAGCGCTTCATGCGCTTTCAAAAGGGCTGACGCACGTGCCGGAGAAACCTTACACCTGGCACTGACAATCGAAACAACCGTGGTCGGCACACGTCCCGCAGGCCTTCTCCAACTGATGCCTCAAAGCCTTCCGCGCCCGATGTACGCGAACCGCGGCGTTCTCTGAGGTAATGCCTGCCTGTTGCGCGAGGTCGTTGAGCGAGCCGTCCTCCAGATCGATAACTCGAAGCGCATCCCGATACTCGGCCTTCAATGTGGGGAGGAGGCCGGAGACGCACTGACAGATCTCCTGACGCAAGGCCTCATCCGGCTCTTGGCTCTCTGGAGCCTCGCGTCCCCAAGCCTCCATGGCTCTCGCGGAAGCGCCGCGGTGACGGTAATAGTCGATGACGGCGTTGCGCAAGACGCGGTAGAACCACGCCACCACCTTTTCCTCGTCCACTCCGGCGCCGCGTTCCAATCCGCGGACGAAGGCAGTTTGGAGAATGTCTTCCGCTGCCGCTCTCGATTCGACGCGCTTCTCTACAAATGCTAAGAACTCACGATGGCTGGCCACCAGTTGCGCGATTGCTTCGGGAGACAAGGACGGAGAGGACGTCATTTCGGGAACCGAAAACCTTCTTGATTGAAGTGTTGATCGAACGCGAAGGCCAATTCCGCGTGATGCTTTCGCATAGAGGCGAAGCTCACGCAGTCGACGAGACTGAGTTTCCGCCGCCGCGCGGCGAGAACCGCAGACATCGCCGACTCATGAACCTGACGATCAATCCACTCTACCTTCAAGACAGGCAAAACGTCGTCTTGAAGCACGCGCACAGCATCAAGGCCCAATCGATTCTGTATCAAGGCACAACTCTCAACCAAGACATAGTTGGTAGTGAATAGCGTCTCGCCTTCGTTCAGCAGCCGAATCCAGACGCTCAATGCAGACGCATGGTTATCATCATCACGGTCGAGGACCGCGTACAGCGCTGAAGTATCGACAAAGATCATCGCTGCCCAAACGCATTGGCCAGATAACGGTCATGCTCGCGGCTGCCGTCGGAGGAACCGGATGAAAAACGACCCGCGGCCGCCTTCGCCCGCTCCGCGAGGGCAGATTGACCGATACTGGCCTCACGTTCCATAAACAAGTCAACACTCACACGAATCAACTCGGCAACAGACTGCCGCCGGGCGGCGGCAACTCGGCGCAACAGGACGGACTGCTCTTCGGTGAGTTGAATTTGCGTTCGTACCATGTGATTACATAATACCGCAATGTGATTACATGATGTCTTTTGATCGGCAGGAGTTCTAGCGCGCTACCGACGCCAACTTCGTCGCGATGTCGTCCGCGATCATCGCACCATGGAAGCGGCCGTTTTCGATAAAGATCTCGTTGGTGTGCATGCCGGCCACAATCACTCCGGCAAGGTAAAGGCCGGGGCGAGTGCTTTCCAGCGTTTGCGCGTCCGTGTAAGGCCGCTTGGTCTGCGGATCGAGCGTGATGCCGACGGAGGCGAGAAGTTCCAGATCGGGATGGTAGCCGGTCATGGCAAAGACGAAGTCGTTCTTGATATCCACCGCCCCATCTGGAGTCCGCACCGTAATCGAGTCAGGCCGGATATCGGCAACCTCGGAGTTGAAGTACCCTTTGACTTCGCCGCTCTTGATGCGGTTCTCGATGTTAGGCTTGATCCAATACTTCACGCGGTCGGAGATGCCAGCGCCGCGGTGTATCAACGTCACTCGCGCGCCCGACCAGTGGAGTTCCAGGGCAGCAATGGCCGCGGAGTTCTTGCCGCCAATCACAGCCACATCGTTGTTCCAGTAAGGATGCGGCTCCTTGTAGTAGTGGATTACCTTGGGCAAATCCTCGCCGGGAATATCGAGCTTATTGGGACGATCGTAGAACCCTGTCGCCAGGATCACCTTGCTCGCCCGGTATTCGTGTTGGACGCCTGTGCGATCCGTAGTGGTCAAAGAGAACGCGCCGTCGGACCCGGCAATAGAATCGACGCCTTCGTACTGCCGGATGTCGAGCTTGTAGTATTCAGCCACGCGGCGGTAATACTTCAGGGCCTCCGTGCGCACCGGCTTCTCATACAGCGAAGTCATCGGGATGTCGCCGATTTCGAGTAACTCCGGCGTAGTAAAGAAAGTCATGTGCGTGGGGTAGTTATACAGCGAGTTCACCACGCAACCCTTATCGAAGAGGACGACACTCACGCCACGCCGCTGCAGTTCAAGACCGCAAGCCAGACCCGTCGGACCCGCCCCCACTACAACGGCGTCGAAGTGGCTCAAAGCATCGCCTCCACGGCACTGTACACAGCTTCCAGAGCTTGCGGCAGCGCCTCAGGGTTCTTGCCGCCGGCCTCAGCCATATCGGGACGGCCTCCGCCCTTACCGCCTACTGCCTGCGCGACGCTCCCGGCCAGTTTGCCCGCATGAACCTTGGCTGTCAAATCCTTGGTGACCGCCGTGATGATGGCCACATTGGAGTCGTCCGCAGACGCCAGCACAATCACACCTGTCTTCCACTTATTGCGCAAGTTATCGGCCAGCTCACGCATCTGCTGGCGGTCCAAGCCATCCACCTTCCCTGCCAGCACACGCACGCCCTTCAGCGTCCGCGCTTGCAGTTCCAGGTCGGCCACCTGAGACTGAGCCAGCTTCGATTTCAGTTGATCGAGCTGCTTCTCCAGAGTCTTCTGCTGGCTAACCATGCGTTCGACCTGCTCGATGAGTTCGGGCTCAGAACTGCGTGTCAACTGAGCGAGGCGGGCCAGCGAGTCGGTGACGTGCTGGAAGCGTTTCAATGCGCCTTCGCCGGTGATGGCCTCAATGCGCCGAACGCCCGCTGAGATGGAACCTTCGTACACAATCTTGAACAGGCCGATGTCGCCCGTACGGCCGACATGCGTACCGCCGCAAAGTTCCTTGCTGAACCCGGGGATTTGAACGACGCGCACCTTCTCCCCGTACTTCTCGCCGAACAGCGCCATCGCGCCAGTGGTGAGCGCGTGGTCCAGATCCATCACGTCGGTGTGAACTCCGGTGTTCGCCAGAATCTGCTCATTCACCATACGTTCCACGGTGGACAGTTCCTCAGCGTCCATGGCCGTGTAATGCGTGAAGTCGAAGCGCAGTCGCGATGGCTCCACGACGCTGCCCGCCTGCTTCACGTGCGTGCCCAACACGGTGCGAAGCGCCGCGTGAAGCAGATGCGTCGCCGTGTGATTACGCATGGTGGCCAGGCGCAGTGGGGTCTCCACACGCCCCGACAAGGTATCGCCGGCGCGGATGGGGCCAAGCGTTGTGAGGCGATGAACACTCAGACCCGGCACGGCCGCATAGACAGACTCCACGGTAGCCACTTTGTCGCCGGCGGCGTTGTAGAGAGATCCATGGTCGCCCACCTGGCCGCCCGCCTCGGCATAGAACGGAGTCTGGTTGAGAACGACCTCGGCCTTCACGCCGGCCTCCGCCGTATCCACCGTTTTCTGGTCCACAAGGACTGCCAGGACGCGGATGGCATCGGCTTCGAGCGTCTCATAACCGAGGAAGCGAGTGCGCCCGTGCAATTCCTGAAGCTGCTGGTAAATCGGCGCAACGTGGGCCTTCTCCGCCCCCTTCCAACTGGCGCGAGCCTTCACGCGCTGCTTGTCCATCTCAGTCTCAAAACCTTCGGTGTCGATGATGAGCCCGCTCTCGCGAGCCATCTCCTGCTGCTCGTCAAGAGCGAGACCATAGGTGTCGTAGAGCTTGAAGGCCGCCGCGCCAGGAAGCAGGCCGCCAGCCGCCGTCTTCGCTTCGTCGTGGAAGACACGCTCCGCCACCAGGAACGTGGTTGCGTAGCGATGCTCTTCTTCCTTCACGATGCGCGCGACGCGTTGAATCGATTCCATCAATTCCGGATAGGCGGGGCGCATTAACTCCGCCACAAAGCCGGTCAGCTTGTAGAGGAACGGATCGGCGGCCCCTACCAGACGCGCGTTTCGCAAAGCGCGGCGCATGATCTTTCGCAGCACATAGCCGCGGCCTTCGTTGGAGGGAATAACGCCGTCGTGGATGAGGAATGTTGTGGCGCGGGCGTGGTCGGCGGCAATGCGCAGCGTAGTGTCGATGCGCGGGTTCTCTCCCATCGCAACGTTCAACAACTCCGCCGCATTCGCCATGATGGGCTGAATGAGGTCGGTGTCGTAGTTCGATAGCTTGCCCTGCATCACGGCAGCCACGCGTTCCAACCCCATACCGGTGTCGATGGACGGGCGCGGCAGGGGAGTCAGCACGCCGCCCGTGGAGCGGTCGAACTGCATGAACACAAGGTTCCAGATCTCCATGAAGCGGCCACCGCCATCGAGCGGAAACTCCTCATGCTCGCGGCCAGGCTCGGCCGTTCCCGGTCCCAGGTCGAAGTGGATCTCTGAGCAGGGTCCACACGGTCCGGTCTCGCCCATCTGCCAGAAGTTGTCCTTCTCATCGAGACGGAAAATGCGGCTCTTCGGAACGCCGGCCACCTTCTGCCAGAGCTCTTCGGCGTCATCGTCTTCGCGAAATACGGTGATGTACAGACGGTCCTTGGGCAGTCCGTAGCCCTTGGTGATCAACTCCCAGGCGAAGTCGATTGCTTCGGCTTTGAAGTAGTCGCCGAAGCTGAAGTTCCCCATCATTTCAAAGAAGGTGTGGTGACGGCGGGTGTAGCCGACGTTCTCCAGATCGTTATGCTTGCCGCCGGCACGCACGCACTTTTGCGCCGTTGTCGCGCGCACATAATCGCGTTTCTCCTGGCCCAGGAAGATGTCTTTAAACTGATTCATCCCGGCGTTGGTGAATAGCAGCGTAGGGTCATTAGCCGGAACCAGCGACGAGCTGCGAACCACGCGGTGGCCCTGCTGGGCAAAGTAATCGAGGAACTTCTGGCGAACTTCATTACCTGTCATGGGTGTCCTCTTCATTTTTACACAGGGGTTGGAGAGTCCCTTGGTGGCAAGCGCCGGCGCCAGATGCCGTTGGCCCGCACAGTCGCCGGATGATCAGGGCTTCAGTTGGTAGGACTTTCCGAGTTCGCCGGCGCCGGCCAAGTGTTTGCGTGCGCGGACCAGTTCTGCAATTTGGCGGATATGGCCGAGATCGTGCATAGCCCATTCGTGCAGCATCTGCGCCATCGTGATCTTACCTGCCTCCTGGTGGAGGGCGGTGCGCTCGCCTGCTCCTTGCGGCAAGGTGCGCAGGAATTCGATGTTGCTCTCGCGCTGCTCTTCGAAGTGATCGAATGAGTCTTCCGGGTCGGCGGTCCGATAACGCTCGAGATACGATTGCGCGTCTTCTGCCGTGAATTCCGGCCGCTCTTCGGCCATAAACCGATCGAGCCGGAGGCGGTAGCAGTCGCCTTCGGCGTGGGAGAGGTGCGCCAGGACCTCGGCCACGGAGAAGCGATCCGGAGCAGGCTTCCAGCGGACATCCTCGTCGGTGAGTTCACACATCAAAGCGCGCAGAATCTGCGGCGTGCCTTCCAACAGCCCGATGGCGGGGAGTCCGTTGTCTTCCATCTGACTATTTTAAACGAGGTTCTTCAGTGAAGACACTTCGTGAGGGAATCAGGATAGGATGCAGGGTGGAGAAATTATCAGCATGAACAGTGAGACGCCGATCGCTTTGTCACTCCGCTGTACCCGCTCGAGCTTTTTGCGGGCGCTGCCGCTACCGCTGGTCTGTTCCACTCTGCCGGGATTCGCAGAAACCGCGCCGGCACAGGCCTTGAGCCTGGATCCTAAACGCATTGCGGGCGCGTTGTCGGGAATGGTGGATGACGGACGGGCTGCCGGCGCCTCCGTGTTGATCTGGAAAGACGGACGCGAAGCGTATTTTGGCTCTGCCGGCCATGCTGACCGCGAGGCGGGTCGCCGGATGACACGCGATACGATCGTGCAGATTTATTCCATGACCAAGCCGGTGACCGGCGTCTCGCTGATGCAGTTGTGGGAGCGGGGTGCTTTCGCGCTCGATGAACCGCTGTTTCGCTATTTGCCGGAGTTCGAGGCGGTCCGGGTTTACGCGGGAAAGGATGCCTCGGGAGCGCTCACTTCTCACGCTCCGGCGCGGCCGATCTCTGTGCGGGACATCATGCGGCACACGGCGGGATTCGCGTATGGGCCGGGGCCCACGCCCGCTCACGACGCCTATGTGAAAGCCGATCCGATGGCGCTGACGATTGACTTGGCCGAGATGGGCAAGCGTGTGGCCGGAGTGCCGCTGCTGTTCGATCCCGGCACACGCTGGAGCTACAGCATCGCCGTGGATGTCCAGGCGTTGTTGGTGGAGAAGTTGTCCGGCCAGAAGTTTGCCGGCTATGTCCGGCAGCACGTGTTTGAGCCGCTGGGGATGCGCGAGACCGCGTGGCGCCAGCCTGACGACCGCCTGCCGCGCTTCGCGGCGATGTACCGGAAGTCCGAGGGAAAGCTGGTTCGTGAGTCCGATGATGCCGCCCGCCGGCTCAACTTCCAGGACAACAAGCTGACGGGAGGCGGGTTCGGGCTGGCTTCCACCGTGGATGACTATATGCGATTGGCGCGGATGCTGCTGAACCAGGGGGAGCTGGATGGGACGAGAATCCTCAAGCCTTCGACAGTGAAGCTGATGGCAACGGACCAACTGGATGCGCGAATCACGGATCGCGGGTTCCTGCCGGGCAAAGGTTCGGTGGGCTTTGGCATGGACTTCGCGGTGCGCGTGTCGCAACCGCAGAAGCCCGAAGAGAACCGGGGAGCGGTGGGCGAATTCTTCTGGGACGGCGCCGCTTCGACGCTGTTCTGGGTGGATCCTGCCAATCAACTCGCGGCGGTCTTTTTCACTCAGAAGATGCCGTTCGACGGCACGTTGCACCACGACATACGGGCGGCGATTTATGGTCCGGATTATCGTGGGCCGCGCGGCGATTGAACCATCGGGGCGGCGCTACCACTCAATGCGAGTGACGCTATAGGGCCCAACCGTCACCGGATTTAGCGACGGCGCAGTGACGATCTGGACACTGGTTTGGGCACTCGGACTGTTGTTTGCCGTGGGATCGGGGCTTGAGATGGAACTGACCGTAAAAGGACCGACGATCCCGGTCCCTCCACTCTGAAGATTCAAGGGTAAGGACGCACCGGATTTGTTGGTAACGAGAAGATATCGCTTCCCGTTGTCACCTTGGTAGCCCTGTGCGTATACGGCTGGAATGGGCAATCCGTCAAAGCCCAGGATATCAACAGTAGGACTGAATGTAACCGCAGCCGGCCAAAGATGAGTGCTGTTGTTGATGGCTTCATTGATCACCTGCATCGCGAGGCCCGGCGCTGAGTAGAAGAAGCTGAACTGAGTATTGGGATCGGTGGCGGTATTGGTGGAGAAGGTGGGATTAGCCGTAACCTGGCTG
>JBDTMC010000367.1:0-7955 GCA_039934475.1 Bryobacteraceae bacterium | reverse complement strand
GTCGGTAGTGGTGCAGGCGCTGATCAATATGAGCGTTGTGCTCGACATGGGTCCTACTAAAGGTATCCCGCTGCCGATGATCAGTTATGGCGGCAGTTCGCTGCTGAGTACGCTCATCTCGCTCGGGCTGCTGCTCAGCGTGAGTGAGCGCGCCACGGAATGAGTGTGTTTCTGATGGCCGGCGGGGGCACCGGCGGTCATGTGATTCCTGGACTAGCCGTGGCGCGGGAGTTGCAGCGGCGGGGCCATGAGCCAGTGTTCGCAGGCACGCGGCACGGCTATGAGGCGGCGCTGGTACCGGCGCAAGGCTTTGCCATCGACTTCATCGAGATTGGCGGATTGAACCGGGTGGGTGTGGCGCAAACGCTAAAGACACTGTTACTGCTGCCTCCCAGTGTATTTGCCGCTCTCAATATTTTGAAGCGCCGCCGCCCCGCGGCGTTGTTCAGCATGGGCGGCTACGCCGCAGGTCCCCTGATGATGGCGGGCCAACTGAGGCGGCTGCCGATGATTGTGATGGAGCCCAATGCGATGCCCGGCGTAACCAGCCGCATGTTTGCGAAATGGGTGAAGCGCGCGTTGGTGAGCTTTCCGGAGTCGGAGAGGTACTTTCCAGCGGGACGCACGGAGATCACGGGGCTTCCCGTACGGCCCGAGTTTTTCGCCCTGCCGGCAAAGCCGCGGGAAGACGTATTGACGATTCTGGTCACTGGTGGAAGCCGCGGCTCGCGCACGCTCAACAACGCTTGCCGCGCGGCTTGGCCGTTGTTTCAGAAAGCTCCGTTCCGGGTACGGCTGATCCATCAAGCCGGCAAGGATGCGTGGCGCGCGGTGGCCGATGAATTCGCCGCCACAGGGCTGGACGGCGAGGTGACAGCTTTTATAGACGACATGCCGGCGGCGTTCGGGAGAGCGGACGTCATTGTCAGCCGCTCCGGCGCCGGCGCGGTAGCCGAACTCGCCGCCGCGGGCAAGCCGGCGATCCTGGTTCCCTTCCCCTTTGCCGCCGACGATCATCAGTATCACAATGCCAAGGCGCTGACCGATGGCGGCGCGGCGCGGTTGGTGCGAGATGCCGAGCTCACAGGCGAGCGGCTGTACAAGGAAATCTCGGAGTTGGCGGCACAACCGGACACCCTGCCGCACATGGCCGCGGCGGCCCGCCACTTCGCACGACCAGGCGCGGCCGAACGCGCCGCAGACCTGCTGGAACAGCTTTCTTTCAGCGTCAAGGCATGAAACAATAAGAGCTCAGAATGTTTTTTAGGTCGCAGGCAGTGCATTTCACGGGGATCGGAGGCATCGGCATGAGTGGACTTGCCGAGATCCTGCTGCGCTCCGGATTTAGCGTCTCCGGCTCCGATCTGCGCCTTTCGCCTGTCACGGAACGCCTGGCTGAGATGGGCGCCCGCATCGTGCAAGGTCATGCCGCGGAGAACCTGGGCAATGCCCGTGTCCTGATAGTGACGTCGGCGGTGGACGCCGCCAATCCGGAGGTGGCGGAAGCGCGCCGCCGCGGCTTGCCGGTGGTATCGCGGGGTGAACTGCTAGCCGAAATGATGCGCCCAAAGCTGGGCGTGGCGATCGCCGGCAGCCATGGCAAGACCAGCACGACATCCATGGTGGCGACAATGCTGTTGGAGGCGGGTCTTGATCCTACGGTGGTGATCGGCGGTGTGTTGCCGCGCATGGGGTCCAATGCCCGCGCCGGCGGTAGTGAGCTGCTGGTAGCCGAGTCCGATGAGAGCGACGGCTCGTTCCTGTTGCTGGCTCCTATCTACGCGGTGATCACGAACATCGATCGTGAGCATCTGGACTACTACCGCAACCTCGATCACATCCGCGATTCATTCGTGGAGTTTGCGAATAAAGTGCCCTTCTATGGCGCTGTGGTGGTCTGCGTTGACGACGCGAATGTGCGAGGGATTCTGCCGCGGCTTAGGCGGCGCGTGATTACCTACGGGCATTCCGAAGATGCCCAGTACCGCATCACGGATGAATCGACGATCATCGGGGTGGGACGCCTCGCTCTTCAGGTGCCCGGTCCGCATAACATTTTGAACGCTACTGCCGCTGTAGCCATCGGCATCGAACTGGGACTGACGCCACAGCAGGCGCTTGCCGGCGTGAATGCGTTTACTGGAGTCAACCGGCGCTTTCAGATTCGCGGGCAAGCCGCGGGCGTCACGGTGATCGACGATTACGGCCACCACCCGACAGAGATCGCCGCTACTTTGAAAGCGGCACGGGCAGCCGGTTATCGCAAGATCCACGTCATCTTCCAACCGCACCGCTACACACGGACGCAGGCGCTGCTGGATGAGTTCGCCACCTGCTTCACGGAAGCCGATTCCATCTTCATCATGGACATCTACGCTGCCTCGGAGAAGCCGATTCCCGGCGTGACGGGCGAAGCGCTGGCGGCGAGGGTGCCGGGTGCGCTTTACACAGGAAGCGTTGAAGCCGCGATTGAGGCTGCGACGGGCACGGCGGCCGCGGGAGACGTCATCATCACGCAAGGCGCAGGGAGCGTGACAACGGCTGGAGAACCTCTGCTTACCGCCTTAAGGGAGCGCGGCTGATATGGCTCGGAAGTTGAACGCACAAGCCGGAACCAAAGAGACGCCGGGACGGTTAAACACCTGGCTCTTCATCGCCTCTGCCGTCACGGCCGTGGTGGTGGCATCCTTTATGGGCATCTACGCCTTCTCGCGGCTGGAAAGCGCGCTGATTCGCGATCCTCACTATACGATTCCTCCGGCCAAAGACTATGGCGAAGGCAGTGACAATATTCGCATCTACGGAATGAAGCACGCTCCACGGGAACGCGTCAGCCAGGTGTTTGCGCGCGACATCGGACGCAGCCTGTACGTCTTCCCCACTGCGGAACGCCGGCGCAACCTGTTGGCGATTGATTGGGTGAAGGAAGCGAACGTGCAGCGCGTCTGGCCGAATGAAGTTCACGTTCATTTGACGGAGCGGACGCCGATTGCGTTTGTTCCTTCAGGTAACGGCGCCGACGGGGCTCAACGCTACGCATTGATCGACGACGAGGGAGTACTGCTGCCGCCCAACGACAAGGCTGCGTTCACGGTTCCCGTGCTGCTGGGCCTTGGTCCGGAACTGGACGCTGACGCCCGGCGGGACCGCCTGCGGCGAGTGATGCGATTGATGACGGAAGTAGGCCCGCTGGCGGAAAAGCTGGCCGAAATCGATGTTACGCAACCGGGCGCAATGAAAGTAACGCTGGAAGCGGGCAGCCGTGTTGTTACCCTGATTCTAGGGGATGAGCGGTATTCGATCCGGCTGAAGAATTTTCTGGACAATCAGGAGATGATCCTGCAGCATGCGGCGGATGCGAAGGTGTTGGACATGCGGCTGGAAGACCGCGTTATCTCCACACAGTAGAGAAGTAAGGAGTGCGAATTGGGCAGTAAAGTGAGGGTGGCGGCGGGCATCGACGCGGGGAGTAACGGGACCAGGTGCGTGGTAAGCGCGGTGGAAGATGGGCGTATTCGGTTTCTTGGTTACGGGGCGATTCCTTCACGCGGTTGGGTGAAAGGCCGCGTCGCCGACCAGGAGTTAGTGGCCGATGCGGTGAGGCAGACGGTACAGGAAGCAGAACGGGTCGCCGGCGTATCCGTGGAGGGCGCGGTGGTCGGCGTGGGTGGAACCAGTATCGCCGGTTTCGACAGCCGCGGCCTGTATGAATTTGGACGGCCGCGCGCGGTGGAAGCAGACGATCTAAGCTATGCGGTGGACCAGGCCACGCGCACCCGCCTGGAGGAAGATCGCCTACTGTTGCAGGTTTTCCCGCAGGACTTCACGCTGGATGGGCGCTCCGGGTTTCGCAATCCACGCGGGTTGACGTGTTCGCGTCTGGAAGCGCACGTCCACTTGCTGACAGCGTCGCAGCACGATCACCAATCGGTGATCGCGGCGATGCATCTGGCGCACGTGCAGGTGGAAGAGACGATCTTTGAACCGATGGCGGCGGCGTACGCTTCCGTACTGCCGGAGGAACGGGCCCGCGGCGTGGCGGTTGTAGACATCGGCGCGCAGTCCACGGGCGTTGTGGTCTACGATGCGGATTCTCTGCTGCGCGCCTCCACCGTCCCTATCTGCGGCGAGCACTTCACGCGCGACGTCGCGTTTGGACTAACCGTGTCGTATGAAGACGCCGAGTTACTAAAGTCGGACTATGGTTGCGCCATCCTGGGGCTGACGGCCGACAACACGCTGATCGAAGTGCCCTCGCACGATGGGCGTCCCTCGCGCGAGACGACACGGCGGCAGTTGAATGAGATTCTGGAGGCGCGCGCGGAAGAGCTCTTCTATTACGTGCGGCACGAAGTGGGCAAGGCACGCATGGAGCAGAGCCTGATGGAGGGCATTGTGCTCACCGGCGGCGCGGCCATGTTGAATGGCATGTGCGATATGGCGGAGCGTGTCTTGAACTGTCCGGCGCGCAACGGACTGCCGGTAGGTATTGATAGCTGGCCGGAAGAACTGATGTCGCCCCAGTGGACATCCGTTGCGGGTTTGGCGATGTACGCGGCGCGCTTGAAATGGAAGGCCGGCGGCAAGCCGCGCGGCAACTGGCTTTGGCCATGGAACGGCAAAGGAGAACGATGATGTCACTCGACGCCAATCTAGACGGATTGAAGTTCGAAATCCAGGAAGAATCACTACTGGGGACGAAGATCAAGGTGATCGGTGTTGGTGGCGGCGGCTCCAACGCCGTGGGCCGCATGATGATGGAGGGTCTGACGGGCGTTGAGTTTCACGTGCTCAACACCGACGTGCAGGCATTACATGCGTCACCGGTGCCGAATAAGCTGGCCCTGGGTTCGCGCATCACCAGCGGGTTGGGAGCGGGATCGGATCCGGAGGTGGGGCGTCAAGCCGCGCTAGAGGACACGGAGCGCATCATTGAGATCCTGGAAGGCGCGGACATGGTGTTTGTGACGGCGGGCTTGGGCGGCGGCACGGGCACTGGCGCGGCTCCGGTGGTGGCTTCGCTGGCCAAGGAATTGAACGCTCTTACGGTTGCCGTGGTCACCAAGCCCTTCGGCTTTGAGGGCCCGCGCCGGATGCGCCAGGCCGAAAAGGGACTAGCCGATTTGGCGAATACCGTGGACACGGTGATCTCGATTCCCAACAACCGGCTGCTGGAACTGGTGCCGCGCGGCACCAGCTTCTTCGAGGCATTCCGTGTCGCCGACGATGTGTTGCGCCAGGCCGTGCAAGGGATTGCCGACATCATCACCACGCCCGGCATCATCAACCGCGACTTCTCAGACATCCGCGCGATCATGCTCGGAATGGGCTTCGCGATGATGGGGACTGCCAGCGCACGGGGCGAGAACGCCGCCATCGAGGCGGCGAAGCAAGCCATTAGTTGCCCTCTGCTGGACGAAGGCGGAGTGACGGGCGCACGCGGCATACTGATCAATATCACGGCATCGAGCAAGCTGAGCCTGCATGAGGTGAACGAAGCATGCTCCCTGATCCGCGGCGCCGCCAACTATGACGATGTGCAGATCAACTTCGGCGTGGTGATGAATGAGGCGATGGAGGACGAGGTGAAAATCACCGTGATCGCGACCGGCTTCCAGCGCGAAAATCTGCCGCTGGTGACATCGAAGGCGTCGGCGACTGCCATTGCGACGCGTCCATCGATTTTCGATACGCCCGCGCCGGCTGCCCCGGAACCGGAGACAGAACCGGAGCCAGTGGCCGCTGCGCCCGAGCCTGCGCCAGTGCCATCCGAACCGCCACCAGGGCCGGCAGCGGACGACTACGACACGCCCGCGTTCCTCCGCCGTGGAGAGCGCCGTCAGTTCCAGTAGTGGCAGAATTGAGAAAGATGGCTTCCACTTCGACGGCCGCTGTAATTGAGACTGCCGCTGACATTCTGACGATCCGCGGCGGGAAACCACTAGTGGGCGAGGTGGCCATTCGCGGCGCCAAGAACGCGCTGCCGAAGATCATGGTGGCGACTCTGCTGACCGCGGAGCCGTGCATTTTGAGGAACGTCTCCGACGTTGCCGATGTCGATATCATTACCGACCTCATTCGCTCCTTGGGTGGCGAAGTGACCAGGCGGCCCGGCGAATTGGAGATCAACAACGCCAATCTGCAGCCAATGGAACGCTCGGTATTGAAGGAGTTTTCCGGCAGGAGCCGTATTCCCATTCTGACGTGCGGTCCGCTGTTGGCGCGCTTCGGTGTCGCTCCCATTCCTTCGCTGGGAGGGTGCCGGATCGGACCGCGTCCGGTGGACTTCCACATCCGAGCGCTTCAGGAACTGGGCGGCGAACTGCATGAGGAGCCAGGGGCGTCGCAGTTGACCGCTACGAAGCTGTATGGCACCAAAATCCACCTCGACTATCCGAGCGTTGGCGCCACCGAACAAGTGATTCTGGCGGCAGTGCGCGCTGAAGGCGTCACTGAGCTTTCGAATGCCGCGGTGGAGCCGGAGATTATCGATCTGATCTGTGTGCTGCAGAAAATGGGCGCGATCATTATGGTGGACACCGACCGGGTGATCACTATCGTCGGAGTGCCCGTGTTACACGGGTTCCAGCACAGCACGATCCCCGACCGCCTGGAAGCGGCATCCTGGGCGTGCGCCGCTGTCACCACCAATGGGCGGATCTTCGTGCGCAATGCGCGGCAGATCGATATGATGACGTTCCTCAACAAGTTCCGTCAGCTGGGCGGGGACTTTGCGATCCGCGAGGACGGCATCGAATTCTGGCGCGGCCGTGAGTTGACCTCAGTGCCGCTGGAAACCGACGTTCATCCGGGTTTCATGACGGACTGGCAGCAGCCCTTCGTCATCGCGCTGACGCAGGCGCAGGGCGTGAGTGTGGTGCACGAGACGGTGTATGAAGAGCGCTTTGGATACGTGGCGGCGTTGAACAAGATGGGCGCGCGGATTCAGCTGTACCGCGAATGCCTCGGCAGCCGGAAGTGCCGCTTTGGCCAGCGGAATTATCTGCATAGCGCCGTGATCGTGGGTCCAACGCCTCTGCATGGCGAGCGGATCTACATCCCCGATCTGCGCGCCGGGTTCTCCTATGTGATTGCGGCGCTGGCAGCGGAAGGCGTTTCGACACTGGAGAATGTGAGCCTGATTGGCCGAGGGTATGAGAACCTCTACGCCAAACTGGGAGCCCTGGGAGCTGAGATCGTCGAGGCTTGAGTCGGGGACGCGCTGTCTAAATGACCTCTTCGTGTTTGCCTAGACCGTCAATGTGGATGGTCTCGATCATTTGGGACAGCTTGTCCGCCATTGCAGAGGCGCCGATGGTCCGAAGTGTCTGCGCTTCCTTGGTTGCATCGTCGCGCTTGCCAGCCAGCAGCAGCGACACGCCTAAGCTGAAGTGCGCATCGGCATAATCCGGCTTTAGCGCGATGGCACGCTGGTAGTAGCGGATCTTTTCATCGACGTGCCCCAACTTGGCGTGGGCGTAGCCGAGGTGGAACCACGCTTCGGGGAAGTCGCGCTTGGCGAGGACGACTTCTTCTAAATTGCGGGCGGCGTTGTCGTAGTATTCGCCCCAGATCTGTCCCAAAGCGGCCTGGTAAGCCTCTTCCGCGGCGCGGTCATGCCGCACCGCCCACTCTTCGACGGTCATCAGCGGCTGAGCGGGCATTTCCAGACCGTGCGACAACGGGACGCAGAAGGCGACGTAGCGGGTCCCGAGGAACTGCGGCAGGAGGAGTGCGGAGACGCGCTGGTGCTCATCATACAAGGGGCTGCCGGAGAGGTCCTCCTCTGAGGTGGTGTCCAGTTCGGCTACGATCCCTGAGCCTGGGACATCGCGCATGCGGCGGATGGTGGCGGTCTTGCCTTCCATCTGCAGTGTGGCCTTCAATTCCAATGCCGCCGTGCTGGGAACGAAGGGTTCGGCGGTGAGACCGTCCGCCCAGAGTTTGACCAGACC
>JBDTMC010000366.1:0-8042 GCA_039934475.1 Bryobacteraceae bacterium | reverse complement strand
CAGCCCCCTTTATCTTCGAATCAGTGCGGTCCAAGTAGCGCAGCGGATGCCTCCCGCGGGGCTGCCCCTTGGGCCCGCGAAAGTGGCGCTGATCAAGAAATGGATCGATTCAGGCGCGGCCGGCCTCATGCTGCCGGTCGATTTCGCCAAAGACGTCGAACCCATCTTCAAAGCCTCCTGCTACAACTGCCACAGCGGCACCCAGCCGAAGGCGCGCTTGCGGCTGGATGCCAAGGCGGGGGCGATGGCGGGCGGCTTATCGGGTCCGGTGATCGTGCCCGGGAAGGCGTCGGCCAGCCGGCTGATTCATCGCGTGGAAGGAACCGGTAACGAGAAGCAGATGCCTCTGGGCGGCACCCCACTCACGCCAAAGCAGATCGCAACGCTGCGGCGATGGATTGACGGCGGCGCGTCATGGCCGGGTGGCGAAGTTTCGTCCGCCGAACCAGTAATTCAAAAGCATTGGGCGTATCGCAAGCCGGTGCGGCCCGCCGTTCCGGCCGTCAACATCCCCTTCAAGAATCCGATTGACGCCTTCATCGAAGCGAAGTTGGAAGAGAAGAAGCTGACGCTGCGGCCGGAAGCGTCGCGCGAGAAGTTGATTCGCCGCGTAAGCCTGGATCTGACGGGTTTGCCGGCGTCGCCCTCGGAGATCAACGAATTTGTGGCCGACACCCGGCCTGATGCCTACGAACGGCTGGTGGACCGGCTGCTTGCGTCGCCACATTTCGGGGAACGCTGGGCCCGTCCGTGGCTCGACCTGGCGCGCTACGCCGATACCAACGGCTACGAAAAAGACGACCGTCGCACGATGTGGAAGTATCGCGACTGGGTGATTGAGGCTCTCAATAAGGATCTGCCGTTCGATCAATTCACAATCGAGCAGATCGCCGGCGACATGCTGCCGAATGCAACCGAGGCGCAGAAGATCGCCACCGGCTTTAATCGCAACACGATGTTGAACGAGGAAGGCGGAGTGGACAAGGACGAGGCGCACTTTGAGGTTATGGTTGACCGCGTGAACACCACGGCCACGGTGTGGCTAGGGTCCACGATCGGTTGCTCGCAGTGCCACAACCACAAGTACGATCCGTTCCTGCAGCGCGAGTATTACTCCATGATGGCGTTCTTCAACAACACCTCTCGCGAGGCGGTGTACTACGGCGATACGTCGTGGAAGTGGTGGGAGGCGAAGCTCGATCTGCCGACACCGGAACAAGACAAGAAGCGGCAGGCCCTAAAGGCGAAGCAGAAGGAAATTGAGGCGCGGCTGAAGACGGCGACTCCGGAACTCGATCGCCTGCAGACGGAGTGGGAGCGCGCCGTGCAGGCGGCCGGCTCGGACTGGCAGGCACTGAAGCCCGCGCGGTTGGAAGCGGTATCCGGCACCCAACTGGCTCTGCAAGGCGATGGCTCCGTCTTGGCGTCGGGCGAGAATCCTCTGCGGGAGACCTTCCTCCTCGAAGGTTCGACGAACTTGCACAAGTTGAGCGGCGTGCGCATTGAAGCTCTGCCCGATGCCAGCCTGCCGCACGGCGGTCCCGGCCGCGACGTGTATGGCAACTTCATCATCAGCGAAGTGAAAGTGGAGGTCGGTGACGGGAAGACCTGGCAACCGGTGGAGTGGAAGCGTTACTTGAGTGACGACGGCCGCACGAACCTGCAGCGGGAAAAACTCATCTGGAGGGTGGACGCGAGCAATGACGAGAAACGACTGCCGCGGCAGTTCGTTTTGGTGCCGCCGGCTCCAGTGGAGTTGCAGGGAAAGAAGCTGGTCCGGCTGAGCATCCGGCAGGATTCCGATCTTCTCGGCCAGGCGCTGGGCCGGTTCCGGGTGTCACTGACGGACGCCGCCGATCCGTCGTTGGTGGTGAAGGCGCGGGCCAAACTGCGCACCGTGATGGCGCTGCCCGCGGAGAAACGCGAAAAGGCCGATAAGGAGGAACTGGCGAAGTTCTACCTTTCCATCGCGCCCTCGCTGGAAGCGGACCGTGACGAGCTGAAAGAGATCAAGAACCAGTTGGACAAACTGGACATCGTCACCGCTCTGGTGATGCAGGAGCAGCCAGGGTTCGATCGGCCGTTCGATTATGTACGCACGCGGGGTGGGTTCTCCGCCAAGGCCGACAAGGTCTACGCCAATGTGCCGGCCTCGCTCGGGTCGCTGCCCGAAGATGCGATGCCGAACCGCTTGGGTCTGGCGCGCTGGCTGGCGAGCAAGGATAATCCCCTCACGGCTCGGGTGGCCATTAACCGAATCTGGGAACAGTATTTCGGGCGCGGCATTGTGGAGACTTCCGAAGACTTCGGCTCGCAAGGGCAGCCGCCGACACATCCCGAACTCTTAGATTGGCTGGCTGTAGAATTCATGGACCGGGGCTGGAGTCCCAAGGCCATGCACAAGTTGATTGTGACTTCGGCCGCCTACAAGCAGGATTCGACGGTGACGCCGGATCTACTGCAAGTGGACCCGTACAACCGTCTGATTTCGCGCGGTCCTCGATTCCGGCTGGAAGCCGAGATGGTGCGTGACGTGGCGTTGGCCGCGTCGGGATTCCTGAGCGATAAAATCGGTGGACCAAGCGTGTTCCCCTATCAAACGCCGGGAGTGTGGGATGTTCCCTACAGCGATGACAAGTGGGTGGATAGCAAGGGTGCAGATCGCTACCGGAGAGGCCTTTACACGTTCATTCGACGGTCGGCTTTGTACCCGTCTATGATGAATTTCGATGCCACCAGCCGCGAATATTGTACTGTTCGCCGTATTCGAACAGACACGCCGATCCAGGCGCTGACCGCGCTGAACGATCCGGCGTTTGTGGAACTGGCGCAAGGTTTGGCGGCGCGCATTGATATGTACGGTATTGATGCGGGATTCCGCCTCGTGACTGGACGCAAGCCTAAACCAGCGGAGCTGGATCGGATGCAGACGTACCTGAAGGCCGAATCGTCCTTGATGCTGGCGAACGTGCTCTTGAATCTGGATGAGACGCTGACGAAGGAGTAGACCATGCTCGAAGACAACAAACTGGCAATTACGCGGCGGCATTTCTTTCAATCGACGGGCTTCGGGCTCGGCTCTGTTGCCATGGCCTCCATGCAGCAGGCGCTGGCGCAGAAGCCGCATTTCGCCCCCAAAGCGAAGAACGTCATCTTCTTGTTCATGGCGGGAGCACCGTCGCAGCTCGACCTCTTCGACTACAAGCCGGATTTGAACAAGTTTGATGGCCAGCCGTGCCCGGAGGAGTTGATCAAGGGCGAAAGGTTCGCGTTCATCAAGGGTGTCCCGAAGCTGTTGGGGTCGCCTCACACGTTTCGCAAGTTCGGCCAAAGCGGGATCGAGATGTCGAACCTGATGCCACATCTCAGCACCATCGCCGACGACATCGCGGTTGTACGGAGCCTGCACACCACCCAGTTCAACCACGCTCCGGCGCAGTTGTTTATGAATACCGGGCATCAGATTCCCGGTCGGCCGAGCATAGGGTCGTGGCTGACGTATGGCATCGGCAGTGAGAACAAGGATTTGCCCGGTTTCGTCGTTCTGATGAGTGGCCGAAACGCTCCCGACGGCGGCAAGTCGTTGTGGGGAAACGGCTTCCTGCCGTCAGGATATCAGGGTGTCGAATTCCGGCGCTCGGGAGATCCGGTACTATTTTTGTCGAATCCTGACGGCGTAAGCCGCGATACTCGCCGTAAGTCATTGGATTTGCTGAAGGATCTGAATACATCGCACCAAGCCGACGTTGGCGATCCCGAAGTGGCGGCGCGAATTGCGTCGTACGAACTTGCCTTCCGCATGCAAATGAGCGTTCCCGAATTGGCGGATATCTCGAAGGAACCAGAATCGATACACAAGCTCTATGAGACGGAGCCAGGCAAGAACACCTTTGGAAACAACTGCTTACTGGCGCGCCGCATGGTGGAGCGGGGTGTCCGTATGGTGCAGTGCTACCACCGTGGCTGGGATACTCACGGGAGCTCGGGCGAAGAGGACATCGTGAACCGGTTGTCCGGCCTCTGTAGGGAGACCGACCGCGCGGCAGCCGCATTGGTGCAGGATCTGAAGCAAAGAGGACTGCTGGATACTACTCTTGTCGTATGGGGCGGTGAGTTCGGGCGGACGCCGATGAACGAAGCACGCGGCGGCACAAAGTTCCTCGGGCGGGATCACCACGCACGCGCGTTCACCATGTGGCTGGCCGGAGGCGGCATCAAGCCTGGAGTCACAGTGGGCAAAACCGACGATGTGGGCTACAACGTCGTCGAGGACGCCGTATCGGTCCATGACCTGCAAGCCACCATGCTGCACGTTTTGGGTTTGGAACACACGAAACTCACATACCGCTTCCAAGGCCGCGACTTCCGGCTCACGGATGTGGAAGGCAACGTCGTCACCAAGCTTCTGGCTTGAGGCCGGCTAGCTAGCCTGTTTCGAGCATTGGTGTTTGTCCCGGTTCGTCCTTTCCGGGTATCATTCAAGCAGTTGTGTGACTGTGGATTGTCATATTCACACGTTCGTTACCTAATCGCCATGTTCCGTTAAACCCTCCTTGTTACTGTTTCAATCGGATGAGCAATTACGCGGTAGAACCGCGTGGGGTCCAAGTGGGGCGGTTTCCCCTCGACGGATCCTCTCAAATCCCTATGAAACTTTCCAAAATATTCCTGATGTTCGCCCTCTCCGCCGCCATGAATGTCGCCGTGTTTGGCCAAAGTGGCCAAGGGCGCCTTGTGGGTCAAGTGGCCGATACGACGGGCGCTGTCGTGCCGGCGGCAGAAGTAAAAGTCACCAGCGAGAAGACAGGTGATGAGCGCACCGTCACGACGAATGAGAACGGGCTGTATGTAGTTACGAACCTCGCGCCCGCCTCGTACAGGGTTGTCACCAAGTCCGGCGGTCTGGGACCGACGGAGTATACCGGAATCACCATTACAGCCGGGCAGGAGCGTAACCTCAATCTGGTGCTTCAGCCCGCATCGATGACACAGGAAGTCACCGTCAACGGTGGCGAACTGGCAGTGATCGACACGAGTTCGGCCCGTGTGGGCGCCAACGTCAACGAACGCGAAGTAGCGACGTTGCCATTGAATGGCCGTCAGCTTTCCCAGTTGTATCTGCTTGCCCCAGGTGCTCAGACGGCGGGCGGCGGCTCCTTTGACAACATCCGCTTTAGCGGTCGCTCCAACCAGCAGAACGTGATCAAGATCGACGGGGTTTCGGCGGGTTCCATTATCGACAGTTCCCCCGGCAACCTGAACGGAGAAAGCTCTTCGAACTTCCGTCTGCAATCCAGTCTGGAGAACGTGCAGGAGTTCCGCGTGGAGTCGAGCAACTACCCGGCCGAGTTCGGTACGGGCACCGGCGGCCAGGTGACGGTGGTAACGAAGTCTGGTGGCAATGCCGTCCACGGTGGCGTGTTCGAATACGTTCGCAACAACGCTTTCGACGCTCGCAACTTCTTCGATGGCAACACCAAGTCGCCATTGCGCCTCAATCAGTGGGGCGGTTCCATCGGAGGTCCTATTAAGAAGGACAAGTTGTTCTTCTTCGCGGCCCTTGAGAATCTGTCCCAGCGGGCCGGCGTGAATCTGGTGGAGACCGTACCCAGCGTTTCGGCACGCGCCACCGCGACGGCCAACGCGGCCACGAATCCGAAGATCGCGGCTGTCCTGCCGTTGATAAATGCTTATCCGGTGGGAACCACCCCATCGAGCAACTCCCTGCTCGACATTGCCTATCTCAACTCAGCCAGCAGGGTGGACGAGCACTATGGCTCAATGCGCCTCGACTATCGCGCCAGCGACAAGAACTCCTTTGGTCTGCGGTATTTCCGGGACCAGGGCGAGTCTTTCGACCCTTTGAGCGTGACGGGGCGCGGCCAGGCCTTCACCGCCGTACCTCAGAACGCAATGCTGAATTGGACGCGTATCTTGTCCCCGACCATGATCAACGAAGTGAAGGTGGGACTGAACGCCTACAAGACCCGATCGAGCGGTGTAGTCGCGCCTGTCGCTGGTTTGGATCTCGCTTCTCTCGCCGTGAGTTTTACTGGCTCAGTTGCGATCCCGGGAATCGCGAGCCAAGGCGCTTCCGCCGGCGCCGCCACTCTCGGCGGCCTGATTCGCGCCAACAGCGCCTACAATACGCGCCAGCAACCTTACACCAACTGGGAAACTCCAATCATGGATACTTTTTCCTGGGTGAAGGGCAACCATAACGTCAAGCTGGGTGCGGAGATTCGTCCCCTCCGTTTGAAGACCGATCGCTTCGCCGGCACGACTTACACGTTCAACAGCATCGGCGATCTTCTAAACAATAATCCTGCTTCCATCCAGTTCAACGCGGATGCCAGTTCGCCCAGTCCGTGGAATGGCGGCGCCACCGGGCCGCGCCACCTGGCGAACCAGTTCGATATCTTCTACGCGCAGGATGAGTGGAAGCTTACCCCGGAACTTACGCTCAGCTATGGCTTGCGGTACGAGTATTTCGGCGTCATGCACGAACAGGACAACCGGAACGTGAATTTCAACGTGGTAACCGGTCAGATCGATCCCTCGGACACGCCCTACTATCAATCGTCGAAGCTGAACTTCGCACCGCGCCTGGGCATCTCCTTCGCGCCAAAGGCATTGAAGCAGAATACGGTGTTTCGGATTGGCGGCGGCTACTTTTTCGGTAACGGCCAGGGCGAAGATCAGATTCAGCCGGCCGAGTCGGATCGTATCTCGCGCACGCTCAGCAGCAACATTGCGTTCCCTCTGAACACGCAGTCGGTCGTGGACAACTACGACATCAACAGCCCGACTCTTGGATTCCAGCCGCGCGCTTATGCTCCCGGCTACAAGATTCCGGAACAGATTCTGTCTTACACGTTCTCCGTGCAGCAGGTGCTGCCCACGGGCACCCTGTTGACGGCGGCGTATGTCGGTAGCCAGGGGCGCAACCTGTTCCTCCGTTCCATCGCCAACAAGATCACAAACGTTGGGACAAACCCAACTACGGGCGCCGCGATTGTGACGCGCGAATTCGGCGGCCGCTTCGCCG
Source organism: Bryobacteraceae bacterium (assembly GCA_039934475.1). Taxonomy (GTDB): domain Bacteria; phylum Acidobacteriota; class Terriglobia; order Bryobacterales; family Bryobacteraceae; genus JBDTMC01. Next base: position 994 of record JBDTMC010000366.1, on the reverse strand, counting down.
AGATCGACTACAAGACATCCGGCGGCAACGATCACTACAACTCCTTGCAGACGACGATCAACCGCCGCTTTTCCAAGGGTCTGACCTTCGGCGTGGCGCACACCTGGGGCCGCAGCATCGGCAACAGCGAGGGCTCCAATGAAGCCCTCACCGCCGCCAACAACTACAGCTTCGCCGCCGACTACGGCAATAACCTATACGATGTCCGCCACTCCGTGAACGCCACGGCGTTATACGAGCTTCCGATTGGCCAAGGCAAGGCTGTACGGCTGTCCGGAGCGGCGGACAAGATCCTCGGCGGCTGGGAAGTGGGTGGTGTTGTAAACTACCGTACTGGTGTTCCCATCGACCTGCGCATCACACGCGCCGACGTTGTGTATCAGGATACGCGCGATGGCAAGATCTACACCAGCCCGGTTGTTACCAACGGTCATGTGTGGACGCAGGCAGTTATCAATACGCCTGGTGGCGGCGCTTCGCGAGGTGTTCGCCGTCCCGATGCGGTGGCTGGCGTCAGCCCGTATATAACAGGGCAGGATAAGCGCATCTACCTCAACCCCGCCGCCTTCATGATTCCTTCTCCTGGCAGCTTCGGCAACCTGGGCCGCAACGCTTATGTGGGCCCCAGCTTGTCGCAGTTGGATTTCACGGTGCACAAGCGGATTAACTTCACTGAGCGTGTGAATCTCGAGTTCCGCGGTGAGATTTACAACCTCTTCAACCGGGCGAACTTCGCCAACCCTCCGGCCACCCTGGCCGCGGGATTGCCGTCTTCGCCGACGTCGACAACTGGAATCCAGCCAGGTAACCCCTACACGGGTTCGGCCGCCGGAGGCGCATTCGGACGGGCCAGTTCCACAGTGGCGACCACGGTTGGTCTCGGCGCCCAGCGTCAGGCCCAGCTTTCGCTGCGGTTGAACTTCTAGTTCCGACTCGTTAGTTTACTGAAACGGCTCGCCGGGGGAGATCCCCCTTGCGGGCCGTTTTTGCATTT
>JBDTMC010000365.1:0-8068 GCA_039934475.1 Bryobacteraceae bacterium | reverse complement strand
TTTAGCCTACATGGGGAGCGATTTGTACACTCGGATCGCGCTCGTGGCCATGATGATTTCAAGGGCATGGCGTCCGCCGAATCTGCTGGAACATATTCCACGGTTTCCACGGTAGCCTATTTCAGGATGAAATAGGGGAATGCGGAATCCTCCGGGGTGGACCAGGGCGGCCTGGAACTGCAGGACCCGGCGGACAGCCGTCACAAGGGGACAAGGAAGGCTACCGCACGGGAGCGGGGAAACCACCGCAGCCGCCCACCCTCTTTCCTGCTCGCGCGGGGCGGGGGATGCCCAAGCCCCCGTCACTGTTTGCTCATGCGATGCGTCCTGAGGCTTCCCGTGGCTGCCAACGAGGCATCGGAGGCAGTGGTGACACCACCCTCGCGTGCGCGTTTTTAAGCTGCCGAATCTTTGTAGGTTCGATTTAGCGCGTACGCCTCCAGTCTTGGGTAGTGACAGCAGCTTCCAGAAATGTTTTGGGTTTATTACCGGAATGTTTCAACTTCGGGTAGCCGGTCGTCTTGATTGCAATAAGTTATCAAAAGGTTACCGCAATGTTTCCTGTTCGGCCCCACGGACAACCGATTAGACCACGTAGAAATGCGTAGTGGAACATAAAGGTTTGTTGCGCATAGGGGGTTAATTTAACAGCTAAAGGATTGGCGAACAACGATTTATCGCGTGCCCAATCCGGCCGTTTTGTGCAACATTTGGGCACCAATTCTTTTAGCCCTTGCGGACAGCTAACCCTACTTGCCCGGCAGGGATTTCTTCCACTCTTTCCTTTCCCAGAACCAAGCTCACGTGCGAAGACCCGCAGCACTAGGACGTGTTGCTGATTTTGTGCTCAAGGCCCTCGCGTGCGAAATCCTACACCCGAAAAACCCGCGCGAGGTTGGATGCCCCGCGCGGCTCTCCGGTATCTTGCTTAATCTCCGCCCTTCCGAAGTAGGGCAATCGGCAGTGGGTCCTGCTGCTCACCTGCTGTACTAGGAGAGCGTGAGGCTCCACGCGGCTCACGCAAGAGCCTTACTGGGCTTAGAATGGACTCACATGAAGCAGAGTTTTGGTTTGCTGGGGTTGCTCTTCCTGGTTGTGCCCACCTATGGGGAGACGCTGGTCGGAAAACAGGTTCGCTTCGAAGCGACCTATCCCGACCTCAACTCGTCCTATGTCTCGGCCACTGTGACCGTCGTCGATCCCGGCGTCGAGATCAACTGCCCGACCCCGAGTACCACTGGGCCCGGCTGCGGAATTAACATCAACCAAGGTAGCTACTCGATTGACGTTCAAGCGGACCGCATCTTTTTCAGAACCTCTTCCACTATTTCCAGCACGTATGGCGCCGGGCCTTGTAATTGTTTTCGTTTTACACTGGTTAACCCTGGACAGAACTACATCGCCAGTGCTAGCTTATCGGCAACCAACGTCACCGGGTTCACGGCGAGCAGAATCACGGTCACGGAGACCAGCATTGTTCTGAATATTGGCGGCCTCCCTGCTCCAGCGAACGGGAGCCTGGATCTTTCCGTGCAGTTGGCGACCCACGGTCCGCTCACGGTTACCCCCCAGTCACTCTCCTTTTCCGGCTTTAGCAATGGCCCCACCGAGGACAAATTCCTCGACGTCGGCGCTACCTCCCCTGGTCAGCCGTTCACTGTCTCTACCAGTTCCTCGCCGTGGCTGACTGTGTATGGTTCCGGCCCCTCACCGCAGTTGGTACAGGCGCACGTTGACCCCACAAACCTGAATCCAGGTCAGTATACCGGCAGCATCACGATTAATGCGGCGGGCGCCACGCCGCCCAGCGTCGTCGTCCCTGTCGTCTATGATGTGGCCGCTGCGACCCCGGCCAAGCTCACCTACAATCCTCCTTCAGTCACCATTGCTGTGGACCCCGCCACACACTCCGGGAAAGGGTACCTGTCGCTGAGTAATGCTGGCAGCGGATCGCTGGGTCCTCTCACCCTGACCGCTTCGAGTTCGCCCGACTTTTCGCTGCAACTCTCAACAGGGCCGCCGGATTGCTCCACCAGAAGCGCTGACAACAAGCCTCAGGCTTGTGTCGTCAATGCCACCATTACCAGCAATTCAATCGGCACGCACCCCGGTAAGATTACCGTAAGGAATCAGCAAGGTGTGGTCCTGGCGGAAATCCCGGTTCTACAACAGATCCAGCAAGCAACTTTTTACGTCCGGCCGCGCCGCTACTTTGTGGGCTCCTTCGCAGACCCAACTACCGGTCCGCCCATCGTCCGGCAACCGCAACTTAAGGTTCTCACGGTATCGAATTCTTCTGGTCTGACAGACTACAGCGCGTATACCAATGTTCCATGGCTCACCGTCACGCCCGCCACGGGACCAATTGCCAGCACCGGCACCGTACAAGTGAACGCGAATGGTGGTGCACTGAAGCCAGGCGGTTACTTCGGCAGCGTAGTTGTCCGTCCCCTGACCCAGACCGGACCGCCCGCTCCAGACAATATAGCGGAAGTTGTGATGGAAGTCAGCGCAGCTCCCCGCAATAACATTGATCTTGGAGACTATGGAATCCTCATTCCCGGCGTCCGTGAGCAGTACACATTCAGGGTCCGCGGCATCGACCTGGTCGAACGATCCATCACGATTACTCCGAACTTTCGTGGCGGGCCGGCCTTTTTCTCGGTGTCCCCATCCAGCATCTTGGCTGCGGTCAACTCCCTTCCCATCACGTTGAGCCTTTCGAGTCCTGCTCCACCGCCGGGAGTGTATTCGGGCGACGTGGTGATTCAGGCCCCAGGCCGTGCTCCGCAGTTGTTCCCCGTGGTCGCTGTAGTTCCCAATATTGGAGCGGCGAAATTGCCGAACGCCACCGAAGCGGATTCCTTTCGCGCCGCTGGTTGTGTACCTACCCGCATTATTCCCGTAATTCCAGAGCCGTCGAAAGGCTTCGCGAGCCTCACAGGCTGGCCCACAAATCTGGAAGTGAGAGTTGTGGATGACTGCGGTCAAGCCAACAGAACGGGCGTTGTCGTTGCCACCTTCTCGAACGACGATGTCCCTATCTTTTTAGATGAAGTCGATACCACCGGCAGTTGGACAGGTTCGTGGACCAGTCCCATACCCAATAGCAACGTGGCGATCACCATCACAGCCATCTCTTCAGACGGCATACTCACTGGAAGCGCGCTCACTGGTGGGTCCGTCGAGGCCAATCCAACTCCGGTACCGTTCTTGGGAGAAGGCGGCGTGCTGAATGGCGCCAGCTTCGCGATCGGTGGGCCGCTCTCTCCCGGCAGCTTTGTAAGCATCTTTGGAAGCAGCCTTGCGGGCAGCACACTGGTAGCTCCAGCGGTACCGCTCCCACTCACGCTGGCAGGAGCATCGGTCCAGATCGGCGGCTTGGACGCTCCGGTCTACTACGCCAGCGACGGACTGATCAACGCCATCGTTCCTTACGGACTGCCCGTCGACAGGCTTCTTCCGATTTCAGTGAAACGCGGCGATGCCGTCTCCCTGCTCCGCAGTGTCCCGATGGCAGCGACCGCCCCAGGCATCTTCGCCTATGGTGACCGCCAGGCCATCGTGGTCGGTATTGCGGACAACGGTGCGCAGAATCTGGCGGACTCCAGCCATCCCATAATTGCCGGGCAACCGATTGTCGTCTATGCCACTGGCCTTGGAGAAGTCGCCCCCGCAGTCCAGGCTGGAAGCCCGACGCCGGTCGATCACCTTACGAAGACGATCAGTCCTGTGACCATGAAGATAGGCGGCAGGGACGCAAATGTTTTCTTCAGCGGACTGACACCGGGATCTACGGGCCTGTATCAGGTGAATGCGTACGTTCCAGCCGGGATCACTGCAGGAGATCGTGTCGCCGTGGTGCTCACGACCGCAGGACAAGAGAGCGTTCCCACTTACATTTCCGTAAAATAGCTCCTGAAGCCCGCCTGTTCGCGTGGCTTTGTCGAAACGAATCGCCCTGAGCATGAAGGTGCCAGGGTAAAATGGGGAATTCCCAATCAGCGCAGCAACAAGTTCGGCTTCCCCTCCGACGAACCCTCCTCTTTCTAAATCCCCTTTTCCTTCGCCCCAAACCCAAACTGTTTTCTCGATCCCCTTCCACCCCCAACGCTCCTCTCGTACCTCGCCAGGACAGCGTCTCCCGACGCAGTGGTGCGGTCTCCGAACGCTTTTTAGAATTTTAAGTGGGAAAGTAGCTAGGCGTTGCCCGCCGGTTGCGTCGGTCGTGGCCTTTGGTTGTCGCAACTCTGTCTCAGTGAAGCTGATCCCGAGAAGCCAAACCGTCACTTGCTGTTTGAGAGACTCTCATACGAACGGACAGCGACTGGGGTCGATGACTTATGCCGCAAAACCTTGGGCGGGATCGGATCATCCGGGCGCTGCACGAGGCAGGAGCCACCGACCACCGTTCCGCATGGGGGCGCGCGGTGCTCCAAGGCAAAATCGAAACCGCAAAACTGCTGCGCACGATGCTCGGTAACCCCATCATGCCAGACGACGGACTCGGTGGGCCGGCGTCGAAGGCACTCTGTATGCGCTTGGCGTCGGAGCACGCGTTTACGATGACAACGGCAAGCTCCTTGCACCCATTGATGTAGTGCTCGAGACCGAGGACCAATAAACGTTTCAGCCTGTAACGATTTGGCCTGTCGTTGCACGCAGCAATGGAAGGCAGGTGGTCTGCTGCCAAATAAACAAGTACATGAAAACGCTAAGTTTTCGCACTTGCACCGTCGCCTGGCTCGCCCTGGCGATCGGGCCCCTGATTCACGCCTCGGAAAACAACTATTACGTTCACTTCACCGTTACTAACGCTTCGCCCGGCTGGATCGCCGCCGGATCGCTGAATGCCACACCGCTCGTCACGCCGGCTGGCCCTGCGGTATGGTCTTCGAGCAGGTAGACGCCAAGTCATTCATCTTGCCATACGATATTGAGGGCCCCGCCATTGCCTGCCGGCAACATTGAGATCCTGATCGGTACATGCAACGGGGGAGGCGTGAGCATCGATCATATCGATATGCCTAGTGGATGGGACGGAGCCATTGAAATCGACGATGCCTACGGCTATTGGGTAGATGGCAATCACAATAAGCTCATCTATAAGCACTCTTGTGGAAACAGATGCAGTCCCGATTTGGGGCCTCTATGGCGGGCACGGCTGGCATTTCGTTCCTGAGCTGCTAGTCGAAATGAAAGCGTCCTTTGCAGGGCAGAAGGGGATTCGTTCACAGGATGTTTTGGTGCAAATGAGCAGCCGTTACATGCAGCAGCTGTCGCGCGATCTCTCCAGCGCGGTCATCACCCGACGCGCATTCACCACGGGTGTGCTGGAGACCTCTGTCCGCGCGCAGGAAGACGATGCCCAGGCCCAGCTTGCGGCTACCTACTCTCTCCTCCGCATCGCCAGCGCATCCCGCGGTCATGGAGACCTGAAATCGGCGTCGAGTTTTGCCGACAGAGCCTTAATAGAACTCAACTTGTAAGCAGCCGCGCTGGACGCAGCTCAGGCTTGGATATCGCTCGCAGAACGGTGAGTAGCCTGCTGCCTGTCCGAGTTCGAGTACGTCAGCACGAAGTGGTACACCAAGTGTTCGAACGTCTGACCGGCGAGGGTAATTCCCAGTTCGGTCATGTGCGTGAAGTCCGACGCGCACAGCCGTCCCGGCACGTGTACCTGGCCGAAGTACACTTCCTGCGACGGCCCCTCCGTTACTCGCCATAGCTTGATCCGCCGCTGCAGGGGTCCGGATCTGCCCGTCGCTAAACCGACCCGGGTATTCCCGCTGCAGCCATTCAAACAGCGTCTTGGCCTCCAGGCCGGGACTCTCCTCGACCTGCTTCTGGACCGAGTCCCATACCTCAGCAAACGGATCTTCCCGAGTTCGCCATGGGCGGTCTCTTTTCAGTTCGCTAGGCAGCCGCTCCAACACTCAGGTACCGCCGCGCCGTCGTCGGGTCCATCCCCGCCTTCGAGGCCGCTATCTCTTGATTCTTTTCCGTATTCGACAACTTCCTCAGCCTCCTCACCTGCTCGTCTGTGACCATCTCTTGGCGCTGTATCAGCGCGATCCCCGATGCCAGGTATTCTAATTTGTCGCCGGACAACTTCGGTCAGCGTGAGAAAAGTATCGCCGGTGTAGAGTCTGTTGCCCGAGGTGAGAATGCGCTCGTGATGCGAGATCCGGTTTAGAATTGACTTGAGACTTCCGACGGACTCCCTGCCGTAAAGAATTATCAAAGGGAGAGGTCCAAACCTCCCCCTTTGTTCGTTTCGGGGCATTATCTAGTGGCGCTGTGCAGTGGTCATAATGGCAAGTGCTTGGCACCGTCTTCCTCTTCGATGAGGATGGGCGCGCCTGGATATTGCACAATTGCCGCCAGTCCCATCGACAGTTCGCTCATCACTGGATGGCCTCCTCCTGATCTTCCCTGTCCAGCCGCAAGATGGAGCGCGAGTTGAACAAGGGCGAGGCGGTTCCAGTCCACGATTGTGGCTGGCTTGGAGTGGGGCGTGCCAAAGGCTGAGCGGGTCCAGGTTGGCACTTCGACCAGCCGACTCCGTTCTTTAAAGTCCAAGCACCTCATGGAGGCCATATGCGCCGGGTACCCATTCGGTGTTGCTCCGTAATCAGGAGCAGTCACTCCCTTTTCCGGTCCCAAACCTCTTCATGGCAAAGGTAAGAGGTTAATCTCGGGCATGGGGAAATCTTTCTGATTGGCAGTGATGAGCACCATTTGGTGGGCGAGTGAGATGGCAGCAATGGTGGTATCTGGTAAAGATAGAGTACGTCCTTTGAGGCGCCAGTAACAGAGGAGATCGCCAGCCTGTTTAGAGATCTCCCAGGTCAGGGGAAAAAATTTCAAACTACGCAGAAAGCGATCTGTTTTGGCGGCTTCATCAGGACGCAAACCGGCGTAGACCTCTGTAATAGTGGTGGGGCAGGAGGCGAGTATGGCGCCCTGCCGAAGGAGTTGCTGGGTTAATTCGAGGCGACCGCGCTTGCCGTTGAGAACATCGATGATGATGCCGGAATCGAGAAGATAAAGTGGCATCTACTCGGAAGTCTGGTGTTGAATCTTTTGGAGCCTCTGCGTGGCCTGATCGCGGAGTGCACGAATGAAGTGTTCGGGACCGTTAGCCAGTTCAGGATGGTTTTCGTCCTTCCAGCAGCCTGCGGCATCTTCGAGCGCGGCAAGCTGTTCGCGGCGCAGAAGTTCGGTTTCGAGGACTTCGACGATGAAGTGGGTGCGATGTTTCGGGCCGGCGATTTTATCGATGCCGACGGCTATCCTTTGGGGAATCGGAACCATGGTTCGTGGTGCGCGCATAATTTCTTGTGCTCTAAAGTTAAGTGTAACACTATAGGCAACCGATCCTGTTTCCACAACGGAAACCATTGTTTACCACCTGACTCTGCCCGTTGGAAAGCTCAGCGTGCATCGGCTGGATCACGGTCGTGATCCACTAGCCTAGCGAAAAGGAGTACCGAACAATGCCCATGAAGAACCGCGAGGCCACGGGAGAATAATGCCCACGGCAACGCCGCTGGATGGGTAGCTGCGCCGGCGGCAATGGGGCAGGGAAGACCAGCGGCGGGCTTTCCGGCGATGTGGTGCTCAACAGCACCGCCAGCAGCTGGGCTGCTGCCTCAACCCCCATGGGCAGCCTCTTCCAAAGCTCCTCGAACTTCGACTCAACAACTTCTCCATCAACTTCGCGCGGAGGTCTGGGGGCGCGGACTTGGCCTCGACCGTTTCTCCCCCTTTACGTCTCACTCCACTTCTGACGCGAAGTCGGAGAAATGTACTTTCCCTATCGCTTCTGCTGTCTGCTATGCAAATGGTTGACTTACCAAAGGCCAAAGCCGAGGCGAGGGCGTACATGGTACGGCCCTCGGCGTCAGCGAGTTGGCCGGCCAGCCGGAAGTACCAGCCCTCATACTCGGAGAAGGCCCGGGGATCGGGTTCGAAGTGCTGAGGGAAGTCAGTCTCCAGCCATTGACGATAGGTACTGGTCCAGTTCTCGGGCTACAGTCGCGACGAACTGATCAACGCCCAGCAC
>JBDTMC010000364.1:0-8072 GCA_039934475.1 Bryobacteraceae bacterium | reverse complement strand
GGACGAGGGAATTGATGTCGAAGTGATCGATATCCGTTCGCTGGTACCGATGGACGAGGCCACGATTTCTGCGTCGGTGCAGAAGACGGGCCGGTTGGTGATTGTGGAAGAGGACAACCTGACCGGCGGTTGGGGCGGGGAAGTGGCGGCGCGGGTGGCCAATTCGTGTATCGGGTATTTGGAGGGGCCGATTCGGCGTGTGGCTGCGCCCGATACTCCTGTGCCTTTCGCTCCGGTGATGGAGAACTACTACATCCCGTCGGTGGATCGGATTGTGGACGCTGTGAAAAGCGTCTTGTGAGGATTTGCTATGGACGTGGTTTGCCTCGGGATTCTGGTAGCCGATGTCTTTGCCGAGCCGGTGAATGCCTTGCCGCGTGCGGGCGAATTAGGGCTTACGGATGGGTTCATACTCAGTGCCGGTGGGTGTGCGGCTAATGTAGCGGTGGCGTTGCGACGCCTGGGAAGACAAGTGTCGGTGGCCGGCAAGGTGGGGCAAGACTGGTTTGGCGAATTCGCTATCAGCGACCTGCAACGGCATGGCGTGGACACGATGTATGTAAGCCGCGGTGGGAATCATCCGACGTCAGCGACAGTTATCCTTTGTGTTCGAGGAGACGACCGTCGGTATCTGCATTGCATTGGGGCGAACGCGGATTTCAGGCGCAGTGATGTGGATTTGGCGATGCTGGACGGACGCCGCGTACTGCATGTGGGCGGCTATCTGGCGATGCCCGGTTGGGGCTGCGAGGATCTGGTGTGGCTGCTGCGGGAAGCGAAGGCCAGAGGTTTGACTACGGTGTTGGATCTTGTGATTCCCGCGGGTAAGTCGAATCCTCTGCCGGAAGTGGAAGCCGCGCTTCCGTATTGTGATTATTTTCTGCCGAACGACGATGAGGCGTTTGCGTTGACCGGACTGCGGGATCCGGAAGAGCAAGCACGGGCACTGGCCGCCTATCATCCCGAAGGCTGCGCAATTGTAACCCTGGGGCGGCGCGGATCGGTTGCCTGCAAGGAGGGACAGTTGATTACGACGCAGCCGTTCCCGATGGAATCCGTGGATGAATCGGGCGCCGGCGATGCCTTCGCCGCAGGACTCATTACCGGGATATTGGAGAACTGGCCGTTACCGCAATCGCTGCGGTTTGCCGGCGTCGTGGGCGCCTCTTGCACACGCGCGCTAGGATGCATCGCGGGCGTGTTTCCCTTTGAGGAGGCGCGGGCGTACTTCGAGACCCACTAACTATTATGCCGATTACTTCACTTAAGACGATGCTCGCCGATGCTGTGCGCGGGCAGTATGCGGTTTGTTATTGCGAGTCCTGGAATCTGGAATCGACGCAGGCTGTGGTTGAGGCTGCCGAGGAGTTACGCTCGCCAATCATTGCCGGGTTCAACGGGGGTTTCCTCCGCCATGCGCGGCGGGCGAAGGCGGAGAATCTGGCCTGGTATGCGAGTCTGCGTGGTGCGCTGGAAGGGGCTACGGTTCCGGTGGCGTTTTTGTTGAATGAGTCGGATGACCTGGAGCAGATTCGCGAAGGCATCGAACTGGGGTTCAATGCCGTGATGCCGGAGAACGAGGGCCTGGGTCACGACGAACATCGCACCCTGGTTCGTGAGGTGGTGGCACTGGCGCGGCCGCGGGACGTTTTGGTGGAAGCGCAAATTGGCGTATTGCCGATGGGCGGCGGCCATTCGAGCGGACACGGCAGTCTTACCGATCCGGATCTGGCATACCGTTTTGTGGCGGAGACGGGGATTGACGCGCTGGCGGTTTCGGTCGGCAATATCCATATCCTGACCGAGGGCAAAGCGCAGGTGGACTATTCGCTACTGGAGAGGCTGCGGGAGAGAGTGGACATTCCGCTGGTGATCCATGGCGGGACCGGCCTGGGTGAGGACACGCTGGCGAAGATGGTGCAGCTAGGCGCGGCGAAGTTCAATTTTGGGACGCGTTTGAAGCAGGCGTATCTGGAAGCGGTGCGAACGGCACTGAGCCAGTATCATATGCCCCAGAGCCCGCATGAGTATTTGGGTATTGGCGGCCCGGAGGACATTATGACCGCGGGGCGCGAGGCGGTGAAGGAAGACGTGAAGAAGCTGTTGCGGATTTGCGGATCGGAAAACAGGGTGACTCATGATTTCAGCACAGTTGTATAAGGATGTTGTAGCCCGGTCGGAAGCCATGTTGCAGGCGGCCGGAATTGTAATTACTCCCGAAGAACACGAGCGCTTCGAGGTGGCTGACTTCGGCTTAGGCGAGTTGGAAAAGACGGGACTGCAGATCATTACTTACGTCAACACGGACCGCTGTTGCGCCAAGGAACTGATCATGTTCCCGAATCAGACTTGCCCGGAACACTGGCATCCCACGATCAATGGTGTGCCAGGGAAGGAAGAGACGTTCCGCTGCCGGTGGGGGGCGGTGTATCTGTATGTGCCGGGGCCGGCTACGGAGGGGGCTCCCGGAGCGCCGCCTGCGGGGTCGGAGAAGTATTATGCGATGCGGCATGCGGTGGTTTTGCGGCCGGGCGATCAGTATACGTTGAAGCCGGATACGCCGCATTGGTTTCAGGCCGGGCCGGAAGGGGCCATCGTGTCTGAGTTCTCGACGCGCAGTACGGATGAGAACGACATATTTCGCGATACACGCATCGCGCGCGCGCCTGAAATCGGCGGATGAGCGCGCAGGACAACAAGCGGCCGTTGCTGGTTTATATGCAGGGCATTTTGCCTTCGCTGAAGCCGGCTGAGCGGCTGATTGCGGAGTATATGCTGGCCGACCCGGAACGGGTGATCTCGTCTTCGATTGGCGAGATCCGGCAGGGGTCGGGGGCGAGTGTCGGGTCGATTGTTGGATTTTGCCGCAGTTTGGGTTTGAAGGGTTTTGCGGAGTTCAAGATCACCCTTGCCCGGGAACTGGCGCAGGGGGGATTGCCGGCGTTTGGACCCGATGGGTCAGTGTTTGAAAAGGTCTTCCAGTTTCATGCCCAATCGCTGCTGGAGACACTGAAGATCAACAGCGAGGAGGCGATGCGGGGGGCGGCGAAGGAGTTAGAACGCGCGAAGCGGATTGAGCTGTTTGCGATTGGAATTTCATATCCGGTGGCATACCTGGCTTCGTGCAAGTTCCGGTTGATCGGGCTGGCGGCTTCGGCGGCGTTTGATTCGCACATGCAGATCATTGCGGCGACGCAACTGCGAAAGGGCGATGTGGCGTTTGCGATTTCGTGTTCCGGGAGTACTCGTGAGACGGTGGAGTGTCTGGAGACGGCGCGGTCGCGAGGGGCCACCACAATCTGTATCACTAACTCCATGAAATCGCCGTTGACAGGGTTCGCGGATCATTGCCTGTTCGCAACCCCGAGTGAGATCAAGTACTTCCAGGCTCCGCTGGCTTCTCGGATTACTCAGTTAGCGATTGTGGACGCGCTATTTGTATCGATGGCGCAGAAGAACCGAGACCGTACGGCGGCACAATTGCAGAGCGCGGCGGAGCGGTTGATAGCACGCCGGCTTGGGTGAACTGAGTGCTTAGACGCACCCATTTCCGCGTATATTCACCCCTTATACTCTCATAAATACATTGATATCGGTCTTTTTGACATGGTCACCCACTTGCAGGTGGTTCTGTGTTCGAGAGGGCGCACCGATGAACTGGCTTGATCTTTATCACTTGAAGCTCGTGAGTGCGGAGAAAGCGGTGGCGGCTGTCGAATCCGGTCACCGCGTGTATATCCATCCGGGGTGCGCCGCACCCTATCCTTTAATACAGGCGCTGCTGGCGCGGGCCCACGAATTGCAGAACGTGGAACTGGCCCACATGCTGACGTTCGGTCCCGCTGACTACACACGCCCTGAGTATGAGGGGCACTTCCGTCACAACGGGCTCTTTCTTGGCGGCAACGTGCGGCAGGCGGTCTGTGAGGGCCGCGCCGATTACACTCCCATCTTCCTGAGCGAAATCGAGGAATTGTTTACGTCCGGGGCGTTGCCCCTGGATGTGGCCTTTATACAGACGAGCCCTCCGGATCGGTTTGGGTATCTGAGCCTGGGTGTGGGCGTGGATTGCACGCTGACTGCGGCCCGGTGCGCGCGGTATGTGGTTGCGGAAGTGAATCATCGGATGCCGCGGACGATGGGCGACACCTTCCTGCATGTGAGCCAGGTTTCCGCGATTGTGGAGACCAACCGGCCACTGTTGGAACTGGAGTCCGAACCGGCGACGGAGGTGCAGAACCGGATCGCCGGCCATGTGGCTACTTTGATTCCCGACGGGGCGACGTTGCAGACGGGGATTGGCGGGGTTCCGGACGCGGTGTTGTCGCGTCTGCGCGACCGGCGCGACCTGGGCATCCATAGCGAGATGTGCTCAGACGGCGTCATCGACCTGATGCAGGCCGGCGTGATCAATGGCGAGCGCAAGACTCTGCATCGCGGCAAGGCGGTGGTCGGGTTTGTCCTGGGGACGGAGAGAATGTTTGAGTTCGTGGCGGAGAATCCTTGCTTTGAATTCCTGCCGACGGCTTACACGAACGATCCGTTCATCGTGGCGCAGAACGACAACATGATCTCCATTAACTCGGCCTTGCAGGTGGATTTGACAGGGCAGATTTGCGCCGATTCCTTGGGCGCGCGGCCCTATAGCGGGTTTGGCGGCCAAGTGGATTTCATTCGTGGGGCCGCGCGTTCGAAGGGTGGAAAGCCGATTATTGCGCTGCCGTCCACCGCTAAGAATGGGACCATTTCCCGCATCGCAACAGTGCTGGACCCGGGCGCCGGTGTGGTGACCAGCCGCGGCGACGTTCACTATGTGGTCACCGAATATGGCATTGCTTATCTGCACGGAAAGACGCTGCGGCAACGCGCGGAAGCGTTGATCGCGATTGCCGATCCTAAGTTCCACGACGAACTTACTGAGTACGCCGTGAAAGCTCACTATCTGGAGAGAGGTGTACCTTGTCTGACACGCTAAAACAGGACCGGGGGACGGTTACCATCGACCCCGAAGGATGTAAAGGGTGCGGGCTGTGTGTGGTGGCCTGCGCGCAGAAAGGACTATCGCTGGCGGGTTGGCTGAACCGCAACGGATTCCATCCGGTGGCGTATTCGGGCCACGGCTGCAACGGCTGCGGACTGTGCTTCCTGGTTTGTCCGGAGCCCGGCGCCCTCACCGTGTACAAGCGGCTGGCGGAAAGGGTGGCGTAACATGGCGAAACAACTGATCAAGGGGAATGAGGCCATTGTAAAGGCGGCTATTCTGGCCGGATGCCGCGCTTACTATGGCTACCCGATTACTCCGGCGAGTGAGATCGCCGAATCGGCGGCCTATTACATGGCGCCCGCCGGTGGCGTGTTTCTGCAGGCGGAGAGCGAAGTGGCGGCGATCAACATGATCTACGGCGCTTCCTCAGCGGGCGTGCGGTGTATGACGGCATCGAGCGGCCCGGGCATCAGCCTGATGCAAGAGGGCGTAAGTTACATGGCCGGGGCGGAACTGCCATGTGTGATCGCGGATATCATGCGGGCCGGCCCCGGGTTGGGCAACATCGCGCCGGAACAGGGCGATTACTTCCAAGTGGTGAAGGGCGGCGGGCATGGCTGTTACCGCTGCCTGGTACTGGCGCCGGCCTCGGTGCAGGAGATGGCGGACTTCACGGCGTTGGCCTTTGACCTGGCCGATGAATACCGCAATCCGGTGTATGTGCTGGCGGATGGCTTCATTGGGCAGATGATGGAGCCGGTGGAATTCCAGGCGGCCGCGCATCCGGCGCCCCACAAAGACTGGGCGGTGGAAGGGACTAGCGAGAGCCGGAAGAACCTGGTGAGTTCGATTTACCTCGAACCGGAGTTGATGGAAGCGCATGTAAGGAAGCTTGAGGCGAAGTACAAGCGCGCCGAACGTGAGGTTCGCTTTGAGAGCTATCGCACCGAAGACGCCGAGATCGTTTTAGTCGGCTATGGGATTGTGGCTCGCATTTTGAAGTCGGTGGTGGAGCGGGCGCGCGGCGAGGGAATGGCCGTGGGACTATTGCGGCCCATCACGTTGTATCCATTCCCGACGGCGGAGATCCGCCGGCTTTGCGGCACGGCGCAGTCCTTTACTGTCGTCGAAATGAGCACGGGTCAGATGGTGGAGGACGTACGGTTGGCGGTGGAAGGCCGGCGTCCGGTGGAGTTTTATGGGCGCGTAGGGGGCAAGGTTCCTACCGCGGATGAGGTCCTCTCGTTTGTCCGCTCGGAGGTGGTTTGTGGATGACTTTACGATCGTCAGCGAACACGCCCACAGCTTGTACGACGTGTTTGAGCGCAAGGCGGAATTGAAGACGCAGACGCACTATTGTCCAGGCTGCGGTCATGGCATCACGCATAAGCTGATTGCGCGGGCAATCGACGAGTTGGGCATTCAGAACCGCGTGATTATGGTGAGTCCGGTGGGCTGCTCCGTGTTCGCGTATTACTACTTCGATGCCGGGAACGTGCAGGCCGCGCACGGGCGCGCCGCCGCGGTGGCAACGGGTTTGAAGCGGACGCGCCCGGAGAGCATCGTTGTCAGCTATCAGGGCGATGGCGATCTGGCGGCGATCGGTACAGCCGAGATTATCCATGCCGCCAACCGGGGCGAATCGATCACGGTGTTCTTTTTGAATAACGCGATCTATGGCATGACGGGCGGACAGGTGGCTCCCACGACGCCGATTGGCGCGAAGAGCACGACCACGCCGCGGGGGCGCACAGCGCAGAACGAAGGGTATCCCATCCGGGTGTCTGAGTTACTGGCGCAGTTAGAAGCGCCTGTCTATATTGAGCGGGTTGCGCTGGGCAATGCCAAGCAGGTGATGGGAGCTTTCAAGGCGATAAAGAAGGGTTTGGAAAACCAGGTGAAGGGTCTTGGGTTCTCTTTGATCGAAGTGCTATCTCCTTGCCCCACCATTTGGAAGTTGGATCCGGTGGCCGCACAGACTCGCGTCCGAGAGGAGTTGGCGCAGATTTTCCCTCTAGGCGTGTATCGCGACCTGACGAAGGAAGCAATGCCACACGCACCGCTGCCTGCACCGCCGGACCTTTCAGAATTGCCCGCCATCCTCGATATAGAAGAGGGCGAGGCGGCTTGCGTCCGGAAGCCCGGGACTGGTCCGATTGACCTGCGAGTTCGCGTGGCGGGGTTCGGCGGGCAGGGTGTTCTGATGTTAGGGGAAGTGCTGGCCGAAGCGGGTTTGTTGGCCGGGTTGGAAGTTTCGTGGCTGCCGTCTTATGGGCCTGAGATGCGAAGCGGGACGTCGAATTGCCATGTTCGCGTTTCGGACCGTCCGTTGGACTCGCCGATTGTGGAGAAGCCGAATGTGCTGTTCGCGATGAACGAACCGTCGTTGCATAAGTTTCTCTCCACGGTGGAAACGGGCGGGTGGGTGCTGTACAACGGCGACACTGTGCCGGATACCGTTCCCGATGGCATTCACCTTCTTACTAGGCCCTTCACGCGGATGGCCGATGAGTTAGGTGATGCGCGGGCGGCGAATATCGTGATGCTGGGCGCCCTGCTGGAAGCAACCGGCGCCTTGCAGGCCGAAACCGTGGACCTTGCGTTACAGAAGATTGTGAAGGGTGCCCGCTGGCTGGAGTTAGACCGCCGCGCCCTGGAGCTTGGCCGCCATGCCGTGCATGAAGGAGTTTGTCAATGAAGACCGCTGAGCCCGATCCCGGGACGATCGTCTATTTCAATAACCGCTTTATGCCGCTGCGCGACGCGACGGTGGGCATTCTGACGCACGCCTTGCATTATGGAACCGGTGTCTTCGAGGGCATTCGCGGCTATTGGGTTCCGAAGGAGGAGGAGCTGTACCTGGTGCGTCCAATGGACCATTTCCAGCGGTGGAAGGCGAACGCGGGAATCCTGCGGATTACCGTGCCCCCTTCGGCCTTGGAGCTTTCCGAGATCACCGCTGAGCTGTGCCGGCGCAACGATTTCCAAACCGATATCTATGTTCGACCGCTGGCTTATAAGTCGGCGGCGCGGATTGGTGTGAGCACCGACGATACCGATTCGTTCAGCATCGTCGCGGTGCCGTTTG
>JBDTMC010000363.1:0-8091 GCA_039934475.1 Bryobacteraceae bacterium | reverse complement strand
GTTTTCTATTGGCATCTTGGTCTTTTGAAACCCACGCTGGTGTTTTTCTCTCAGTAGCGGAAGCGCTGCTGGCTGATGGTCATGAAGTAGCGATCTACACTGCGGAGCGGGAGAGAAAGAGGGTGGAAGCGATTGGCGCCCGCCTTTTTCCGTTTCGGGCTCTCAACCAAGAGGAGGCCGATCTCACAGTCGACAGGATTCTCCACAATCGCAAGAGGCCGTGGCGGCTGTGGCGATCATGGCGCGGATTGTTATTGCAAACGCTTCCGCAACAGGTTCAAGACCTGCAAGCGGCGATTAAAACCTACCAGCCGGATGTGATTGTAGGGGACACCGCGTTGTGGAGCGTCGTACTGGTGATTCGCGAAACCACCGGAATTCCCGCGGCGATGCTGTCGCATGTCGCTCTTTGCCTGCAACCGGGAGACTCGGGGCCTGTGCATGGCCGTGCGATGCCGCCGCGGCGGACCGCCGGACAACGGCTGGCGGCGGCGGTGATCGAAGCACTGAGTGGCTACTCGCGCCGCGATGTTCTACGCACGTCGAACCGGCTCCGCGCGGAGCACGGTCTCCCGGCAGTGACGAAGCGCATGGCGGAGCTGATGGGTGAGATGGATCTGTACCTGGTTCCCACCTGCCGGTCTTTCGATTATTCGCGCAGCGATTTGCCGGCGTCGGTGCACTACATTGGGCCCTGCCTATGGCCGCCGGGGCATTCGCTGAGACCGGCGCGGCGACAGGAAGGACCTCCGCGGATCATTGCTGAAGAAGGGACTCTCTATGCTGAGTCCCCGGTCCTACTGCATGCGACGGCGGAGGGATTGGCGGGCAGTGGAATGGCCGTAACGTTGGTGGCGGGCAAGGGGCGGTCTTTGGAGAGCCTCAATTTACCCACTCCGCCGGGGATTGAGTTGGTCAGCTGGCGACCGCTCCACACCATCCTGGACGATGCCGATGTTGTTCTTACCAATGGCAATACCGCTTCTGTGATGGCGGCGCTACTGAAGGGACTTCCACTCCTGGTTGTACCTTCGCTGCTCGATCAGGGGGAAATCGCCAGAAGGGTGGAGGAAAGCGGCGCGGGAATCCTCTTGGCGGAAGGCCGCTGCACTCCCAGGCGGTTACGAACCGCTGTGGAGCAACTTCTTGGCGAGCCAAGCTTCCGCCACAACGCACTCCGGCTGGCGGCGGAGTTGGGTGTGCTGGAAGGACCGAGTCTGGCGGCACGCCATCTGGCTCAATTGGTGCAAAAAACTGCCTTCATTTGACGTGGCTTCGTCTGGGATTTGTGTCGGCTAGTACAAAAGGCGAGGACTTCGAGAAATCATCTTCCCCAGTGAGCACTATGCGTACTATTCTGTTAATACCCTTACAGTCGGGGAAGCCCGAATCTATCACAACATCTCTTTCGCGGAGAGGAAGACTTTATGAGACAACAATGGAATGGCGGGGTTACGCTGCCACTGGTAATTGCCGGTTTGCTTGGTGCCGCCGGTCAGATATTGACGGCACAAACTCACCTGATTTCATCGACTATTCTAAACCCTGGTGCCCGAGTAGACTATTCCCGGACTTTGGGGATCTTGACTTACGATAAGACGGGGCCCGACGGATTCTTTGACACCTACACGATGCGTCCGGACGGGTCCAATATCCGCTGTCTCACTTGCAGCAATCCGCTGGTCACTAATGCCCACAACGGTAACCCGGTTTGGCATCCCAACGGCAAGTATATTCTGTTCCAAGCAACGGATACGTCGCTTGACATCCTTCCCTCCGGTTGGGTGCCGATCACGTATCGTGTCACCAACCCCGGCTACGGGACCAACAACAACCTGTGGCTGATGACATCCGACGGCTCGCAGATGTGGAAACTTACCAGCGTCGTGGCGGGCCAGGGTTTGCTACATGCCCACTTCAACCCTTCCGGCAACAAGATCGTCTTCGCGCGCAAGATCGATTATCGTGGACCGGATCAGCAGTGGACGATCACGTTTGCCAACCTCGTGTGGACTAACGGAGTGCCGTCGCTGACGAATTACAGCAACTATCAACCGTTTGGAACCAACACGTTCTATGAGACATTCGGCTACAGCCCGGATGGCAGCAGCATTATCTTCTCGCAAGGAGCAGCCAGCACGCAGACGCTGAATGTGTTTACGTACAATCTGGTGACGGGGGTTCTGAGCAATCTCACCAACACCGGCACCGGCGTGTGGAACGAACATGCTCACTTCGCCCCGGATGGCTCCAGAATCATCTATGGTTCAAGCGCCGATATCACGATCCCCCGATCGTACTTCGTGCCGTTTCTGGACTATTGGTCGATGAACCTGGACGGCAGCAATAAGGTGAGGCTGACGTACTACAACGATCCGTCCGCGCCGGAGTTTTACCCGTTTGGGTTGGTGGCGGCGGACTTCGACTTTGGGTCCACAGCGACTACCATCTTCGGCAGCCTGGAACAAGTACAAGCCGACAATTCGATGTTCTACGCCATGGCCGTCTTGAAATTCGCGTATTAGCCGGCGGCGGGATCTGTCACCTCATACGGTGCGCCGGCATCACGTAGAATAGGAGCAGCGCACATGCCCGGATGGCTTCAATTCGTTGTGATTATCGGCGCATGGTATGTCCTGCAGCGGTGGATTCTACCGCGCTTGGGCGTGCCGACTTGAGCGTCGAATACTTGCGACGTCGAGGTTCGACGTAAAGGGAAGACGGAGCGGGACGGGAGCGGTTCTAGCGGGCAGCCTTAGCCACGGCCAGGCGCGCCTGCGCCCGTTCGAAGGCGCTCAGAGCGCGGGCCACATCTACACCGGGAAGCGGGTTAAGGATTCGCTCATTGGCGCGTTTCAAAGCCCCTTCCGCGCGGGCGGCGTCGATTTCGTCGGCGTTCTCGGCGCGGTCGGCCAGGATGCGCACGTGGTCAGGCTGCACTTCCAGGAACCCGTGCGAGACGGCCAGCACTCGCTTCGCGCCGGCCTCCGTCACATACCACATCTCCCCGCAGCCGAGTTCACTCAGCAGCGGGGCGTGTTGCGGCAGAATGCCCAGATAGCCGTTGGCCCCTGGCACTTGTACTTCGGTGACCTGTTCTCTCACCAGGAGGCGTTCGGGCGTGGAGATCTCCAATAGCATGGCTGGGGCTCTCTACAGGGTCTTCTTCATCTGCTCAGACCGCTCGAGAACATCCTCGATGGTGCCTTGCATGTAGAATGCCTGCTCCGGAATGTCGTCGTGTTTGCCGTCAACGATTTCCTTGAAGCCCTTGATCGAATCCGCCAGCTTCACGTATTTGCCCTTGAAACCGGTGAACTGTTCGGCGACGAAGAACGGCTGCGACAGAAATTTTTGGATCTTGCGCGCGCGGGCAACGGCTTGCTTGTCTTCGTCAGACAGCTCGTCGATACCGAGAATCGCGATGATGTCCTGCAATTCCTTGTAGCGCTGCAGCACCTGCTTCACGGCTTGGGCGGTGTTGTAGTGCTCCTCACCCAGAATGAGCGGGTCGAGGATACGGCTGGTGGAGGTGAGCGGATTCACCGCCGGGTAGATACCCAACTCGGAAATGGCACGGTCCAGCTGAGTGGTGGCGTCCAAGTGGGCGAAGGTGGTGGCGGGAGCGGGATCGGTATAGTCGTCGGCGGGCACATAGATGGCCTGCACCGAAGTTACCGAACCCTTGCGGGTGGAGGTGATGCGTTCCTGCAACTCGCCCATCTCGGTGGCGAGGTTGGGCTGGTAACCGACGGCGCTTGGCATGCGGCCGAGCAGCGCCGACACTTCCGAACCGGCTTGCGTGAAGCGGAAGATGTTGTCGATGAAGAGCAGCACGTCCTGGCCCTCTTCATCGCGGAAGTACTCGGCCACCGTGAGACCGGTGAGGCCGACGCGCAGGCGCGCCCCGGGGGGCTCCGTCATCTGCCCGTAGATCAACGCCACCTTCGACTTGGTCCAATCGGTAGGATCGAGAATGCCCGACTCCTGCATTTCGAGCCACAAATCGTTGCCTTCGCGAGTTCGTTCCCCCACGCCGGCAAACACCGACACGCCGCCATGCTTGAGGGCGATGTTGTTGATCAGCTCCATGATGACGACGGTCTTGCCGACGCCGGCGCCGCCGAATAAACCGATCTTGCCGCCGCGTAGGTAGGGCTCCAGGAGGTCGACGACTTTGATACCCGTCTCCAGCATCTGCGCGCTGGTCGATTGCTCTTCAAAGCTCGGCGCAGGGCGATGGATGGGATAGCGTTTCTCCGTGAGGACGGGGCCCATGTTGTCCACGGGCTCCCCAATCACGTTCAACACGCGGCCCAGCGTCTGCCGGCCCACTGGCACCGACACAGGCACGCCGAGGCTGATCGCCTTCATGCCGCGCACCAAGCCTTCGGTGGGCTGGAGCGCGATGGTGCGAACGCGGCCTTCGCCGATGTGCTGCGCCACTTCGCAAATGATGTCGATCGGCGTGGGAACGTTGAACCCCTCGCTAACGACACGAATAGCGGTGTTAATGACCGGGATGTGGCCTTCTTCAAACGCCATGTCGATGGCCGGTCCGGAGATCTGAATGATCTTGCCGATCGCTTGGGTACTGGTTTCGGTAGCCATGAATCTCTCTTACTCCAGGGCGGAGGCCCCACTGACAACTTCAATAATTTCGCGCGTGATGCTAGCCTGCCGGACGCGGTTCATGTAGAGCGTGAGGCGGTCGATCATATCGCCGGCGTTGGAGGTTGCCGACTCCATTGCCGTCATGCGCGCGGCATTCTGCGCCGCCGCCGATTCCAGCAGCGAGCGGTAGATTTCAATTTCGATGTAGCGCGGCAACAGGCTTTCGAGCAGCTGTAACGGCGGTTGTTCAAAGATGTATTCCGTGGTTGTCGCGCCGGCTTGCGGCAGCGCCATAGGCAACACACGCGCCACAATCAGCTTCTGCGCAATGACACTCTTGAACTCGTTGAAGACGAGCCAAACGGAATCGATCTCCTCATCGGCGAAACGCTTCATCACCTTCTGCGCGATTCCCTTGGCGTCGCCGTAGGTCACCTTCTCGGTGTTGCCGACGTACTCTCCGGTGACCAACGCTTCGCGCTTGCGGAAGAAGTCGCGGCCCTTGCGGCCCACCAGTTCCATTTCCACTTTGGCGCCGGGGTGCTCGAGGACAAACTGCTGCGCGCCCTTAATGAGGTTGGTGTTGAAGGCGCCGGCCAAACCGCGGTCGGCAGTGACTAGAATCAACTGGATGCGCTTCTCCGGCCGCTGGGCGAGCAGAGGATGCCCGGCCACGCGCTCATCGGCGGCGGCCGCGGCGGCGACGTTGGTGAGCATCTGACGCAGCATCGCTGCGTAAGGACGGCTGGCGATGACTCGCTCCTGGGCCCGGCGCAGGCGCGCCGCGGAGACCATCTTCATCGCCTTGGTGATCTGCTGCGTGTTCTTGACGCTGCGGATCCGCCGCCGGATGTCAATCAGACTCGGCATGGTTCCCCCGCGCCTACGCCTTCGCCATCGCGGCTTGATGTTCGGCCACAAACCGCTCCTTGAACTCCTTCAAAACGGCGTTCATGCGGCTCTTAAGGTCGTCGTCAAACTGCTTCTTTTCGCGAATGTCGGTGAGGATCGCCGGGTAGGCGTTTTCCAGATAACGGTACAACTCGGCTTCAAACGGCCGGCACATTTCCACCGCGATGTCGTCGAGGAAGCCGTTGGTGGCAGCGAACAGAATGGAAATCTGCTTCTCCACCGGAACCGGCTGGAACTGCCCTTGCTTCAGGATCTCAGTCAGCCGGCGCCCACGGTTCAACTGCTGCTGTGAGGCCTTGTCCAGATCGGAACCGAACTGCGCAAAGGCGGCCAGCGCGCGATACTGCGCTAAATCGAGACGCAGCGGACCGGCCACCTGGCGCATCGCCTTGATCTGAGCGCTGCCGCCGACGCGGCTGACGGAGAGACCCACGTTCACCGCCGGACGGACGTTAGCGTTAAACAGATCGGCTTCCAGATAGATCTGGCCGTCGGTGATCGAAATCACGTTGGTCGGAATGTAGGCCGAAACGTCGCCGGCCTGCGTTTCAATGAACGGCAAAGCGGTGAGTGATCCGCCGCCCTTGGCATCGCTCAATTTGGCGGCGCGCTCCAGCAGGCGGCTGTGCAAGTAGAACACATCGCCGGGGAACGCCTCGCGGCCAGGGGGACGGCGCAGCAGCAGCGAAATCTCACGATACGCCGCGGCATGCTTGGAAAGATCGTCGTAGATGCAGAGCGCGTGGCCGCCATTGTCGCGGAAGAACTCGCCCATCGCACAGCCGGAATATGGAGCAATGTACTGCATTGGAGCCGGGTCCGATGCGGTGGCGGCGACAACGATGGTGTACTCCATGGCGCCGTGATCTTCCAGCGTCTTCACCACCTGCGCCACCGTGGACCGCTTCTGGCCGATGGCGACGTAGATGCAGATCACGTTGCCACCCTTTTGATTGAGGATGGTGTCGAGCGCGATGGTAGTTTTGCCGGTCTGACGGTCGCCAATGATCAGTTCGCGCTGGCCGCGGCCGATGGGAATCATCGAGTCGATAGCTTTGATACCCGTTTGTAGCGGTTCCTTCACGGGTTTGCGGTCCACAACACCTGGGGCGACGCGCTCCAGGGCGTAGAATTCCGTAGTGTCGATAGGACCCTTGCCGTCGATGGGTACGCCGAGGGCATTCACCACGCGGCCCACCATCGCCCGGCCAACGGGCACGGACATGATGCGCCCGGTGCGCTTCACTTCGTCGCCTTCGCTCAACTCCTGATATTCGCCCAACAGGACGGCGCCCACTTGATCTTCTTCCAGGTTCAGCGCTATGCCGCTGACGTTGTGGGGAAACTGAATGAGTTCGCCCGACATTACCTTTTCCAGACCGTGAATACGGGCGATGCCATCGCCCAGGGAGATGATCGAGCCGACCTCGGACACGTTGACAGCCTGATCGTAGTTCTCAATCTCCGACCGCAAGACGCTTGCGATCTCGTCCGCTCGAATGTGAGCCATAAAGTCGTTTTCCTCTTCTGATCTTCCGTAGCGTGCGGCTCTTTTAGGCCTCGGCAGCCAACTGGCGCCGCAGGGCAGCCAGGCGGCCTCGCACGGAGCCGTCGTAAATCGTGGAGCCGATGCGCGCGCTCACGCCGCCCACTAAATCCCCATCCACGCTAAACTCACACCGCACTTGCTTCCCGGTCAGGTGGGTCAACTCAGCCGCCAGCGTCACCCGCTGGCTGTCATCCAAAGGAAGGGCGGAGGCGACATCGGCACGGACCACGCCTAAGCGTTCGTCAAGCAGAGTCTCAAAGGACCGGCGAATTTCGCCGAGTAAAGGCACCCGCCGATGGTCGATCACCACATACAAAAACTTCACC
Organism: Bryobacteraceae bacterium; assembly: GCA_039934475.1. Taxonomy (GTDB): domain Bacteria; phylum Acidobacteriota; class Terriglobia; order Bryobacterales; family Bryobacteraceae; genus JBDTMC01. The sequence continues at coordinate 690 of JBDTMC010000363.1, read as the reverse complement.
ACCAGCGGCTGGAGTTCCAGGGGGACAGCCAACTTGGCCACGACGGCGCGCTTACGCACGTTGGCCACGGCCGGGGATTCCAACACCTTGTGCAAATCCGGAGAGGAGGCGATAGCGGCCTCAAAGTCTTTCAGATTCCCTACGACGAGGGTTGCGTCCAACTGATTCTTCGGGTCTACGGCGATGGCCACAAGGGCCTGCGCGTAGCGAGTGGCGACGGCGAGTGACATCTTAATTGACCTCGGTCCGCGTAGCCCGCAGGTCGATCACAAACGCGTCCACAAGTGTGTTTTGTCCGTCGGTGGTTAGCCGGGCGCGAAGCTTCGATTCCGCCAACTCGATGGCGAGGGCCGCCGCATGGGTCTTCAAGGCCTGGCGCGCCGCCTTGCCCGCGGAGGTGATGTCCTGCTCCGCCTGGGAATGGATCTTGGCCAGCAATTGTGCGGTCTCCGCCTGAATCCGAGCGCCTTCGGCGTGCAACTCGTGACTGGCCTCAGTGCGCATCTTATCGATCTGGGCATCAAGACCTGCGAGGCGCTGTTCCATCTCGCGCGCCTGCGCGTCGGCCTTCTGTTTTAAAGCCGTGGCCTCAGCAATGCCCTTCTGGATCTCGCTGGTCCGGCTGGCAAAGAAAGCGGGGGCGTTCTTAGCGACAAGATAGCCAAGCAAGGCAACCAGTACGGCGAAATT
>JBDTMC010000362.1:0-8155 GCA_039934475.1 Bryobacteraceae bacterium | reverse complement strand
GGAGACGTTCCAATGGATCGACACGTTCGAGGGCGATGTGACGCTGCTGTCGCTGAGCAGCAATCGATATCTGCGGGTTGATGCGGCGGATGGGCACATTGCCGCAGATAGTCCTGGACCCAGACCTGATGGCCGCGACGGGGTGCGGTTTTCTGCGGTCGCGAACCGGCGATAGGGTGTGGAAGGGCTCGGGCTTGAACTCCGCAAATGTGGAGAGAAGTTCAAGCCCGATTTGCGCAGGCTGGCGGTGAGGACTTAGTTTAGTTTAGGGGTTACCTTGTCCCGAGAGGAGATCGAGGGAGTAAGTCACTGGCGATGCGTTGTCGGCGCCCTGTCTCGTGAAGATCAACGTCTGCGCTATGCTCTGGCTGGGCGGGAGGACGCCGTCCGTCAGGAAGACACGGATATAGGGATCGCCCTGACTTGTGGTCCCGCTGGCGTTTTCCAGGCGGACTTGATCGGAGAGGCCCCGGACGATGACGAGCAAGTGAGTATCAATCACCGACAGGCCGTTGTTGGTGATGCGATAGCGGTCCCTCTGTTTTGTCCCCTGACCGTCGGATCCGACCTTGTCAATGGCTGCCTGCGAGGTGACGTCGAGGAATTCGAGGCCGAGGTCGCGGCGCGACAGTGCATCGTTGTTGTCGGTGGCCAGGCCGCTGAGCATGATTCCGTCTTTTGCACCCATGGCGACGAGCTCCGGATGGTACTTCGAGTAAGTGAGGTCGCGTTCGTTTGGTTGGAGCGTTTGCGTGGACGAATTCGGATCGTACTTCGCGAAAGCTGGATCGTAGAGCGCATTCTCAAGGAAGTCAGTGAGGTCGTCGACTTGATTTGTGCTGAGGCCGAGACCAGGGAGCGAATACGGGCCGCGGGGTTGCGTGAAGCGAGTGGAGAGCGTGGTTGCGGCGCCGGCGGTGGGGTCCTGCGGGAGGCCGGCGTTGAAGTACTGCACGACGTCTTTGACTGAGGTGAACGAGCCGTTGTGGAAGAAGGTGCGCGCGTCTTTGAGCTGGCGCAGTGTGACGACGCGGAATTTGAAAGCGTCTTCGTCCTTGAACGTGATCTCTTTCCTGCCTTCGTCGTGGAAGTTGGGATCATTTCTGACCAGACGGTTCAATGCCTGGACCGGGTGGTCGCCGATGCCCACATTGATGAAATTCTCTTCCACCAACTGACCGATGCCATTGAGGTCCGGATCGTTGTTCTGTTTGTTGAGCATCGGACCGCTGTGACAGGCGTAGCAGCCGGCACCGCCATCCTTGACAGCGGTGAAGAAGAGACGGGCTCCGCGGCGCTGGCCGAGGGTGAGGGCGCGATTGTCGCCGGCAAGGAAGCGGTCCCAGGGTGTGTTGCGGGTGACGGAGGTGCGGAGGAACGTAGCCGTGGCGCGGAGGACGGTATCGTCACTGACGAGGAGGTTAGGGTCGTGCATGGCGTCAGACTGGGCGGCCTCTTCGGGGAAGGCGGCACGGAAGAGTTTGACGAAGGCAGGAATGTTTTGGAGCACGGCGGCTTCGGCGGTGAGCATGCGGTGGGCGTCGAGGAGCAGGAGCGTTAGGTTCTCCTGAGCCGGGTCGTTGCTGGGATTGAGGCCTCCTTGGGTTGCGTCGGACTCACCGGCGAAACCGCCGAGTAAGAGACGGTTGTTGAAGGCGAAGCCGACCATGGATGGCGACTGGCGCCCGACGCTGTCGAGGGCATCGAGGCGCCCGGTTCGAATGAGTTGGTCGGGTAAGGGGAGCTTTTCGCCGCGGGCTGGCGTGGCTACTTCGATGTGTCCCGGGAGTGGGACCGGGATGTGATAGACGTCGGTGAGCGTGGGTAGTTCATCGACGAGGGCATCACCGGGGAAGAGTGGGGTTTGGCGGAGGATCGGGAGGTCAGACCGGGGTCGCCGGCGGACAATGAAATTGCCTTTTCGTCAGTGTAGCCACGGCCTTCGCCACCGACATTGAAATTGAGCTGCATGCCGGCCTTGCCAGCGGCCTCACCGAGGTGACAACTGCCGCAGGAGCCGGTTTGCTTGGTAGCGTCCACACCGCCATAGGAGGTATCGATTCGGGCTGTGCGGACGGGGTCGTGGAAGAGGAGTTTGCCGAGGTAGCGCTTTTCTTCGGTTGTTTTGTAGCGCGGGTTCACGGTCCCATCAGGCTGGCGAGGGAGAGGGATGTCGGTATCCTTGGCGGGGACTTTCAATTTGTCGATACCGCCTACTTGCTGGTTGATGAGTTGGCGCAGAGTGATGGGGCTGTCGCCCTGGGCGGACGCGGGTGAGGAGAAGGTGATGAGCAGAAGCGCGACGGCTCCCGCCTATGATAGGCGCGTGGGAAACGCCGGGTTGTCTGGGAGTGGATTCACGGGCACGCGAGAATGCCGTGGCTGTCCGTACATCATGGACGTGTACCTCCAATAGGTGCGAATGGGTGTCAACGGCTGTGCGGTAGTCTGTGTTTCACCGTGACTACGACAACCGCTGCCTTGCTGCTCCGATATAAGCCGGCTGGAGGCACCAGGCTTGGCCATCTCTTACCGTACGAATAGGGGGTGATTCGGGGGAATACGACGCGCGTGTGATGAATCGTACTATCCAGGGCACGCGATTTTGGTGGCGCCGTTTAATGCGTCTGACCCCTTTTTCGCATTTTCAACTACGGCACGAGTCTGGGGAGCTTGATTTTGGTGGCGTGAATAAATGCGTCTGACCCCTTTTCTTTTTTGGGTCAGGATTCGTTCTTTTCTACTAGTTTTTCTACGGACATCCAGTAGACGCAGGGCTTGCCTTCGCGGTCTGAGGTGAAGAAGACGCGGTCGTTGGAGGGGCTGAAGATGGGGGCAACCATTTTGGGATCGGAAGCTTTGTGCTCTGCCAGGGTGAGTTCGCGCCGGGTGGCGCGGAGCAGTAACAGGACATGCGGAGAGGCCTTGCTGCCACTTGCTCCGACGAAGACCAACCCGTCGCTGTTGCGCGAGAAGGCCGCGAATTGGGTGGTGGGGGCGACGGCTACGTCGGTGTGAGCGTCGGGATTGAATTCGCGGATGGTGATTAGTTTTCCGGCTACGGATGGCACGGCGAGATAGAGCAGGGCACGACCGTCGGGGGACCAGAGCGTGTCACTGGCCACGCCTTCGGGCATCTGCAATTTGTATTTCTGTTTGCCTTCGAAATCGGCCAGCCAGATGCCGGGGTCGCCTCGTTTGCGATAGCTTGCTGAGGCGCGGCGGGCGCGGGGCATTACGTCTTCTATAATGCCGTTTTCTTCGGCGAGGGTGACAGGGGCGCCCTTGGCCATGGGGATGAGACGCAGGCGAGAGCTCTCACCCTTAGCTTCCACCAGCAGGGCGAACATGCCGTCGTCGGTGACGACTACGCCGCCTTCGCGTTTCCAACCGTTTTCAATGTGATAGACGTCATGGTCGCGGGTACCTCCGGAGACGCGGGCCACCTTTACGGTGTCGTCGTCCATGTAGCAAAGACCGCGGTCGTCGGGCAGCAGCGACACTGTTTCGCGGTCGAGCCCCTGGAAGTCCGTCAATTGATGCCACTCGCCGGACTTCAGTTCGACACGGTAGGCCTGAGGGGAACCGGCGCGTTCGCTGACGACTACCAGGAAATCACCGCGGCGTGAGATCACACGACGCGGTGGAGACGGAAGATAGCTGGAATATTCGGCCCGGGTGAGGCGGAAAATCGGGAACTCAGTGGCAGGGTCGGCGAAGCGTACGCTGTCCGATGGCAGTGACCCGCCTTTCTGCGCCGCGCACGCGGACGCAGTGAGCAGGGAGCCGAACACGCGCCGGGTAATACCGCGAGCGCGCGGTCCCACTGGCCTCATATTTAAAATGCTAGCACCAGTCGGACCGAGCGCTACTTGTGGCTCTCCTGGTAGTGCATCTTGAGAAGGTCCTGTCCCCAGTCCCCAGTGAAATCGCGCCACACGGTGTGGACATGATTGGCCCCGTTCTGGGTGTTGTCATATTCGATGAGGAATGAGGGAGCCTGGACACGGTAGTAGTGAGGGCCGCCTTTTTCCTCCACTCCCGCCCAGGCGAAGTAGAGGTTCTTGCCGGCATCGGCAATCTGCTTACGGCGCGTCTGGGCAACGTCTTCGGGCACGTTCTCCACGTACTCGTCGAGCAGATTGGTGAGGTGCTTCATCTGCGCGGTGGTGAGTTGCGAAGATTGCAGACCACTCGGCTGGCCCTTCAGTGCGGCTTGGCGGGTGGCCTCGGTGAGGATGTCGGCGTAGGCCTTATCGGCGACGATGGCGACCTTCTTCTGCGCGGGTGTGAGGGCGGCGAGCAGTTCGTGGCCGAGGTCGTCTTCACGGCCCAGGACGCGCAAGCCTTTGCGGGCACCTTCGCGAATTTCGGCGGGATTAGTACCGAAGAACGTCGGAGCGGCGGCTACTTTGCCGTCAACCACGGTGAAGTGCAAGCTGACGTGGTGGCCTTCCACACGATAGCCCCAAGTGCCCTTGGTGGAGGGTTCGCCGAAGATGCTGAAGAAGTATTTGCTCGGATCGCGGCGTCCTGCCTGGTCGTTCTCCATGATGCGGAGCACGTCCTCCAGGCTCATGATGGTCTCAGCCTTGATGAAGCCGGTGCGGCTGAGGCCGCTGGCGAGTAACGCCGTGGCCAGGCGCTGCTGCATCGGTTCCATGTCCTTCAACGGCAAACCGCGGCGGGGGCGGTTGTAGCGTTTGGGAATGTCGTCGGCGGGGATGTAGTGCCAGAAGAACCGCTCGTCATCGCCGAACTTGAAGGCGGCCTTCTCGCGCTGCTCCGGCGTCAAAGAGACGAGAAACGCGTTGGCCGCATCCGCCATTACGGCGGAAGACGGAAGCCGGTAGGAGGCGACGGTCAGCAGGCTCATACCAATACCCAGAGTAATCAGACGCCAGTGCAATGCTTGCAAGGAGCATCCCCTTTCGCCTGATAAGAATATCAGAAGTCGCCGGGTTGGGGAGAGGTCCGGTGTTGGAAACGGGTCATCGGCCAAATCTCTTTTACTTATTCGTTAAAGGAAACGGGTTCCCATAATGGAAAAGTAGTGACAGAATAGAGGCATGTCCGAACCGGTCATACTTATCGCGAGCGGAGATCTGCGACTTTCCGCCAATCAGAAGTGCTGGCCCGCTCAACAGCGGGTTGAGGCCGCCGTTACCGCGGCGATAGAGCAGGAAGGGTTCGCCGTGAAGCGCGGGCATCCTGTAGATGGCGCCAAGGGCCATGGATTTATCGACAGCCAACGCTACGGCATGGAAGTCTTCCGGCAGATTCCGCCCACTGCACCGTTGGTAGTCTGCGAAGCGGTCTGGCAATACAGCCATCACGTGCTGGCAGGGTTGACCACTCACCGAGGGCCGATATTGACGGTCGCGAATTGGAGTGGCGAGTGGCCGGGCCTGGTGGGCATGCTGAATCTGAATGGTTCGCTGACCAAGGCGGGCGTGAAGTACTCCACGTTGTGGAGCAACGACTTTAGCGACGAATACTTCCAGACGCGGCTGCGCCAGTGGTTGAAGGGTGTTGAAGTCACCCACGATGCCAGTCACGTGCGGCCGCTCTCCAGCGTAACGCTGCCTGCGGACGCCGACCGGTTGGGCACGAACCTGGCGGCGACTCTGAGGCGCGATAAGGCGATTATGGGCGTGTTCGATGAAGGTTGCATGGGCATGTTCAACGCCATGATCCCGGACGAACTGCTGCATCCCACAGGTGTGTTCAAAGAACGATTGAGCCAGAGCGCTCTGTATGCCGAGATGCGCACGGTGAGCGATGCCGAGGCGCAAGCGGTGCGGGGCTGGCTGGATGCCAAGGGGATGACGTTCTGCACGGGCAAGAACGAAGAGACGGAACTGACGAACGGCCAGATTCTGGATCAATGCAAGATGTACATTGCCGCGCTACGCATCGCCGATGATTTTGCTTGCGACACGATCGGCATTCAATACCAGCAGGGGTTGAAGGATCTGGCTCCGGCATCGGACCTGGTGGAGGGGATGCTGAACAACGTGGAGCGGCCGCCGGTGACGGCGCGCCAAAACGGACGCGTGCTGTATGAAGGCAAGGCTCTGCCGCATTTCAATGAAGTGGACGAGTGCGCCGGTCTGGATGGCTTGATCACGAACCGGGTTTGGACGGCGCTTGGATTTGAGCCGGAGAACACGCTGCATGACGTGCGATACGGCGAGGACTACGAGGGGCAGTTCATCTGGGTGTTCGAGATTAGCGGCGCGGTACCGCCGAACCACTTCGCCGATGGCTATGCCGGAGCGATCAGCGAGCGCCAGCCGCCGATGTATTTTCGATTGGGTGGCGGCACGGTAAAGGGCATCAGCAAGCCGGGCGAAATCGTGTGGAGCCGCATTTTTGTGGACAACGGCAAGCTGAAGGCCGACATCGGGCGCGCCGGCGTGGTGTCGCTGCCGTTAGAGGAAACGCAGAGGCGCTGGAAGTCCACGACACCGCAGTGGCCGATCATGCACGCGGTGACCTACGGCATTACACGCGATCAGATGATGGGACGGCATAAAGCCAATCACATCCAAGTGGCTTACGCGCCGGATGCGGATGGCGCCAACCAGGCGCTGGCGGCGAAGGCGGCGATGTTCCGGGAACTCGGGATCGACGTCTCGGTTTGCGGCACCGGGCACGGGCTGTAGCGGCACCTTATAATAAAAACTTACTTTCGCCCTGGAGGTCCCATTGCGCGTTGGACTGATTGGCACGGGTGCGATTTCGCACAAACATGCCCAAGCCTACCGGAACATTGGCTATGAGGTGACGGTTTGCACCGACATCAGCCGCGAGTACGGGGAAAAATTTGCCGCGCAGTACGGCTGCGAATTCGTCCCCACTTACGAAGAGGTGTGCCGTCATCCGAAGGTGGATTATGTGGACGTGTGCACGTTTCCGGACTTCCGTCTGCAGCCGATTGAGATCTGCGCGGAATCGGGAAAGCACGTTCAGGTGCAGAAGCCGATTTCCACGAACCTCGCTACGGCGCGGCAGATGATTGACGTGGCGGCGAAGGCGGGCATCGTTCTGGGTGTAGTGAGCCAGCACCGCTTCGACGATTCCAGCCGCTTCGTCCATAAGGCCATTCGAGACGGACGCCTGGGCCGGATTTTGCAGGCCGATGCGTATGTGAAATGGCACCGTTCGGCGGCGTACTATTCGCGGCCCATCAAGGGAAGTTGGGCGGTGGAGGGCGGCGGGGCGATGATCAACCAGGCGATCCATCAGGTGGACATTCTGCTGTGGCTGGTAGGCGGGGTGAAGGAGTTGTTTGCGTACTGGCAATTGGGAGCGTTGCACAAGATCGAATCGGAAGACGTGGCGTGCGCCGTGATGAAGTACGAGAATGGCGCTACGGGCGTGCTGCAGGCGTCCACTGCGTTCTGGCCAGGGTACACGGAGCGGTTGGAGATCCATGGAACCAAGGGCACAGCGATTATCTCTGGCGACAAATTGACGTCTTGGGATGTGGAGCACGATGTAGGGGATCCGGCTCCGGTGGAGAAGGAAGTGCTCTCTGGCGCGTCCGATCCAATGGCGATTTCGTTGACTCCGTTTGAGCGACAGTTCCTTGATTTTGGTGAAGCGATCAAGAACGGCCGCAAGCCTCTGATAACGGGCGAAGAGGGATACCGCGCGCTGGCGTTGGTGGAAGGCATTTATACCTCGTGCCGCGAGGGCCGCGCCGTGGCGATGGCGGCGGGATGATGGGTTCGGCCGTTGAACCATGGATGAAAGTGCGGGTGCCGGCGTCGAGCGCCAACCTGGGGCCAGGCTTTGACGCTCTTGGCATCGCGCTTAGCATTCACTTGGAGTGCCGCTTTCGCACAAGCGACCGACTGCAGATCCGTGTAAGCGGACGCGACAGCGGATCGATTCCGGCAGACGAGCGGAATCTGATCTGGCAAACCGCGCTGGATGTCGGGCGCGATGTGGGCCAGACGCTGCCGGGCGTGGAGTTGGAGATCGATAACGCGATTCCGCTGGGGAAGGGTTTGGGATCGAGCGCGGCCGCGCTTACGGCGGGCGTTGTGATCGCCGATCATTTGCTTGGGTTGCACTGGAAGCCGCTGCGGATTCTGGACGAGGCGGCGCGCATTGAAGGACACCCGGACAATGTCGCGGCGTGCGT
>JBDTMC010000361.1:0-8203 GCA_039934475.1 Bryobacteraceae bacterium | reverse complement strand
TCCCGATTATCCGCGATGCCCTTTCAGATTCATCCTCTCCGTGAATTTCTTGTCAGTCCAGCTTTGCCTCCTCAATTGAGCCGACTGGACGAACTGGCTCACAACCTGTTGTGGAGTTGGGATCATAACACCCGCGGTCTATTCCGCCGCCTGGATCCCAATCTGTGGAGGCAATGCCACCACAACCCGGTGCTGATGCTAGGCCGGCTGCCACAGGCGACGCTGGAAAAGGCTGCGGCCGATCCGCGGTTTGTGGCGCTGTATCGCCGTGGTTGTGAACGGCATGACGCATACCTACAAAAGTCGGAACCGGATCCGGAAGGACGGCTGATCGCCTATTTCTCGATGGAGTATGGGCTGAACGAGGCGCTGCCGATCTATTCCGGCGGTTTGGGTCTGCTGTCGGGCGATCATATGAAGGCCGCCAGCGATGCCGACATACCACTTGTGGGCGTTGGGCTGCTCTACCAGAAGGGTTATTTGCAGCAGCAATTGAACCCGGACGGGTGGCAGCAGGAACGGTATCCGATCAACGATTTCTACACGTGGCCGGTGAGGCCGGCGGTGGACAGCGAGGGCAATGAGATTGTTGTTACGGTGAAGCTGTCGACCGGGCCGGCGTTTGTAAAGGTATGGCAGATGTTGGTGGGCCGCGTGCGGTTGTACCTGCTGGACACTAACATTGACGCCAATGAGAACCCGGACCACCGCGATATCACCGAGTCGCTGTACGGCGGCGACATCCATGTCCGGATGCGGCAGGAAATTGTTCTGGGCATTGGCGGTTTACGGGCGTTGAAGGCACTGGGGCTGGCGCCCACCGTGTATCACATGAATGAGGGCCATTCGGCTTTCCTCGCTGTGGAGCGGATCCGGTTGCTGATGGCGGAGCAGCAATTGACCTTCGAACAGGCACTTGATGCATCGCGGAACAACAACGTATTTACGACGCACACGCCGGTGGCCGCGGGAATCGATCTATTCGATCCCGGCTTAGTGTACGACTACTTCCAGGAGTATTGCCGGGATTCGGGAATCAGCTTTGAGCAGTTGCTGTCAATCGGCCGAAGGAATCCGTACGACACCCAGGAACGGTTCTCCATGGCGATCTGCGCCCTGAAGGCTTCGGCCTATCGCAATGCCGTGAGCCGATTCCACCGCGAAGTTTCTCAAGAGATGTGGCAGGACTTGTGGCCACGACTGCCGGTGTGGGAGATTCCGATCACGTCGGTGACAAACGGAGTTCATCTTCCCAGCTGGCTGAACGGCGACATGGCGCTGCTGTATGACCAGTATCTGCAACCGGACTGGCGGGAGCGCTACAACGAACCGAACACGTGGGACCTTATTAAGGATATTCCCAACGGGGAGTTGTGGGACGCTCACAAGCGGCGCAAACGCCGTTTGGTGGCTTTTGTGCGGGAGCGCGTGGCGGCCTCCGCAGTAGGAAGAAAGGCATCGGCGGCCGAGATGCGGCGGCTTTCGGATGTTTTGGATCCCGAGGCATTTACTATCGGCTTTGCCCGCCGCTTCGCGACCTATAAACGAGCGACTCTGTTGTTCCGCGACGTAGCGCGATTGAAGCGGATTCTGAATATGGCGGGTAAGCCGGTACAGATCATCATCGCGGGGAAGGCGCATCCGAAGGACCAACCAGGGAAGACCTTGATTCGGGAGATCGTGCAGTATTCGCGCGATCCGGAATTGCAGAAGCGGCTGGTGTTCCTGGAAGACTACGACATCGAAGTGGCCCGCGAACTGGTGCAGGGTGTGGATCTGTGGTTGAACAACCCACGGCGCGGCGAGGAAGCTTGCGGCACCAGTGGCATGAAGGCCAGCATCAACGGGATTCTGAACTTCAGTGTGCTGGACGGATGGTGGGACGAGGCGTATGAGAATTCCGGTGGTTGGGCGATCGGCGACCGTGAGCCGTATAGTGAAGACCAGGACGAGATCCATGCCTCGGCAATTCTCTCGACCATTGAGAACGAGATGGTTCCGATGTTCTACGACTCGCGTGAAGAAGGCGTGCCGGTGGAATGGATGGAACGGGTGAAGATGACGCTGATGAAAATCAGCCCTGCGTTCAACTGCCAGCGGATGGTGAGTGAGTATATGACTCAACTTTACACGCCGGCACATGCCGCGTTTGTAGAGGTGTCGAAGAAGAACTTCGAGATGACGCGCGAGCGGTCGAATTGGAACGCCGATGTGCAGAGGGCGTGGGATCGGGTCAACTTTATCGAGATCGGACCTGGACCGGAACGGTCGTTGATTAGCGGCCAATCGATTCCGATGCGAGCTGTTGTGGACCTGGCGGGATTGACGCCGAGCGACGTGAGAGTAGAGGCGGTAGTGGGACGAGTAGGTACTTCGGGCAACCTGGAGGAGACGACTGTCTTTACACTGCCATCGGTGGAACAAAGAGAATCGGTATATGTTTTCTCCAAGGAATTCGTGCCGCACCAGACCGGTCGTTTAGGATATTCAGTTCGGATTAGCCCGAACCATTGTGACGACCCGTTAACGAGGCCTTGCAACTCGCCATTGAAGTGGGGTTAGGCTGTTGGGACTGGTACTTTCTGCGACAAATTTGACGCTGGCATCTTGATCAGGTCTGTGGTACAACTTGTTTTAGTGTAAGCGGGTTCCGGTCTGTTGGTTCTTTTGACCGGGGGGCTCCCGCAACATCCCCTTGATCACAATCGGTTGACCGGGAATAGGCAGGTAACCTTGTCCGGCCGGCGCGAGTCCTCAGGTTAGGATTTGCCGCAGCACTAGCGGCGCGTTTGTCAGCGCTGAAGATAGATCATCCGATTGCTGTATTCAACTCCAAGGAGCCAGTCAGAGCCATGGACGACGATCGTAAGTACAAACAACGTGGCTACATGGATTCCGAGCGGGACCGCAGACCGGCCAATGGCGGCGGGACCGACCGACCACGGCCACAGGGTCCCCGGCCACCACTCGATGTAACAGGACCGCGTCTACCACGCTTGGTTCAGACGGTGGCGGCTTCGCGGTGCTATAACTGCGCCACGGCATTGCAGCCCGGCGCCGATTTCAAAGGTAATTGTCCAAAGTGCAATGTGGCCTTACATTGCTGTAAGCAGTGCGCGCATTTTGAGTCGTCGACGCGGTTTCAGTGCTTGAAGCCGATCCCAGTGCGCATCGTCGGAAAAGACCAGTTGAATACGTGTGAGTTGTTCTCGCCGCGCGTGACTGTCGCTCGCGACGTAGCGCCGGGCTCGAGTGCGGCGTCGGCGCCTCCCCAACGCCAACCTTCCGTGGCTCCGCGGTCGTCGAACGACGCACGCACTGCGTTCGATAATCTATTCAAGAAATAACGATGCTGGTTGCTGAACTGTCCGCGCAACGCAAGTTCCGGTTAACGGAACAAACACCGCCTGAGCCCGGCCCGGGTGAGGTGCAAGCAAGAGTTCACGCGGTAGGGGTTTGCGGCTCCGACCTGCATAACTTCTCCGAAGGCTCCATCGGCGACACGGTTTGTACTTATCCTGTGATCCTGGGGCATGAACCGACCGGGGTGATTACCAAGTTGGGAACCGGCGTAACGGGATGGTCTGTGGGCGACCGCGTGGCGCTGGAACCGGCCATTTACTGCTACCACTGCGAGTTCTGCATTACCGGCCGGCATAACGTGTGCCAGACGGTACGTTTCATGAGTACACCGCCGGACGCCGGTTACTTCCGCGAGTATGTGACCCTTCCGGCGGTTAATCTGCTCCCGTTACCGGGGAACCTGAGTTTCGGCGAAGGCAGCCTCTTCGAACCGTTGGCCGTCGCTCTGCATTCCATGAAGTTTGTCCAGTTGGAGCCGATGGAGACGGTGGCTGTATTTGGCGCCGGACCGATTGGACTGCTTACGATCGCCTGTCTTCGGATGGCGGGCGCGTCGAGGATTTATGCGGTGGATCCAGTAGCCGCGCGACGCGATCTGGCGTTACAGTTAGGCGCGGATGTAGCGATCGACCCTCTGAAGATTGAGCCGGCGCGGTTCATACTGGGTGATACGGGCCAGCGCGGTGTGGACGCGACAGTGGATTGCGCGGCCAAAGAAGATTCGATGAACCAGTGCATCCATGCGACGCGCAATGCGGGACGCGTGGTAGTGACCGGAATTCCGTCAGAGGTGAAAATTGCGCTCGAGTTTCATCCGATGCGGCGCAAGGAATTGAAGTTCTTCAACGTGCGGCGGTCAAGCCACGAGTCTGAGACGGCGCTGCAAGTTTTGAAGGAACGGCCGCAGTTGTTTGCTCCGATGCTGACGCACACGATGCCGCTAGACAACGTGCAGGGGGCTTTCGAGCTACTCGAAGGTTATGGGGATGGCGTGGGTAAGATAGTGATCGCCTGCTGCTGAGGTCCTAGGACATGAGAAGTTAGGACATGCTCTTCCTGACAGAAGCTGACGTCCGCGAATTACTCCCGATGAAGGACTGTATCGAGAGTTTGCGGTCCGCGTTTCAGTCCCTTGCCGATGGCCACGCGAGCAATCAGCCGCGGCGGCGTCTGGTGATGCCTGGCGGAGCGGTCCTGCACCAACTCGCCGGTTATTGTCAGAATTACTTCGGCACTAAGATTTACTCCACGCACCTCAAACACGGGGCTAACTTCCTCTTCTTGCTTTACGAGACGGAAACGGCAAAGCCGGTGGCGCTGTTTGAAGCCGACTTCCTGGGCCAGATCCGCACCGGAGCAGCGAGCGGGCTGGCAACGGACCTGATGGCACGCGGGGATGCGGCGACGCTGGCAATTATCGGTTCCGGGCATCAAGCCCGCAGTCAGGCGGAAGCGGTTTGTACCGTTCGTCCGATCCGGGAGATCCGGGTGTGGAGCCGAAGTGAGGAGAAGCGGAGCGCGTACGCGATTGAAATGTCAGGGCGCTTAGGCATCGAAGTTGTGGCAGCGGACACGGCGCGCGACGCGGTGGAAGGAGCGGACATCGTTTGCACGGCCACTTGGGCGAAGGATCCGGTGATTGAGTCTGGATGGATTGCGCGAGGGACTCACATCAACGCGATGGGAACGAATGTGGCGAACCGCCGGGAGATCCCCGCCGAAGTGGTTTTTCGAGCGAATCCGGTGGTGGTGGATTCCGTCGAGCAGGCGAAATTGGAAGCCGGCGACCTGATCCAGGCGTTTGGCGAAGACGACTGGGACTGGCGTGTGGTTGGACTGGAGAAAGCGATGTCCCCAGGGTGGCAAGGCTCCGCCCCCGGGGACATCACGCTGTTTAAATCAATCGGTTTGGCTTTAGAAGATGTCGCCGCAGCCGCTTTGGTTTACGAACGGGCGAAAGCCGCGACACGAGGACTCGAACTTCCGGTCCTCTATTCCTGAGCGGGCATCTGCTGGTCAGAATCACGCCACGCGCTGATCTTCAGCCGGCGGCAGACCCAGCACAACTTCTCGTCGTCAATGTTGGTGAGGAGCGAGGCACACTCTCCGCCGCAGACCGAACACATGGTCTGCCGGGGCCGTTTGTCTGTATCCAGAGACAGCTTCGCTTGTTCCAGAATTTGAGCCGCGACTACAGGTACTGTGTCCACGGGTTTCTTACGCTTCATTAAACTCCTCGCCACCAGCCATCAGCGTATCACAAGTGCAAATCTCGATTGCCGTCTTTAGGCCGCGCGGTCCATATATAACACGTAAGCCGCGTCTAAGGTCGAGCTGCATCGCGGGCACTTCTGGCCCGGCTTGGCGATTAGGTTCCGGCCACCGCTGACCACCTGCGCCTCTACTGTATGAGTGCAGATAGGGCAGTGAACATATCCTTTAGAATCGACCTTGGGCGTCTGTTTGGGAGCGATTGTCATCGATTTCCCCTCCGTTCACTACAACAGACGCAGTTTGCGTGGCAAAGGATTTGAGTTTTTCGTAAAGTTTTATGGTTTCTTTGAGTCAGTCGCCGGCGGCTCCCGCTTCGGCGGTTTCCGAATGGGGTGGCCGCGCCAGCCAAGCCTTCACGTCTTCGATCATGGAATAGCCGACAGGAACGACGAGGAGGGTCAATAACAGACAGAGCGTCTGGCCACCGATGATGGTGACTGCGATGGCGGATCGTGTGGACGCTCCGGAGCCAATTCCGACGGCGGTGGGAATCAACCCTGCGACGATGGAAAAAGTGGTCATGAGGATGGGCCGCAGACGGACGCGGTTTGCTTCGAGAATCGCCTGCCGCAAGGGCATGCCCTCTTTCAGCAGGTGGTTCATGTAATCGATCTGGAGAATGCCGTTCTTCTTAACGATGCCGAGCAGCAACAGGACTCCGAGGGCGCTGAACAAGTTGAGCGTGCGCCCGGTGATGATGAGGGAGAAGAGCGCGAACGGGATGGAAAGGGGAAGGGTCAAGAGGATTGCGAACGGCTGGACGAGGCTTTCGAACTGCGCAGCCAGCACCATATACATGAACACCGAGGCCAAACCGATGGCGATGATCATGTTCAAGGTGGTTTCTTCGAGGATCTTTACCTGACCTGAGAACGACATAGTGTAACCGGGGGGCATCACAGTCTGGTTGACGATGCCTTGGACGACGGCGGCACCCTCAGCGAGGGAGTGGTTAGGGGCGATGTTAGCGTAGATACCAACCGCGAACTGCCGGTTGAAACGATCGATGCGGCTGGGCCCGAGGCCGCGTTCCATCTTGGCGATGGAATCAAGGCGAATGAGGCCTAGCTTCGCCGAAGGCACAAGCAACCGGCTGAGGGATTCCGGATTGTCGCGCTGTCCGGGGAGCAGGCGGACGGTGACGGGATACTGCTCCGACCCTTCTTTGAAGGTCGAGATTTCGTCCTCGCCGGACATCAGCAAGCGGACAGCACCGGCGACGTCGGAGACTCGGACACCCAGATCGGAGGCCAAGGGACGGTCGATCACCACTTGAACTTCGGGGTTGTTCAGGTTGAGGTTCGCCTTCACGTCGGTGAGGGAGGGCTCCTGCATCATTTTCGACGAGATGCCTTTGGCGATGACCACGAGTTGCTCGACATCAGGACCGAGTATCTGGGCGCGGATGGGCGCGAACGTGTCGCGGCCGCCAAGGACGTTGGGGAAGGTGACGCGGGGCCGGTCAGAGGCGTAGTCCTTTAGGATGTCGCGCACTTTCGTACCCATCTCGCCGATGTCTGCACGCTCATTCGGCGGGGCCAGCAGAATCGTGCTGAACGACATCGTGACGCGGTCGAGAAAGCCGGACGTCGAAGGTACTACGGCGATCACGCCCGGGATCTTCTCCATCTTCCTGGCTACTTCGAGGGTTACTCTTTCGGTAGCTTCGAGCGAAGAACCTTCCGGCAGTTCCAACCATACGCCTAACTCACTCTGGTCTTCCGGCGGCATCCAGTCGCGCCCAATATTCTTATACAGGAAGAACGTGGAACCAAAGGTCAACAAGCACACAAGGACGATAGCCCAGCGGTGATCGAGAGACCAGTTGAGAACGTTTCCGTAGATGCGGGCGAGGAAACCGAGGTCGCCGGCATTGTGGTCTTTACCTTTGGCTTTCAGGGCGCGCGCCCCCAGTGTCGGCGTAAGGGTAAAGGCAACGAGCATGGAGACCAAGATGGATACGGCCATAGTCCAGCCGAACTGGTTGAGAAATCGCTTCGCGTAGCCGGACATGAACGCGATGGGTACGAAGATGATTACCAGGGACAGTGTTGTGGCAACGACGGCCATGGCGATCTCATTAGTGGCATCGATGGCCGCGCGGATGGGCGATAAATGCTTTCTTTCGAGAAAGCGGTAGATATTCTCAATGACGATAATCGCGTCGTCGATGACAATACCTACGGCCAGCGTCAGCCCGAGCAGCGTCATGGAATTCAACGTGAAGTCGAGCACCCGCATGACGGTGAACGTGGTGATGATGGAGGTGGGAATGGCAACTGAACTAATGAGGACGGCGCGCCAATCGCGGAGAAACAGGAATACGATCAAGGACGCGAGAAGGCTGCCGATTACAAGGTGCTCTTCCAAAGCCTCAACCGAGTTCTTGATGTAGGTCGCCTGTTCCTTGACAACATCGACTTCCACTCCGGGCGGTAGCTGCTTCTTCAAAGTCTGGAGTTTCGCCTGAATCGCCTCCACTACCTTCACGGTATTTGTTCCCGTCTGGCGGCGGATCTCAAGATCGCCGGCTATTCGTGCCCGCCGATCGGCTTCGAATCGAGCG
>JBDTMC010000360.1:0-8233 GCA_039934475.1 Bryobacteraceae bacterium | reverse complement strand
GGAGTTTCGAGGATCCACGGCGGCGCCGACGCTGTTAATCGGCGAGATGACCATCAGCGGCCTTTAGTATGAAGCTCTCTACCTCTAGGAACGCGCACCGGCGCGGCAGTGCGGCGCTGGTTGTCATTCTTGTGCTGGTCATCGCCATCGTGGTCGGCGGTTGCATCTGGCTAGTGATTACGCGTCGGCCATCCGATCGGCAGCCGGGCCGGTTGACGGCGGAAGCCGAGGCGTATTTCCCATTCATGAGCATGAACGGGTTCGATATGAAGGCCACGGAGAGCTTCTCGCAGCAACAACTGGTGGAAATCACCGGGAAGGTCACTAACAAAGGGAATCGCGAGGTAAAGACCGTGGATGCGGTTTGTTTGTTCTACGACCCCTCCGGTAAGGCGCTTCACCGCGAACGAGTCAATGTTCTAAAACCGCGCGACGGCCCACTGAAGCCGGGCGAGACGCGCGCGTTCCGCATGGCTTTCGATACAATCCCCCAAGGGTGGAATCAGGCGTTTCCGCAGATCGGAATCGCCGAAATGACTTTCGTGCAGTAGGCATTTTTATAGATGATTTTTGTTCTCTTGGTGGATGACGACCGGGACCAGCTTGCGTTGCGCCGGATGGCGTTTGAGCGAAGTGGGTTCCAGGTGGCGACTGCTACGTCGCCGGCGGAAGCCCTGACGGCGTTCATGGCTCTTCCCGCGGAAGTGGTCCTGATGGACCTCCGCTTGCCAAAGGTCGAGGATGGGCGAGCTTTGATCCGCACCCTGCGTGAGCGATCGCCATCAGTGCGCATCGTCGTGTTGTCGGGATCGCCCGAGGACCTAGCGATGTCGCCGGAAATCGGACTTGTGGACGGCTGCCTGCGCAAGCCCGTGCGCTCCGCGACAATGCTCCGAAAAGTAAGGGAAGTGGCGGCCGGAGAATAGTGGACTGGGCAGACTGGCAGGCCAAGCTGGCCAAAGACAAGTCGCTCTCCCTTCGTATCAAGGTAATTCCCAAAAGCCAGCGTACGGAAGCCATCGGCTTAATGACTGACGGCACCATCAAAGTGAAAGTGGCCGCCGTTCCGGAGAAGGGCAAGGCAAATGCCGCGCTATGCGATTACCTCGCGGGCGTATTCGGCGTGCCTAAGCGAAATGTCGCTGTGCTCACCGGCGAGACGTCGCACAATAAGGTAGTGCGAGTCTTGCGGTAAGAGCCGCGCCGTTGGCACATCGCTAGGCGGTCAGCGTCACCGACGCCCGAACCCCGATCGCATCAAGGATCTCCTGCAAACGCGATACGGCGACCGTCTGATACTCCGACTCCTCCCACCGGCTGACCACTTGCTTGCTGACGCCCAACCGGCGCCCCAATTCCGCTTGGGAAACTCCTTTCGCAATGCGCATCCTCACCACAAACGGCGCAATCTGATCCAATCGCTCCACAAGGGGAAGTTCCAGTTCACCGGCCCGCAAACGGTCATACTCCCGCACTTCCTCCTCGAGTTGCCGGATCATGCTTTCATAACTCCCGCGCAGAACCGCCGCACGTTTTGCGGCGACACTTGCCTTCACCGTCCCCAATGCCCCTCGAAATCCCTGGATCTGTGTCTCTGCCCGCTCTCGTTGCGCGTCGCTCTTGATCATCGCGCTTCTTTCACAATGCGTATTACGCCCCGAGACTCACCGTCCCGGTCCAGTCGAAAGAACTCTGGAAACTCGACGCCGGCTCGTGCCTCCATGATCGGATGCACGTAGAACTCGAGCCGAAGCTCCGCCCACATCCGCCACTTCCGTATCCGCGCCCCGGGTATCGGTAGGGTCTCAAAGTCAATCCAGTAGGGATCGATACGATCATAAACTCCGGTATCGGGCTCTACCCAATACCTATCAATATCGCCAGGGTCGGGCTTCTCAGTGCAAAAGCTGCCGTCAATGTAGATTTCTTCGATGCCCGCCTCCAAGAACGCCTTGACTGTCCGTCGAAGCCCTTTCACCAACCACCGCCGCCTCGGGGTGAATGCTAACCGCTTTGCAATTTCGTCCAAAGTCGCCAAATGGTCACCGCCGGAAGGCTACCCGTTACCGGATCGAAGGAGGGGATCAAGACACCGTCATCATTTCAAGAACTATGGATATTGTCAACATATACGCTGACTACCTAAGTCGACCACCCAGCCCCTTAAGGACCGGCGCGTTTGATCTTCTGATAATCTTCGGCCAGCTTCTTGGCAATCAGGTCAGCGACATCTGCGCTGGCGCTGCGAAACTTCGCCCCTACGCTCTCCTGTGTGGTGGACCAGATCACATCGCCGTCTTTGTTCACCAGCCTGACGGAAGCAACGGCCTCGTGTTTGCGCTCGGCGATATTCGTGGTTTCATGATCGCCTACCCCGGCGCTCAAGCCACGGCTGCTGCGTTCGGAAACCTTTGCAGCGCCATCGGTCCCGCGGATAGAGACGCGGCCTTGAATGCTTTCACTCGATTGGAAGCGGTCAGTGAAGACCATATCCTCGGCTGAGCCTTTGAGGATCGCATCCGCCTTCGCAGGGTCTTCGGTGATCAGGTAGAGCTTCGTGCCCATCACGCTGGCGATGATCATGTCGCGAACCTGATTGGCCGTATCGCCGCCCTGGAAGTTCTCGACGCAAATGCGCCTGACCTTCAGCAGGTCTGCGGCGGGATCGGCCGCCATGGCACAACACGCAAATACCGCCAGCAATGCCGCCTTCATCCCTTCCCTGCCTTTCTCGCCTCGTCGTCCTGATACTGCACTTTGCGGCCGGTTCGCGCTTCCAGGCTCACCAGCACCGAGCGAATGTCGGATCGGGATATGCGGAATACCATGGCCTGCTGTTGCCCGCTGTCGTCGGTGTAGCCAACGGTCAGAAAGTGGGTTCGCTTTTTGGCGAGCAGAAAGATGGGGGAGATGAGAATCGCCTCCAGGAGGCGCCTATCGGCTTTCTGGCCATACTCGATGAGATTGATCCGGTCAAACGGGATGCGCACTTCACCTTGTTTCACCCGAAAGGAAAGACACAACTGCCCGTTAGTAATCAGAGTGCCTTCCGTCCGAGGGTCGATGCCGGCGCTAGTGCCTCCGACATATTCGGCGTGGCTTCCCGGACCTGCCGCCCCCACCAGAAATGAAACCAGGACGAGAGCGGCGACAACTTGTCGCATGTGTGGACTCCACGTGAGTAGTCATCGCTACGCTGGGATTTTCTCAGCCAGATATAGTAGCATTCCAAAATACAGATGATCACCGTTAAACTACTGATTCTCCTGCTCGTTTCGAGTCAGCTATTTGCAGCCGGACTAAGGGCGGGAACGGCCCGTGCCGACCTCACGCCCGATGGCCCGGTTTGGATGTCCGGCTATGCCAGCCGCAAGAAGCCCTCCGAGGGCGTGTTCCAGAAACTGTGGGCCAAGGCGCTGGCTGTGGACGACGGTCGCTCCAGGGTGGTGATCGTAACCACCGACCTGATCGGGTTGCCGCGCCAAGTGAGTGAAGTGGCAGCCGCACGGATCCAGAAGGACTTTGGGCTGCAGCGCTCCGCCATCCTGTTCAACTCCTCGCACACGCACACCGGACCCCTCGTATGGCCGAACCTGCACATCATGCTGGACCCGACACCAGAGGACGAGAAGCAACTGCAAGCCTATGCGCAGCATGTCACGGACGCTCTGGTGACCGTCGCTGGCGCGGCTTTGGGCGCATTGGAGCCCGCAGACCTCGCTATTGGACATGGCTCGGCTGGTTTCGCGATGAATCGCCGGGAGCCTACGCCGAAGGGCGTCAAGATCGGCCTTAACCCGCAAGGACCGGTGGATCACGATGTCCCCGTTTTACGCGTCACGTCCAAAGACGGCAAGCTTCTGGCGGTGTTGTTCGGATATGCCTGCCACAACACTACACTGACCGGCGAGCACTACCAACTGAGCGGCGACTACGCCGGCCAAGCGCAGGCCTTTGTCGAAGAGAAGCATCCTGGCGCCAACGCCCTATTTCTGATGTTGTGCGGCGGAGATCAGAATCCAAATCCGCGGACCAAGATTGAGAACGTGATCGCTCACGGGCATGAGCTTTCCGATGCCGTGGACGGTGTCTTGAAGGGCGCCATGAAACCGCTGCGCGCGCCGCTGCGGTCCTCATTCCGCACCGTGGAGCCGGCCTTCGCCCCGCATGATCGTGCGACGTTCGAAGAGGAGGCGAAGAACGCCGATCGCTTCCGTGTGAAGCGCGCGCAGGCGATGCTCGCCGCCTACGACAATCGAACCCCGCCGCGCCGGCTGTCTTATCCAATTCAGGCCATCAGGTTTGGCAAGGACTTGACCATCGTGGCGCTGGGCGGCGAGGTTGTAGTGGACTACGGGCTACGACTGAAGCGGCAATACGGCACCGACAAAGAAGACCTCATCGTGGCAGGGTATTCGAATGATGTGATGTGCTATATCCCCACTAAGAGAATCCTCGGCGAGGGAGGATATGAAGCTGTGGAGAGCATGATCTACTATGGCCAGCCCGGACCGTTCAGCGACGACGTGGAAGAGACGATCATCGACGGAGTGAAGAGCGTAATGGGGCGCGTGGGGAGGAAGTCCAAATGAAGGGAAGGTTTGGCGCGATTGAGGCGGGGGGAACGAAGTTCATCGTGGCGGCAGGCACCGGTCCGGACGACCTCACCGATCCAGTTCGCATCGACACGACTGACGACCCGAGAGCCACGGTGAGAGCCGCTGCCGATGCCCTCAAGGCTCGGGGTCCGCTGGAGGCAGTAGGCGTCGCGTGTTTCGGACCACTGGATCTCTTGACGGGCACGATCACCGCCACGCCCAAGCCGGGCTGGAAGCATTTCCCCATTCGCCAGGAGTTGGAACAGATCCTCGGAATTCCGGTTGTAGTGGATACGGACGTGAACGTCGCCGGCCTGGGCGAGCACGTTTGGGGCGCCGCGCGGACGTTCGACACGTTTCTCTATATCACCGTCGGCACTGGTATCGGGGGCGGCGGCATGGCCGGCGGGCAACTGCTCCACGGCAAACAGCACCCCGAGATGGGACACCTGTTGCTACCGCGTCATCCTGAAGACCCCGCTTCGTTTGAAGGAACCTGCGAGTTCCACAAAAGCTGCCTGGAGGGGCTCGCTTCCGGACCGGCGATGAAGGCACGCTGGGGCGTGCCAGGGTATCAGTTGCCTCCCGGTCACATCGCCTGGCAGATCGAAGCCTACTACCTTGCCGAAGCCATCGTGAATTTCGTCTGCACTCTATCGCCGCAGAAGATCATCCTCGGCGGCGGCGTAATGGACCAGGCGCACCTTTTTCCGATGATCCGGGGGAACGTCGCCGAGCTGATGCGCGGGTATGTAGAAGTGCCCGACATCGTCCCGCCAGAGCAAAAGTGGTGCGGGGTGTTAGGCGCGATTGCATTGGCCGAGCGGCATCAACGGCTTTGATTCGGCTCCGTTTAGCGCGGAGTCACCACCGCGTCCAGCATTTGCGTGAGCGTTCGTTGGGCGTCCACTACCGCGATGGCAGCCATGTGGACGATGTCGTTGACTTCCGCGCCGCGTTGCAGCACGTGCACGGGGCGGGAGAGGCCCATCAGAATCGGACCGATGCCTTCCGAACCGCCAATCCTCATCAGCAGTTTATAGGCGATGTTGCCGGATTCCAGGTTGGGGAAGATCAGTACGTTGGCCCCACCCTTGAGCACGCTGAAGGGATAGGTTTGGTCAAGGATCTCCGGCACTACGGCGGTGTCGGCTTGCATCTCGCCGTCGATGATCAGGTTGGGTTCGCGCTGGTGAACAATGCCCACGGCGCGCTTCACTTTGTCTGCCAGAGGATGACGCACGCTTCCGAAATTGGAGAACGAGAGCATGGCGACGCGCGGGTCGATGCCAAGACCTTTTACGGTTTGGGCCGCTTCGATCGCGATCTCCGCGAGGTGCTCGGCGTCCGGGTCGATGTTCACGGTAGTATCGGCGAGGAAATACACTTGTCCGCGCGGGGTGATCAACATGTACATCCCGGCCACGTTGCGGAGCCCTTCCCGCACAGGCAACACCTGCAGGACCGGCCGTAGCGTATCGGGATAGTGCTGGGTGAGGCCGGCAATCATTGCGTCGGCGTCGGCCCGGCGTAGCAGCATCGCACCGAACGTCACTGGATCGAGGATATAGCCCTCAGCCTGACGCCTGGTCACACCCTTGCGCTGCCGCAGCCGGTAGAACTCCTCCGTGTATTCGGGCAGGCGCTCAAAACGCGATGGATCAATGATGCGGATCGCGCCGTCGGCATTGTGGATCACCAACTCCTTCATGCGCGCCTGGATGCGTTCTTCGTTACCGAGCAGTATGGGAGTACCGATGCCCTCATCGACAATGATCTGAGCGGCACGGATGATCTTGTACTCTTCGCCCTCGGGCAACACGACGCGCTGCGGGTGCCGCTTGGCCTTGTGAATCAGGACGCGCATCAGCTCGTGGGCTTTGCCGAGGCGGCGTTCCAGCGTCTCGCGATATTCGTCGAGATCCACTGGGGTCTGTGCGACACCGGAGTCCATCGCCGCTTTCGCCACTGCCGACGCCACCGTGATCAGCACACGAGAATCGAAAGGCTTCGGGATGATGTACTCGCGGCCGAACTGCAGATTGCCGCCGCCGTAGGCCCGGCGGACGGAATCGGGCACGTCTTCTTTCGCCAACGCAGCAAGAGCCCGCGTGGCCGCCAGTTTCATGTCGTCGTTGATCGCGGTGGCTCGTACGTCCAGCGCGCCGCGGAAGATGAACGGGAACCCAAGCACATTGTTGACCTGGTTGGGAAAATCGGACCGGCCCGTCGCCATGATGAGATCGGGGCGCGTTGCGACGGCGAGGTCGTACTCGATCTCCGGATCGGGATTGGCCATCGCGAACACGACGGGATCGTGATTCATCGAGAGCAGCATCTGCGGTGTCACGCAGTTAGCTGCCGACAGTCCGAAGAAGACATCGGCCCCGTGCATGGCATCGTCGAGGGTACGCATCGCGGTATCCTGCGCGAAGCGTTCCTTGTACTTGTTCATGCCCTCTTTGCGGCCCTTATAGACAACGCCTTTGGTGTCGCACATGAAGATGTGCTCGCGCAGCACGCCCAGTCGTACATAGTGCTCGGCGCAGGCGATGCCGCTGGCGCCGGCGCCGTTGATCACGACGCGGATCTCTTCCATGCGCTTGCCCGCGATCTCCACGGCGTTCAGCAGAGCGGCGCCGGAGATAATGGCCGTCCCATGCTGGTCGTCATGGAAGACCGGGATCTTCATCGTGCGCTTTAACTCTTCTTCCACCTCAAAGCATTCCGGCGCCTTGATGTCCTCCAGGTTAATGCCACCAAAGGTGGGTTCCATGAGCTGGCAAACGCGGATGATCTCTTTCGGATCGGCGGTGGCGAGTTCGATATCGAACACATCGATGTCGGCGAAGCGTTTAAACAGAACGCCTTTGCCTTCCATTACGGGTTTGCCGGCGGCGGCGCCAATGTTACCCAACCCGAGGACGGCTGTGCCATTGCTAACCACGGCCACCAGATTCCCTTTGGAAGTGTACTTATAGACAAGGCTGGGATCGCGCTCAATCTCCAGGCACGGAACCGCAACGCCCGGGGTGTAGGCGAGGCTGAGATCGCGCTGCGTGCGGCAGGGTTTGGTCGGGGTTACCGAAATCTTGCCCGCCGGCGCCGAGGAGTGGTACTCAAGCGCGTCTTCTTTCCGAATGGACATAAAGATCCTTTCTACCTATACATACTCTTTTTTGGTTGGTTTTGAAATAGCCCTATGCCGGCGACGCCGGCCGCGCCGGTCGCCAGGCACTGCGGCACATACGCCGCGGTGATGCCTCCGAGGGCCAAGACTGGGAGGTGAACGGCGCGCACGGCGGCGCGCAAGGCATCCAAACCAAGGGCAGGTCCGTAGCCGGGTTTGGACGACGATTCGAAGATGGGACTGAAGACTGCGAAGTCGGCGCCACCCTCTTCGGCGGCGCGCAGTTCGTCCAGGGTATGCGTGGAAACCCCGAACAGGAAGCCGGGCGGCACTATGGCGCGCCAGGCGGAGGGAGGCGGAGAGTTCGCGGGTAGATGCGCGCCGTGAGCCCCGCAGGCGAGGGCGACGTCAACCCGGGTGTTCACTAGAATCTTGGTTCCGTGGGGATTCGGCAGTGCAAGAACCTGGCGCACTCGTTCGTCCATCAGCAGGCGCGGGGCGACGC
>JBDTMC010000359.1:0-8239 GCA_039934475.1 Bryobacteraceae bacterium | reverse complement strand
CGGACGCTGCCCATCGCGCGGCAGGCGCTGTATTTCCGCAGGTGGGATCTGGGCGCCTGATCGATTTAGCGGGGCCAGGTTTCGAACGGCGCCTTGGGCATCCTGTGGCCCCAGGCTTCCGGTCCCCAGCAGCGCGTGCCAACCAGAGGTTCGGTCTTGCTCGTATTCACCAACCGCACGCCGCCGCTCTTCGCCGCCGCGTACGGAATCACGAACTCATCGTGCAAGGGTTGACCGAGGCGGATGCCCGTCTCCACTTCCACCTTCTGGTTGCCAATCGTCCCCGCGCCGTGGCTGAAGTGGATGATGCACAGAGCCGCGGGTCCCGTCAGCACAGTCTCCGCGCCCGGAGCCAGCTCAAACTGCCGCAGGCTGAACAACTCATCGCCGTTCGGCTTGCCGTACACACGCCATTCATCGTGGAAGCCGCCCTGACTCACTTCCTCATCCACAACCGGCATCAGCAGGTGTTTGTCTACGATGAATGGATCCTTGTTGCGCGCCATGTCGATGTCAGAGACCAGACGCTGCACACGGTCCTCGCCCTCAAGTCCCTCCGGCAGATGCCGGAAGAGCAGTTCCTGGCCGAGGAATACTTCGCCGTCCGGGCACAGCACGTGGCTCTGGTAGAACCGGAAGTCGTCACGGTCGCGCTGCGGCTCCTCAGTGTTGACGGCCGCCGGTCCATGCAGAATGCGCGTCGGCGTGAAGAAACCGGTGCCCATGCGGACCAGAAGATTACGCGCGTGGCTGCGGATGTGATTGTCTTTGCCGGCGATGAAGGCGCGGATGGCGTCCGCCAGCATCTCTTCATCGTAGTAGTGCATCAACCCGACTGAGGTATGGCAGTCGTTGTTGTACCGCTTGTTGCGCCATGCATTGAAGTTGTACGCCTCCGGCTTCCACGGGTGCATGTGGTGCCCCAGAGGGTACAGGTTGTCGAACTCTTTGTTGTAAAAACCAGTGCCGCCTAACGTCCGGTACAGCGGACCAACCATGAAGTCGGGCGCCCCGTGCACCGTGGCGTCCATCGGGATCAGGAACCCATCGGGATGGTGGAAGTGGCACAGACCTTCGCCATGAATTCCGTTGCCCGTATCGGCCAGAATGGCGCTACCGTTCCATCGCTCGTCGATGGCCCAGCCGTGCGGGCCTTCGGGGAAATAGTCGGCGTCCACCAGTTCCAGGTTCTTGCCGGGCAAGCAGAACTTGCGGCCCACAAAACTCGGGAAACATCGCAGCACGCCGCCGCCGGCTTCGGCCGCGGCCTGGACGGTTTCCG
Organism: Bryobacteraceae bacterium; assembly: GCA_039934475.1. Lineage (GTDB taxonomy): Bacteria > Acidobacteriota > Terriglobia > Bryobacterales > Bryobacteraceae > JBDTMC01. The sequence continues at coordinate 6,957 of JBDTMC010000359.1, read as the reverse complement.
CGGCGCCCTCCTCCACAATCGGCAAGTCGGAACGGTACAGTTTGACTTTAAGGGCAGTCCTCGTTTTAATACTCATTTCATCCTCTTCAAATTGCGCATGATCGCAGCGACTTCTAGACTACAATACTCGCATTATGAATTGGTTTGGTCATCCGAACCGTGCTCATCGCAACCGTCGCCGGCCGGTCTGGACCAGCCGCATGCGGTGAGCTAAGGCGTGGAAGTCGCCTTCTGCCCTTTCACCTGCAACTCGTTCACAACCTGCTGCACGTTGGGAACTTCCGAGGCGACCTGCTGGGCCCGTGCGCGAATCGCTTGAGATTCCACGTCGCCGGTGAGGGTGACTACGTGGTTCTTGACCGCGAATTTCACGCTCTTCTGAAGCCTCTCATTGATTAGATAGAGAAGCATGGAGGTTGCTTTGAATGCCATCGTCGAGATCGGAATTCATCTGCTTCGCTTCTCTCTCCACGCCCGGCGGGACTACGGCGACCTGGTTGGCGACAACCTGAGTTCCGGCAATAGTTCTGGCGATTACTTCGGCCTGCGCCTTGTCCGCATCGGCCGGAACGTGCCCACCTAGCGTCACAACGCCCTTCTCCCGGTCCTGTGTTACCGAGACATTTTTGAGGCCGGCCTGATCGAGCGATGTGCGGACTGCCGCGGCGACATCGGGTGTTCTTGTGGAACTGGCGGAGCAACCGATGTAGCTTGCCGCAGTCAAGGTGGCTAACAGCAACAACCAAATGTTACGAGTCTTCATAATCACCTCTCTAAGCACGGCGAGGGCCGGAAGCTCGCGGCAGACTTCGCATGCAAATGCAAGTTCTGCCTCCTCGCGAGGGCACGCCAAGGCCTTCCCACCAAGCGGCAGTGCCGATGCCGCAAACGCGCATGGGTCCGTGGCCGAATAGATAGGAATTTCTGTGCCAGCGATGGTGTCCCGAGAGTCAAAATGTAATCCCGGCCGACGACGCGCAGATCCATAGGCGGTGACTGACAGTCAACTTCCTAGGGATTATCCGGTGTGATCCGGCGTATGTGGGTGTCAGTCACTACGTGCGAAGGGCCAGTTCGCGCGCCCACTCCGCGATCAGCCTTCCGACTCGAGCCAAGCTGTTCCATCGGTGGCTGAGGCCTCCCGACCATACGGGCTTGTGCATTGCGATCTCCTACGACCCGCTTTGCATGTGAAGGTCCAAAACTTGGCGAGTCACGTGCTACTGAATTCCCAGATTGCGAGTGAGCTTCCCTTGATCGACATCTGAATCAAGGTCATGGGCATCCCGCGAAACGGAATGCCCATGAATTTTTTCCCGAAGCTTACTCAACAGCAGCGACAGTGAAGCAAAAGGTAGATCCGGCGCCGCGAGGGATTTCCAACCACATTCTGCCGCCCATCCATTCAATGGTTTTCTTGCAGAACGCGAGACCAAGACCATTCCCGGGATACTCTTTCCCGTGCAGTCTCTTGAACGCGTGGAATAAGTGACCGTGAAATTCGGGCTCGATACCCGGACCATTGTCCGTTACGGAAAAGACCCACTCCGACCCGACTTTCTGCGACGAGACATGAATCCGTGGAACTGCTGCGCCAGAGTATTCGATTCCATTGCGGATGAGGTGGTGCAGCACTCTCGTCAGCACTTCGAAATCCCCTGTCACGATGGGTAAGGGATCATGAGTCACGATGGCGTTGCGGTCTGAGATCTGATGCTCACAGTAGAGGAGTGCCTGACTGACAATGCCCTCCATGTCAACGGGCGATGTCTGCGGCCTATCCATACCAGTAGACCAGTAGTCCACCATTCCCGTAAGCAGTGATTGAAGGTCAATCACGCCTTGACGGATCTGCCTCAGATACACCCCGTTCTCCGATTCAAGGTCCCCGCTAAAGGACTCGGCCATCAATTGACTAAACGAGTCGACCTGCCGCAGGCACTCGCGCATGTCGTGGGCCGCACGACACACGAAGTCGGCAAAGGATTGGTTCGCCCGATCCAACTGCCGCTGGAGTTCCACGCATCGCTCGGTTTCGATCTCATTATTCATGGTCAACCTGCGGACTGCGCCCAAGGTGGTTGTGTCGATTGGGAAGGCTAAACTTGAAGACCGCGCCCGGCCCGGTTCCAGGTTCTACCCAAATCCTACCGCCCTGGCGCTCCACCACTTTCTTACACAAGGCGAGTCCTATCCCAGTGCCGGGAATTTCCGTCCCGTGTAGGCGTTTGAACATGCCAAACACGCGCGATGCGTCCTCGGGATCGATTCCGATTCCATTGTCGCGCACAGAGAACACCCACTCGTCGGCCAGCACCTCCGCCGATATATGTATGCATGGCGATTCCTCCGCTCGATACTTAATCGAATTCGAGAGCAGATTCTGAAAGAGTTGCACCAGCATCACTTCTTCGGTCACTACTGTCGGCAACGGGTCGAAGGTAACCACGGCAAGACTTTCGGTGATCGCTATTTGGAGGTTCGCTATCGCCTTTGAGAGAACGGTGGCGCAGTTGACCGAAGTCAGCGTAGGCTCCAGGTCTGAAGCGGCCCAATAGGTAAGCAGGGCCTTCAACAGAGCCTCAATCCGTAGCGCTCCTTCGACGGAGTAGGCAATGAAACTATCTGCTTCCGGACCCAATTTTCCCGCGTATTCGCGTCCCAGCAGATCGGTGAAATTAACCACCATCCGCAGCGGTTCCTGCAGATCATGGGTAAGCGCGTAGGCAAAATGTTGCAATTCGGTGTTCGTCTTTTGGAGCGCTTCTTCTGCTTGCTTGCGCTCGGTTGTGTCTTCAATAGCGAGCAGGATTGTCGGGGTCTGCGCGTTGGCATCGAAGATCTCGCGCGCATTCAGCAACATCACTTTACGTCCGACTTGTTGAAATTCGTGCTTTACTTCGAACCCTTCGAACATCGCGTGCGTTGGCAGTATATTCTCCAGCAGTTCGCGCAGCTTAGGGATGTTCCATTGGCCATTACCAAGATCGTAGATCACCCGGTGCTCAGTCTCGTCCGGCGCCGTCTGATAGGCGGCGTAGAACGCCTTGTTCGCTTTCAGCACTTTAAGGTTTTGGTCCAGGATCACCAGCGGCTCGCGCACGGTTTCCACAATCGCTTCGGCGAAGTCCCGGCCGCGCTTGGAGGCATCGATATCGGTCAAGATCAGCACCGCTCCGTCAATGCTTCCATCCATGCCCAGCGAGGGGAGAATGTGCATCGAAAACCAGTGGCCATGAGCGTCGCGGATCTCGCGCGGCTTTCTATCGCCTCCTTCCATCGCAGCCAGCAGCAGAGGCCGCAGATCCGGCAGTTCCACTTTTGGCTGAAGATCGGTGATTGACCGGCCGACGTCGGACGGTATCAGATTCAAGATCGACTCCATCGCCCGGGTGAAGCGCCTCACCCGAAGGTCTCGCCCCACCATCACCAGCGGTATGCTGATGCTCTCCAGAAGGTTGGTCAGATCCCTATTGACCTCGTTCACCTCTAAAATGCTCAGCTTTAGGCTCTCATTGAGAGTATTCAGTTCTTCATTGGAGGATTCGAGTTCCTCTTGCGAAGTCTGCAACTCCTCGTTGGCAGCTTGAGCTTCCTCGTTGGCCGACCGCAAGTCGTCGAGCGCAATCGCTTTATCGTCCACAATCGATCGCAGATACTCTTTGGTGGCACCCAGTTCGTCCCGCAGCCTGGCGCTGACATTGTTGCCGCCTGCCTTCACGTCATGTTCTTCTGCTTCCTCGCGGACGAGCACCAGATCCTCGAACGTCACCAGGAAATATCGATTCTCTACAGACGACGAACCGATCAGGGGCATCACCCTGATCGCGACCCCCATCATCTGCTGGCCATCCATCCGGAAGCCCTGTTCGCAGGCAGGGGCGTTGGTCAATCTGGCGGCTCGCAGGGCTTGGCCAAGACCGGCGATTAAGCCTTCCCGTGCCATCTTCAACAGGTTATTGCTCGGGTTACCGGGCGACAGTTCGAGGTAAGCAGACGTACGTCCCCGAACTTCCACGATGTTCATTTCATCATTGATGATGACCCCTGCCGGCGCATACTCAGCGAGCAGCATCCGATCGGCTTCCCGCTTCAAGTTCCCCAGAGCGGATGGGTGTTCCACTGCAGCCGCACCCGGTTCCGGCCGGTCGGTGGCACGTCGCCTTTCCCCCACGTATGGCGCCGTTCCATTAACCACCGGGCGTGGAGAATAGATTTTGCACGCCTTGTCCACTTGACGAAACAGGTCGGGGCGGGAACTTGCGCTCTCAGACGGACCGAGCAACAGAAATCCGTCCGGCTTCAGCGCGTATTGGAAAATAGACAGCACCCTATCCTGCAAGACGGGTCCCAGATAGATCAGTAAGTTACAGCAACTGATCAAATCGAGTTTGGAAAAAGGCGGGTCAGCCGCCACATTGTGCTTTGCGAAGATGCAACTGTCGCGCAATGCCTTCGAAACCAGGTACCCGCGGTCAGTCTTAATGAAGAACTTCGCCAGTCTCTGCGGAGACATGTGCGCCATTGATGCGTCCGAGTAGACTCCGGCGCGGGCCTTTTCAAGCGCCCCTTCACAGGTGTCGCTGGCGAAGACTTTGAACAAGAAGATCTGGCCGGTCGCTTCCAGGTGTTCCAGAACGCAAATTGCGATGGAGTACGCTTCTTCGCCCGACGAACATCCAGGCACCCAGATCCGTAGCGGATCGTCCGGTTCTCGGCCACCGGTGATGGCGGGAATTACCGTCGATTTCAGTTCTTCGAAAACCGACGGCTTGCGGAAAAACGAGGTGACCGTGATAAAGCATGCCTCACACAAGGCATTGGCTTCATCGTTATTCTTCTCCAGATCCCGGCGGTATGCCTCCAGATCTCTGAAGCCGCGCAACGCCATGCGGCGATCGATTCGACGCTGGATGGTGCTCTGCTTGTAGTATGAGAAATCGACGCCAGTAGCGATACGCAGCCGCCGGAATATCCTCACCAACTCTGTATCTGCCTCTGGGGAGACAGCATCTGTTTTCGCCGTGCGTTGGCGCGAATGCCCGATCACTACCAGTTGGCGCGCAATCCCCGCTGGCGTTAGCACAGAATCCACAGCACCCGAGCCGATGGCGCTGGCCGGCATTCCATCGAACTTCGCCGTCAGCTTCTCCTGGGCGAAAGTACTGCCGCCGGCCGCCTTAATCGCCTGAAGGCCAATCGTTCCATCTGAAGCGATTCCCGATAAGACAACGCCCGATGCCCTGTTCCCCTGGTCTTCTGCAAGGGCGCTGAAGAACTCATTGATGGGGAAGTTCTTAGGGCCGGGCTGACGCGGCGTGGCATGAAGGATGCCGTCGGAAATTCCCATGTTGAACTGGGGAGCATTCACATAAACGTGATTTGCCTCGGCGCGAGTGTCTTCCCTCACCTCAGAAACCGGCATGCGACATATCTTGGCGAGGATCTCCACAAGATGGCTGGTTTGCTTCGGATCCAGATGTTGGATGAACACGAAGGCCATGGCGGTATCGTCCGGCAATTTTCGTAGTAGCTCTGTGAAGGCTTCCAAGCCGCCGGCGGAGGCGCCAACCCCGACAATGCCTGAGAGTGCTATCTCGCTTTCCTGCCGATCCATCTCAGGCGCCGGCAGGAGAGGCGAACTGGAGGGAACCGTCACCCGCGGAGACCGGCCGCTTACATTCTTTTTTGGCAAGCACCACCGCTTCCCACGACATCACTCGTTTCGCAAGTCAACATTCGATCCGGGCAGTGCCGGCAGGTTGGGTGCTACCGAGGATCTCCTTGATCACCCCGCCGATCTCCATGAATCGATCGAGTCCGGCTGGCTTGGTGATAAAGCGGGTTACGCCGAGCTCCGTTAACCGCAGATGATCCTGTGGGGACTGCGAAGAGCTCCACGCGCACACAGGTACTCCGTCCAGGTGCTTCTCCGCCCTTGCCTCTCGAAAGATGTCTTCTCCGCTGTATTTGGCAAGGCTTAAGTCTGTGAGGATGAGGTCCGGGGTTTCGGCGTTGGCATACTTTCCTCGCCGATGAATGTAGTCGAGTGCGCTTTTGCCGTCAATGAGATGGATCAGAACATACAGCAGACCTTGCTTCTTCAGTGCCCGCTCCAGCAGAAACACATCGGCGCGGTTGTCTTCAATGACGACAATCCGTGCCGGCCGAACAGAATCAGTTGTCAAACTCACTCCCCTCGGCCAACCCTCGCCGGCCGCATTGAATTACTGCAAAATCGTGGGCGTCGCTAGCGGGGACACCTGCCTCGCCCTAGCCACGAAACGTTTCGGCGCATTGCCGGTGTATGAAAACGGGTAACAAGTCACCAGTGTCAGCACGCTTGCCGCAGAAGAAGCCAGCACGCCTACATCATCCGGTTCCACTATGGAGATCGACTCGACGACATAGGTGAAATCGCCATCCACCGTGGCGAACCGTATCTCGTCGTTGGTTTTCAAATTCCTGAGACCGCGGAAGAAGGTATCGCGATGTCCCGCCAGCGCCACATTGCCCGTTTCCCCGGGCAGTGGCGTGCCCGGAATGTGGCCAACTGCCAGCGCCAGCGTGTGGAGGTCGATACCTTCGCGAACCATCGCCGTCATGTTCAACCGGGGAACCGACAGCCGTCCAATTGTTGCCGCTGTCGTGGAGACAGGCCGTAGTGCCGTGCCGCGTGCTGTCGCGCTGCCCCGCTGTGAGGCCAGCGCCGGTGTCGTTCGATCTATCATCCTGTCGAACTCGTGGCTCTCCTGCGATTGGTAGGTGGCACGGTCTAGTTGGTCGTAGGCGTAGTAGCCCGTCTTCGATTCGCCGGCCGCAGCACCGAAGTAGCCGAAGTAGCCCGCGCCACCCTCGGTGTGGTATTCGTGGTTGCCGGGCGACGGCCGCGTCCGAGCCAGCTGCCGCCCCCAGGTGGGGCCGTAGCAGTCGCGGAACTGCTGTGCCGTGCCGTCT
>JBDTMC010000358.1:0-8240 GCA_039934475.1 Bryobacteraceae bacterium | reverse complement strand
TTCGGCTGTTAACCGAAGGGTTGTAGGTTCGAATCCTACCTGAGGAGCCAAACTAACCCTTTTATTTTCAACGTATCCCCTGCATAACACGCTAGTTGCCGAAGTGTACCTGCGCGATGGCTGAAATGGGAATTTGGACCCGGACATTCCGGCCCGACCACAAGATCATCCTCAAGCAGAGCTATCGAGTGCCGCGCGACGACCGCCGGCCGCAGCCTAATCTTTGCTGATCGCGCACCCGGACTTCGGCGGCGGGCACCGCCCGTGGACGAACGGCGATCTCGCGCAGTGGGCAGAGGTGCTTCAGGCAAAGGGCATCCTGCGTCACGGCGTCAAGTCGAAGCTCAAGGCTGCGGACCTCTCCAAACCGGCTACGATGGAGCGCCTCGATGAGATCTTCGAACCGTCAGCGTTCGACTCGCTAACGACGGCGTGGGACGGCAGCTATCGCGACCTGCTGGAGTGGTGGCAAACGCGCGTCACCTTGGACCTCACGGATCGCGTGAAATACCCAGCCGAGATCGCGTCCAAGCGGGGGCCGCAGGGCTTGCTCGACACTCCGCGCGTGGTGGTCGGCACCATCCACTCCGTCAAAGGCGGGCAGGCCGACGTGGTGTATCTGTTCCCCGATCTCTCGCAGGCTGCGGACGCGCAGTACGGGCGGGGCGGCGCATCGCGCGATTCCGTGATCCGGCTGTTCTATGTGGGCGCGACTCGTGCGTACGAGGAGTTGCACGTGTGCCAGCGAGAAACCGGCATGGCGATCACGATATGAGTAACACGCCCCGGCTTGTCGATCTTGCGCAGGTGCCTGCGGTCCCCTGGGCTTGGGTCGACGAGCACGTATATGCCGCGATCCGCGCGTGCAGCGTCAAGGTGCTTCAGAGCGAACGCAGGTTGAACATCGGTTGCCCGTTCCGGCGAATCAACGGAACGACGGTTCGTTACAAGCTCGGGGATATTTCGGCGTTCCTGGAATCGCAACCAGGCGGTGGCGGCAGCTCTGAGCGGGCCGCTCATCACGCACGGCCCGAGCTTGGCCGACCGCGTAAATCATCGACTTGACTGTCACGCAACGCTGGACCCCCATGGGGTCGAGGCAAAAGTCCCCGGCATGAGTGTTTTCAAAAACGGCAAGTTCTACCACTACGAGTTCTTCCTGGACGGGCGTCGGCACCGTGGCTCCACCGGCACCGCCAATAAGCCACAGGCCATCCAGGAGGAGCGCCGCCAGCGCGAGAGACTGGAGAAGAGCTACAGCCAAGTCATCGAAGAAGAAGCGCGTGACCAACGACGGAAGACGATCCAGCAGGCGGCAGACGATTTCCTGGTTGAGTACAAAGCGAAACACGAGTCCGCGACCTTCGCAGTTTATGCGCTCGGTCACGTGACCGACTTCCTCGGCAAGCGGCTGGTCGTGGAGATCACACCGACGGTCGTCAAACGCTACCAAACGGATCGGTTATCGGAAAAGGCCGGTCCCAAGACAATCAACGACGAGGTGCTGCTGCTATTGCGGCTTTGCGGCGACCAGGGAGATCTGATCCGCGCGAAGCTGCGCCGGGAGAAGGCGATGAAGCTCACCCTCCCGCCATCACCAGGACGGGCCTACACCTCCGACGAGAAAGCCCGCATGCTCGCGGAGGCCGCGAAGCTGCGAAGCAAGAACATGTATCCCGCCCTCGTGGTGGATCTGAACTGCGGACTGCGCGACAAGGAGTTGCGCGAACTCCGGTGGCGGCAGATCGACCTCGTCCATAAGAAGCAACTCACCGTCGGCAAGTCAAAGACCGACGCAGGCACGGGCCGGGTGATCCCGCTGAACGATACTGTCATGATTGCTCTTGAAGCTCACGCCGCGTGGTACATCCGGCGATTCGGTGAGTGCAAACCGGATTGGTACGTTTTCGCTGCCGGGAAGGGCCAGCCGAACGATCCCACCAAGGCCGTCACGACGTTGAGGACGGCGTGGACGAAGGTGCGCGACAAGGCGAAAGTCGTCGGGCGGTGGCACGACAACCGGCACACGCTGGTCACTGAACTGGCAGAGTCTGGCGCGGGGGACGAGGTGATCATGAGCATCGCCGGCCACGTCTCGCGCGCCATGCTCTCCCGCTACTCCCACGTACGGATGGAAGCGAAGCGGCGCGCCCTCGACGAGATCGCCACGCGTCAACGTGCCGCCGACGAGAAGCGGCACCTCGAATCCCAGGAACTGCGGCGGGCCTTGACACCCGTGCAACGACCAGGGATTCAGTGATGACCGACGGCAGGAATAAGCGGCCACCCCCGAAGGCGAGGAGCGCCATCTTTTGGCTGAGACCCAACGTGGCTACCCGCTGAGTAGTGACCCCCGAGTTTGACGGCAACATCACCACCCGCTTCGGCTCGGAGTGGAAAAGTGAAGGCCCAGGACGGGATTTCCGCCCCGTCAAATCTAAGCGTCACCTTTTACGACTTCATCCGTCCAAGTAGTCCTCTCGCTCTGCTCGAGGTCAGACCGCAATCCCAACCATCAGATCCGGGGGGGCCAACAATCTATCAACACCCGGAGCAGTCCATGGCGTTAATATCGATGATGGAATAACATCGAGCCTTAAGCCGGATTCGTCCGACAATTGGATCCGCTGTTGCCAGCGCCATCAGGAGCCGTGTGACCATGAATACGACCGATCAAGCTGAAGAGTATTTCCGCGGTGCCGTTCAAAGCTACAGTTCGACTTCGGGCTTCGGTTTTATCCAGCCGGATCCAGACCAGGGGTTCGATAAACTGCTTCTTCTCCACTCGAAGTCTCTCAGAAGGCCCGAGGATTCTTTAGAAGGTGGCGACCGGGTGCTTTTCTCAACCTGCAGGATTGCGGCCGGGGTCCTGGCTACCGATGTACACGCCGAGTTAGTTGAGGAAGGGATCGCTGAGACGCAGGCGGAGACCGTTGACGGCCAAGTTACGGACTTCATCGCGACGCGCGGCTTCGGTTTCATTACCCTAAATGATCGAAGAGAAATATTCTTCCATGTCAGATCGCTGAAATTTTCCGAAAACGTGCTGCAGCAGGGACTGGCAGTATCTTGCTCGCTAGTCAACACGGAAAAAGGGTTGCAAGCGCAAAATATTGAGCTCCGATCACCGTCATTAGCTTCGCCGCACACGACCGATCATCTTGCGTCCGCCACGCTAGCTCGCGACGCGAGACGCTATGACGAAGCCGCGAGACTTTATGAGATCGGAATGCGTGAGTCGCCCAGCATCCAACTAATTCTCAGTTATGCCGCAATGGAGAAGAACCGACATCGGAAGGCCGACGCCCGCCGAATATACAACGAGGGCATCCGATTGTTTCCTGGGAATGCGAAGTTGCGCGAGGATGCTGGCGTGCTGGCCGCCAGTATGCGCGATTATCGAAGCGCCATCACACGTCTTAACGAGTCGCTCCAGATTTGTAGGCGCAGTGATCAAGGAGGGGAGAAAGGTGTACTGGTGTGGCTTGCGCGCACACACTACGAAGTTGGCGGCGAAGCGTCCCTGAAGGAATGCGTTCGGCTCTATCAAGAAGCATTGAGCCTGTTCGGCAAAGGCGCGACACGGTTACCCGATCTTGATTCCCTAAAACTGAACCTGGCCAGGGTGCGGACTCAACATCATAGAGGTAGCCTGACGTTCAACTTCTTGGCTTCAGCGGGGTTTGAAATCGTCAAGGCTCGACTGTTGGATCGGGCTACCGAGGGAGCCGATCTGATAGTAGATCTTAAGCATCCTGAATTGCAGGAAGGCTATGGGGTCGGCCGATATCTGTTAATTCGGTGTTTCTTTAAGTCTGATATATCGCTTGCAGACCTGGAAGATTTTGATCGAGAAATATTGGTATGGTCCAAGCGCGGTCTTGCCGATGAACAGCTCGCCCTCCTTGTCGTTGCGTCCCTACCGCCAGAGCTCCAGAGGCTTATTTCGCAGAGAATTGACGATCGCCGGAGGCTGTCGCCCGCTCTCGTACCAGTTCAGCAGACTGATATTGAAACTGGTGCCAGCCCGGTGGCGGTGCTACGAGCCGCACTAGATAGGTGGCTCTACCGCCGAGACCTATTTGCCACAAATAGTCCAGTCGAGGGGCGACGATTCTTCGGCAGGGATAAACCCCTCGCGGAACTGAGAGATTCAATCGCTGCCGGTGTCCCATCTGGCATATTTGGATTGAGAAAGGTAGGCAAGACGTCCTTGCTCAAAGAGGCGCAACGACGCTCGATGGAGCAAGGAGATCTTGTGATCTATCTTGACTTGTCTCGACTACCCAGCGATGTATCGGATTGCCGGTGGATTTACTGGAAGCTCGCGGGGGGATTGCGCGAGCAGGCAGCACGATTGTTGGGGGGGGCCTTTCGGTGGAGGTTGGGCGGTGAGTTTGATGATTTTCTTGATATTCCTTCGTCGTTCCCTGTTGCTACGGCGTTCGATTCAGACCTAACCCGCCTCCTCCAGGCCCTTCGCAAGAGTCCGGTTAGCGCGCGTCCGAGAGTCGTCTTCTTGATTGATGAGATAGAGCGTATCCTCCCGAGCAGCCTCGGCAAGGCAGGATTCGAAGGATTCTTTGAGTTCTTTAGCTATCTCCGCGGAGTGGCCCAAGAGAATCGCGAGTTCGTCGTGACGGTCACGGGTGCAAATGCCTCGATATGCGAGACGGCGCAGTATCAGGGCCGCGACAATCCAGTGTTCAACTACTTCAAGGAGGTCTATCTCCAATTGTTGGAATTCCCAGAGTGCGCGACCATGCTAAGAGAACTCGGGCGCGGCATGGGGATTCGCTTCGATCCCTCGGCAAGTGAGCGGATCTATGATTTCACCGGTGGGCACCCATTTTTTACTCGGCAATTCTGCAGCTTTATATCTCAGCAGTACCCAGCTCGGCCTCTTATTGTAAGCCGCAGTATGGTTGACCCGCTGTTGTCTCAGTACCTAAGCCTTCGGTCGGACGATTTCCAAGAGATTGCGGAACGGCTTTCGCGTGACTTTCCAGACGAACTTGGGATATGCGTCCTTCTCGCACAGGAAGGGGGAACCGTCACCAGGGCACGCGCGGACGTTATCTTTAGTGAATCAGCGGGCTCCTCAGTTCGACATCTTACTGGCTATCAGATCCTCCAAGTAGATCCCGAACGTGCATATATCAAGATCTCGATGTTGTCTGAATGGCTTCAGAAAAGGTACGGACGAAATGCTTGAATACGTGCTAAGAAAGCTGGGACGTCGAAGGCCTGAACCATTGAGTGTTCTCGAAGGGAGCCCGGTACGGCCGTGTTTTGGTCGTGATGAGTTATGCGACCATGTAATGCGCTCGGCACGCGATCAAGGGTGCGTATTGCTCTTTGGCGGTCGACAATCGGGAAAGTCGACGGCGCTGAAACACATCGCGCATCAGCAGATTCCGAATGACCCGTCCGGGCAGCTTTATTACTTACCGGTCTATGTTGATTTGATGCGTCTCCCCTATGACGCCGGGCCGTGGGACTTCTTCAGCATGCTCTATCAATGCGCGCTTGACGCGTGTAAGCTGAATGTGGCTAGCTATAGGCCGCCGCCGGCTCAGCACGCTGTACAATCACTCGACGGTTTCGAACAAGCTGCTCAGCGGCTTCGCAGTGGCGCGAATCAAATCGATCTCAGGTTTGTGTTTTTGCTGGATGAGAGTAAGCGAGTTATCGGTGACCGTTTCCCTCGTGGGTTCCACGACAATATATTTCATCTTCTCTACGGAGACTCAAAATTGGCGGGCTTGTGCAGTATAGTCTTCGCGGGGGCACAAGAGTTGTATCGATTGTGCGAAGATGATACGTCGCCGATCGGCAGTCGTGCAGCAAAGCACTGCCTGACAACGCTGTCAGCCACGGCCATGAGGCAGATGGCAGAAGGTATGTTGGGTACCTTGGAGAGTACCGACTGGATCCGCATCGCCGACGAAGTGCATAAATTGACGGGGGGCCACGCAGGTCTAGGGTCCGGCCTTCTGAGATTAATTGGACGCGGAGGCGAGATCTCCGGTGCGGTTGTGGCGCCTGCTGCGGTTCAATTTCGACATGAGCGTTCGGAGTTATTCCATCTCTGGTCGAACAGTCTAACCAAGGAGGCGCGGACGGTACATGATGGCTTGCTTCGTCATGATCGGCTTGATCGCGAGGAGATGACTGAGTTGCTACGGAAGGGCGACCTGCCAGTGTACCGGCTTGATCGAATTGTTGACGAATTGCAGTACGTTGGCATTGCGCGGCTGGAGGGCAGTTCTCTAGTTGCCCACAACAGGCTCTATTGGGATCAGGCTTCGTACTATTCAGATGAAAGGGAGTGCTCGGAGCGCGAACGGTCGGTATGGAAGCTCATTGAGGAAACTGAGATTGGACTTCGGACGCTTGTGCGGCAACAGTTTACAAAGAAGTGGGGAAGAGATGCCGATCGCACTATAGAGGGGGTGCTGGGGCGTGAGGCTTGGGAGAAGATTATCGAGAACAGAGATAAGCACTCCAAGAGCTATCCCTTGAGCGGTCTACCGTCAGGTGCCACTGAGATCCTTAATTACACCTACTTGGGCCAGCTTGGTATTCTTATGACCTGGAAAAAGTCGTGGTTCCTATTCCAAGGCCTTTTCCGCGATCTGCGGGAGTTTCAGGATATCCTGCGCGACATCACACCGGTTCGCAATGACGGTGCGCATTTCCGGAGTGTACCCGAGCAGGAACTCGATAGGTGCCGCGTTCGGTGCGTGGATCTGCTGGCTATACTCGAAAGGAATGGGAGAGTATCCCAGGTTTGACTCCCTGCGCCGCGTCAGGTCAAATCTCGATGTGGGAAGCGATATGGTGTCCTCTGAGCTAGGCTTGGCCCGGGTACATTCCTTACCTCGTTACGAATCATCCCAAATGAAGAGTCCCCCCAGAGTCCCCCCAATTAACGCGATATTTCGTTTTTTGTGCCCCCAAGTAGTTGTGTTTGCAACGTGAGGCAGCTACAACCGTTTCGGCTGTTAACCGAAGGGTTGTAGGTTCGAATCCTACCTGAGGAGCCAAACTATTTCTATCCGAACCCCGACTCCCCTGTTGTTGACACCATCGGTCTGCCTGCACCTGCCGTAGTCCCGCAAGATATCCCCAATTCCGCCATACATTTCCGGGCGATCCCGTTCTCCCGTTCCGTCCTTGGAGAGTCGTTGCGGTTGGCCCGGTGAGTCCACTGCGGCACCCCTTCGCCTGAATTCTCCGTTTCTCCGGAGAGTGCCTCCACGCGGTCATCAGCGTGGCATCCACCGCTGGCGGCTTTGCGGATGCCTATGGCGTCGTGTCGATTAACGATGAGCTCGTAGTCTACACGGCACGTAGCGGGGTACAGTTCACCGGCTGTCAGCGTGGCGCGTTCGGCACCGCCGCAACCAGCCACGCCATCGGCGCGACTGTGCAGGCCAACATGGTCGCCGGATTCATTACCGCAGTCCAGTCCGCGGTGGTGGCTATCGCGACGGAACTCGGGACCGCATCGGCCACGCTGGAACGTCATTGGCGATCCTGTCATACCGGAAGGAGTCGCCACATAGGAGCCGTCAAGACCGTAAGCGCACATTTCGATGGCAAGGTCATCTCGATGGCAAGGTCATCGTCCCGGACGAGCCGCTCCACCTGCTTCCGAACCAGGCCTTAATCCTGCAGATCCAGACTGTGAGCGGTCAGATTGTGCCGGCAGAGGATTCGGCGTTGGCTTGGATCGCCGCTAACGCCATCGACAGCGACGCATTGCCTGTGGACCTTGCGGATCGCCACGACCATTACCTCTACGGCCGTTCTTCGTACCGCAGTCGTGGCGACAAGGATTGGAGCCTTACCGATTGCCTGTCGTTCGTGGTCATGGAGCGGCCCCGTCTCACTGAAGCGCTCACCACCGACCACCACTTCGAACAGGCCGCCATGAAAGCTCTGATGCTCTCTCTGCCGAGTCTCTGAGTTGACATCTCCGGCGCAGGAGAGTTTTGCCCACGTCTCCAGGTTGTTGCCAGGCTGGTTTGCTTGCCAAAATCCGCTAACCAGACGGTGGGCGCAACGAACGGTATTCGTCCTGGATCGCAGACACTGAGCAAAAGGACCAGGCGTCAGTCTCAGTTTCAGGCACCGACTTGGCCGACATGCGGGAATCGTCTGAACCAGAGATGGCGGCTGGGCGAATTTGAGTAGCCCATTTAGAATCAATTATTTTGCCAGTGTCTCCGCAC
>JBDTMC010000357.1:0-8322 GCA_039934475.1 Bryobacteraceae bacterium | reverse complement strand
ACCAGGATTCGTTGAAAATGCTCTACGAGTTATTCGCCGCGGCGAGAAAAGAAGGCTTGGCGGCGATTGAAAACGACATCGAACACCCGGACAAAAGTAAGATCTTTGGCGCATGCCCCGCGATCTTGAAAGACCATCACATCACCGGCTTCATCTGCGATTCTATGCGTACGGCCAGCTCCGGCGTCGTCGATCCGTTCGACCTCGATCAAATGATGGAACTGGACATGGACACACACCACCACGAGGCCAGCCTTCCAGTGACCGCGTTGAACAGCATGGCAGACGCTCTACCGGGCCTTGGCATTGTGGCCGCGGTTCTGGGCGTGGTCATCACCATGGGTGCCCTCGGAGGACCGCCGGAGGAGATCGGCCATAAGGTGGCGGCGGCGTTGGTTGGCACCTTCCTCGGTATCCTGCTTTGCTACGGACTGCTCGGACCGATTGCGGCAAGCATGTCGAAAGCCGCCGACAACGAGAAGCATTATTACCACGTGCTGCGGGTCTGTATGGTGTCTTACCTGAAGGGCCTTCCCCCGATTCTGGCCGTGGAGATGGGACGCCGCGCCGTCCCCGGACACGTTCGCCCGAGCTTCCAGGATGTGGAAGGCGCTTGCCGCAAGAAGGGTCCTGAAGCCGTCGCGGCATAAGGTCGCTTTGGGATCCTAATGGCGTCCAATCGTCCCATCATCATCAAACGTGCCGCCGCTCACGGTGGGCACCACGGCGGAGCCTGGAAGGTCGCTTACGCCGACTTCGTCACGGCGATGATGGCCTTGTTCATCGTTTTGTGGCTCCTCAACTCCAGCAAGCAAACTCAGGAAGCAATTGGCGGATACTTCAAAGATCCTACCGGTACATCGAAGAAGGTCGGCAGCGGCATGACCGGGTCCGGTGACAACTTCACCGTGACCAAGGACAATATGGCGAAGATCAAAGAGGAGCTGCAATCCAGCATCAAGAAGACCGCCAATTTCGAAAAACTCAAGAACCAGATCGAGATGACGATTACGGCGGAGGGACTGCGCATTGAGTTGTTGGAAACAGACAAGGGCACCTTCTTCCCCGTGGGCACGGCGGAACCCAATGACAACGGTAAGGAGATTGTTTCGCTGCTCTCTGCGGAACTCGGCAAGCTGCCGAACCAGGTGTCCATCGAAGGCCACACCGATGCCAGGCCATTTTCCCAAAACGCCAATTACGGGAACTGGGAACTCTCCGTGGATCGCGCCAACGCCGCCCGTCGGGTCATGCAGACGCACGGACTGGCAGCGCATCAGATCACTCAGGTGCGCGGCTTTGCCGACGAGAGGTTGCGCAAGCCGAAACAGCCCGAGGATGCGTCAAACAGGCGGATTTCGCTGATCGTTCAATATATCGTGCGCCCCGACGCAGAAGGCAAACCGCCCACGGCTACGCCTCCGCCGGCGAAACACGAGTGATAAGACTGGTCTCGGACCAGGTCACCATGGCCGTTGAGTAGTGCTTCAGTTCACTTCCAACTGCTCTTTCGACGGCAACTTGGGATACGCTCCGTGAGGCTCCGACTGATACCAGAAGGCCACCGAAGCGATATCGTCGGTCAGCGGCAGATACGTGCCGCCGTTACGCCATCCCAACGCTTGAATCGTCACCTTCAGGTCGCGGTCGAATCGGATGGGGTCCGCAATGTGCCACCGGTACAAGCCGAAACGCTGCTGGGATTGATATAGGCCATCCGGTTTGATCACCTGCGCCAGGCCGGTGTACGCAGTCGTGAAGGTCTCGTATTGTTTCTTCTCCTGGTTCTCAAAGTTGTAGGAGCCGCAGAAGTAGTCTTCGGTGCCGGTGCCATTGATCGTCGGGAACTGGGTGTCGCCGTCGAGATAGAACTTGATCTCGCCTTCGCCCCACCAGCCATTGCTATGGACGCCCCAGGCTAAATAGGTGCCGACGTACTGGCCTTTGCCCTTGATTCCTTCGATGATGGTGTAGACCTGCTTGTACGGCAGGGGATTGACCCTGCGAAACTGCGCGTGGAAGTAGGCGGCGTCAGCGGGCACTTTCGTAAGCGTATAGTCGATCTGATAGTAGATCGTCATCGGCTTGCTATCGAGGTTTTCGAGCGTCAGGCGGGCCTTCTTACGGAACGGCATCGGCCAATACGAGTTGAACGCGCTGCCCGGGTTCACACACACCGACAGCGAGTTAATGGGCGCGTACTTGCCCCAGCCCATGGCGAAGAAGTCGCCCACTGGAGTTTCCACGGACGGCGTAGCCTCATCGTCCCAATAGATGCGAAAAGTAGAGAAGCGCCAATTGCCCGTAGGCGTCATCCAGATATGTTGAATGGCGCCTGAACCCTGAATCTCTCCGAGGGTGAACGTCTTGCCCGGTTCGATGACGATGAACGGGTTAACTTTCCAGCCTTGGCCCAACTCCCGAGCCTCCCGCGAGGCCGATCCGTTGACGGCCATGCCACCCTTTCCCTTCTCGCCCGTGAGGTTTTCCGGACTGATCGAAAACGTCTTCGCGTCGGATAACCGGTACAAATTAGAGAGGCTTGTATTAAGCCCGTCGAAAGAGGAGTCCTGCGCCAGCGCGACGCCAGAGGCGCACAGCATTCCTATGAGGAACACGGAAGGTAGTGATTGGAACATGCGATTTTGTCTCCCGTTCATTATCTGCGAGCCGTCGGGAGATGTCATCAAGGTTTCAACTGGAACACGACACCGCCGGACCTGCTGCCGCCAGTGGATGTAGTTCCGTAGAGATTGCCAGCTGCGTCGCGGATGAGGGGTGCTTCGGAAGAACCACCGTCGATCCCTCCGGTAAAGCTGTGGAGCACGGTCTCCTGGCCACCGGTATCCAGCTTGAAGACCACACCCACGTCCGATGCGCCGCCGTTGTAAGTCGTCCCGTAGAGGTTGCCGGCCGGATCGCGAACCAGTTCGGAGTAAGGGAACGCTCCGTCCCCTCCGGTGAAGCTGTGAAGCACCGTTTCATGGCCGGTCCGATCCAGCTTGAACACAACCCCTTGTCCCAACGCTCCGCCGCCGAAAGTGGTCCCGTACAGGTTCCCGGAGGAGTCGGAGATCACGCCCGCAAAGGGCGCTCCCCCATCGGCTCCAGTGAAGCTGTGCAGCACCGTTTCGTGACCGCTCGAGTCTACTCTGTAAATGGTTCCGACGTTCGACGCTCCGCCTGAGGTGGTAGTCCCGTAAAGGTTACCAGTCGCATCCCGGATCAGAGTTCTGGCGACGATCCGCGCAAGGGTGGCGCGAAGTTATGGAGCACGGTTTCTATTGGCTGCGCCGACGCGGGAAACGTCCCGCCGGTGGACGCTAACATAGCGGTTAGTATCGGCAGGGCCACACGCGCACAGGGTCGGCCTGTGAAAATCCGGGGACAAAGCTGCATGTTGTTACTCCTGGGAGCTTTGTTAGTATACACACGCAGCGGATGCCGACAGTTACTTGGGAAAAGGAAGATGGGTCGGACGAACCGGAAAGGAAGAAAAAGAATGGCGGGGACGACGGGGCTCGAACCCGCGACCTCCGACGTGACAGGCCGGCGTTCTAACCAACTGAACTACGTCCCCGAATTCATTACGTCGGTTTTTCCAATATAGCACGCTAGAGGCGGACAATCCAGTTTCGCTTGTACAAGAACCAGGACAGGCCGAAGAAGAGCGCCACAATCGTCAATGCATACAACAGCGAAGCGATGTAGGGGTCGGGAAAAGGCTGGTAGACCGTGCGGAAGATGGCGTGGCCGGCGCCGGTCATGGCCAGGGTTTTGCCCAGCAAACCCGCGCCTGCGAAGACGACGATCGGGTTCATCCCGTAGATCACCAGGGGGCGCGCCCACCGCTTCCAACCCTGGACATCGATCAGCCAGTAGCAAACCGCGAAGGCCGTGCTCGCCATGCCCGCCATGAAGAGGGAAAACGTCGAGGTCCAGAGGCCCTTGTTGATGGGCAGCAGCGGGCTCAACACGGCTCCAGCTAGCAGCAGCGCCGTGCCAAGAGTAAAGAGCCACGCCGTCTTTTCCGCCGCGGTCTGGCGAGCCCGCAGGATGTGGCCGGCAAAAATGCCGAACAGCACGGTGGCAATCGCGGGGAGGGTGCTGACGATGCCCTCCGGATCCCATGTCTTCGTCGATACCCACATGTGGCCGGAGAGCACCATCCCATCAATGTACTGCGCGAAGTTGCCCTGCTTCTCCAGAACGCCCGGGCCGTACCCCGGCACGGGTACCAGCGTCATCAGTATCCAATAACCAGCCAGCAGGCAGCCCGCCGCGATGATCTGTCCGCGCAATCCGGTGAGCAGGAAGATCACCGCCGCGAGCAGGTAGCAAATGGCAATTCTCTGCAGCACTCCCGGGATACGGACGTGCGCGAAATCAAAGCGTGGGATCAGGTTCAGCAGGAAGCCGATGAGGAAGATCAGCGCCGCCCGGCGTAGGGTATGGAGGAACAGATCACGCCGCTTACCGCCTTGCTCCACGCGCCTGGCGAACGACAGAGTCATGGCCACGCCGGCAATCCACAGGAAGAAGGGGAAAACCAGATCCGTGAACGTCCACCCATTCCAATCCGCGTGTTCCAGAGGCGCATACGTGTGCGCGCCGTCGCCAGGATTATTCACCAGCATCATGGCGGCAATGGTGAAGCCTCGGAAGGCGTCGAGCGAAGTCAGCCTGGCGGTCATTGCAGTTCGCCGATGGTACCACGGCGGGTAGTCACGGAACGTTGACGTGCGGTGCGGACAGCGGCATTCTATGATGGAGGTCGGTGCAGAAGGACGGCAGCCCGCTCTCAGGTTTTCGCGGATACATTCCTCCCTGGCTTGGTCCGGCGGTAGTTTACGCCCTCTCAGCGGCCTGCCTCATATGGGTCTATCGCGACTTCGATTGGAAGAGCGAAGTGCCCCGGCTGATGCATATGCACTGGGGCTGGCTGTTCCTGGCGATCGGGTGCGACATCGGCGTGTATGTGTGCCAGGCATGGCGCTGGAACCTGCTGTTGCGGCCTTTTGCCAAAGTGCCTCTGTGGCGCACGGTGCGCGCCATCTATATCGGGCTCTTCGCCAATGAAGCGCTGCCACTGCGCAGCGGTGAAGCCATTCGCATTTATCTACAGTCGCAGTGGAACCACCTGCCACTGAGCCTCACCATCTCCTCCGCGGTCATTGAGCGCCTTATGGACGGCATCTGGCTGATGCTTGGGTTCGGCATCACCACGCTGTTCATCGACTTGCCAGAGAAGCTTGTGATTGGCGCACAGATCCTCACTGGCATGGTGGTGCTGCTCGCCGTCCTGCTAGCTTTCGCTGTCATTCACAAGAGCGGCCGGCATATCGCCACCGGCGGCCGCTGGACCGAGAGGTTTCATCTCTTGATCGACGGGTTACACGACATCGGGCGCTCCCCGTACCTGTACTACTCGTTCGGCGTCAGCCTGTTGTACATGGCGTCGCAGATCGTACCCATTTACGCCATTATCCGGGGCTACGGGGAAGACACCACCGTCATGGAAGCGGCGGCCGTTATGGTGGTCCTTCGGTTAGGTACCATCGTGCCCGGCCCTCCGGGAAACATCGGGATCTTCAATTTCTTCGCCGTGATGGGTCTTACGCTGGTGGGTATCGACCGGCAAACCGCGGTCGGCCTGTCGGGCATCATGTTCTTCCTCATCACAGTGCCACTGCTGCTGGCAGGAACCATCGCTCTCGCCGCCACGGGCCTTAAGCTCGCGGAGATTCAACGCCACGCCCACACGCACATGGAGCAGGCGCATCCGCCTGTTCCGACGAAGTAACTGGCATATAATTGCGGCCAGGAGCTTTTATTTTCATGGACGGCAATCCTACCGTATCCCGCAGAGATCTTTTGCAAAAAGGCGGCGCCGTGGCCGCGACCGCATTCACGATCGTCAAGCCCGAGTCGGTGCGCGGCTCACAGGCCAACTCCAAGATCAGCGTTGGCCTCATCGGCACCGGCAACCGCGGTTCGTATGATGCGGCCTTCGTACACACGGATCCGCGCGCACATATCACCGCGCTGTGCGACAAGTTCGACGATCGCATCGAGTTGGGCATGCAGAAGATCCGCGTGGAGAATCCGGCGAAGTTCAACGATTTCGAGAAGCTGCTCGCCTCGCCTGTCGATGCCGTAATCATCGCCACACCGCCGTTCGAACATCCGC
Source organism: Bryobacteraceae bacterium (assembly GCA_039934475.1). Classification (GTDB taxonomy): domain Bacteria; phylum Acidobacteriota; class Terriglobia; order Bryobacterales; family Bryobacteraceae; genus JBDTMC01. The sequence continues at coordinate 2,132 of JBDTMC010000357.1, read as the reverse complement.
GCATGCTGGAAGCCGCGATCGACGCAAAGAAGCATGTGTACTGCGAGAAACCCATGGGCGTGGACGCCGCAGGCTGCCAGCGCGTGATCAAAGCAGCGAAGAAGGCGGACCCCACGAAGAATGTAATGGTCGGTTTCCAGCAGCGTTACGGCCCGGTATACCTGGAAGCCTATAAGCGCCTCCAGGAAGGCCAGATCGGAAGCATCTCCGTAGCGCGCGCCTTCTGGATCTCCGGCGATCCCTTTAAGCGCGTCTCGTATCCCGATCCGAGCGTAGACAGGCTGCGCAATTGGTTCTGCTACAAAGACCTCTCCGGCGACTTCATCGTGGAACAGGATTGCCACAACTTCGACGTTCTGCATTGGTTCCTGAACGCTACTCCGATACGCGCTGTAGGCTTGGGGGGGACGAAGATTCGCACGTCGATGGAGATCATGGACAACCTCAGCCTGGTCTTCGAATTTCCGAATGGGATCCACGTCAACTTCGAGGCCAACCAGTTGACGCCGCCAGGCTACCAGCATGTGGGCGAAGAGTTCACGGGGACCAAGGGCACACTTCTGACGTCGCGCAAGAGCATGACGCACATCAAGGCTCCGAAGGATCAGGAGACGATCGAATCGAAACGGGACATCACTTACGACGCGCTGGAACACTGGCTGAATAACATTTCCACCGGCGTGGTGGAGAACGTCGCGGAACGCAGCGCCATCAGCACGATGTTTGCGATCCTCGGGCGCACCGCCATCTATACGGGCAAGGAAACCACGTGGAAAGGGCTCTACGGCGCATGAGGACCCTACTTCTTGCCTGCTTGCTTTGCGCGGCTACGGCTGCTGCTCAGCCGCTTCGTGTGATTGCCTTCGGTGCGCATCCGGACGATTGTGACCTGGGCGCTGGCGGAACCGCCGCTTTGTTCGCGGGCATGGGGCACAAAGTGAAGTTCGTCTCCGTCACCAACGGCGATGCCGGCCATCAAACGGAGGGCGGTGGAGCACTGGCCCATCGCCGGCGCGCCGAGGCGCAGGAGTCGGGACGCCGACTCGGCATCGAATATGATGTACTCGACAACCACGACGGCGAACTGCTCCCGACGCTCGAAGTGCGCTTTCAGATCATCCGCAAGATCCGCGAGTGGAACGCCGACATCGTAATCGCACCGCGGCCCAACGACTATCATCCCGATCACCGGTACACGGGCGTGTTGGTGCAGGATGCCGCCTACATGGTGGTGGTACCCAACGTGACTCCCGATACTCCGGCGCTGAAGAAGAACCCGGTGTTCCTCTACTACGAGGACCACTTCCAGAAGCCCGCGCCGTTCCGGCCCGACGTCGCCATCGACATCGGTAGCGTCTACGAAAAGAAGCTGAGCGCACTGGACGCGCATGTGTCGCAGTTCTATGAGTGGCTGCCTTGGGTGGATGGCGAATTCGACCAGGTTCCTAAGGACCCGGCAGAGCGCAAGAACTGGTTGCGCAATCGGCGGCAGCGCACCGTGGATGGCGCCGTCCGGGCCTCGCTCGATAAGTGGTATGGCAAGGAGCGCGCCGCGAAAGTAGACTCCTATGAAGCCTTCGAGGTCTGCGAATATGGCAAGCAGCCTAACGATGCGGACCTGCGCCGTCTGTTCCCGATGCTCCATTAACTGTGAACGAATCTCTGTTGCGTGAACTTCCGTCGGTAGAAGAACTGGCGGCGCTGCTGGCGCCAGAATACCCGGCCGTGCCGCGCCGCGTGATCAACGACGAAGTGCGGGCCGCCATCGCCGCGATCCGCACGCGGTTGCGCGAAGGAGCGGCGGATGCGCCGGCGCCCGAGGTGCTGGCGCGACACAGCTTGCGGAGACTGTTGGCGCCTTCGCTGCAGCGGGTGATCAACGCGACGGGTGTGATTCTTCATACCAATCTGGGGCGCGCGCCGCTGGGTGCGCGGCAGGCCATTCCCGGTTACTCGAACCTGGAATACGATCTCACCACCGGACGGCGTGGCAAGCGCGATGCGCATATCGCGCCGCTCCTGTTGCGGTTGCTGGGCAAGCCCGGCATCGTGGTCAACAACAACGCGGCAGCCGTGTGGCTGGCGCTGAATGAACTGGCGGCCGGCCAGGAAGTAATAGTCTCGCGCGGGGA
>JBDTMC010000356.1:0-8342 GCA_039934475.1 Bryobacteraceae bacterium | reverse complement strand
ACGAAGATCCGCACTCGCTCACCCAGATGCAAGGGCGGTTCATCAGCCGCTTACATATCAACACCAATTTGAATAAACCCATTTACCGCGGCGTCAATCGGCTTCAAGGGAGGGCATCGGCCGTTGCCGTGCGCAGAGGGCTTCGAACCCTTTGAGGCGATCCGGTGACTGGTGGAGTTGCTGGACGAGTGAAAGGCACTTTGGGACGGCCGGGTGCTTTGTCGCGATCGCAACTGCGCTTACCGCCTGCCGGGCGTGATCACGAAGCTACGGTTGGCGACTCAACGCCGATCCTCCTGGTCAGTGGAACCGGAGCTTCTGATGGAGACGTCGCGGCTCTCCAGAACATCCTGACCAGAGAGCACCTCAGCTATTCCACGACCGATCCTCAACGGTTGCAGCAAATGGCGGAATCGCAGATGAGGGGATATCGTCTGCTCATCGTCCCGGGCAGAGATTTTGAACTGCTCGGCGCCGGCCTGACTACGGACAGGTCAGCGAAGATTCGGTACGCGATACACAGGGTTTGAACCATCTCGGAATCTGCACCGGCGCTTTCCTCGCGGGCAACTCGCCTTACAACGGTCTGAGTTTGACGTCGGGCGTGCGGTTCGGGTTCTACGCTGCGAAGCGAAGGGCTTCCGTAGGGCGGCGGTGACGATTACCGCCCACGGAGGACGAACGCTCGATCAGTACTGGGAGGCTGGTCCGCAGCCTACCGGCTGGGGTGCGGTTGCCGGCAAGTATCCCGACGGAACCCCAGCCATCGCGGAGGGGACGTTCGGAAAGGGATGGGTAATTCTGATGGGCGTTCACGCTGAGGCTCCGGAGAGCCGGCGGCGCGGCATGGCCTCCTGACCGCCAGCCTGCGGAGACAACGCCTTTGAGGCCTTGATTCGCGCGGCCCTCCATCGAGAGTGGCTGCCGGCCAACTGAGTTCACGGCCGTGGGAAGCGCACATATGGCCTATCTGTGTTGCCATCGTCAATCGGCACGATCTCAATACCGTTGAGTAACGCATTTCCGACGACCGGCGTGATCTTTACCTTCACAGCCCCCGTAGCGTTCGCGGTCACCGTAAAGTTTTTGACAACGGCGCGAGCGAGAACACGGGCGGACGCAAAGATATCAAAATTCGTCAACAGGCGGATGTTGTTGGCGGATACGTTGAACTGGCGCATCCCGGTCTTCCACGACTGATCGTCGGCAAAGTGCAGCCGCAGTGTGTATTTTACGACCGGCACCAGATTCGGGAAAGTGTAGGTGAATCCCGCGGCGTCGTCGCTGGTCCGCTTTGTCATGTAAACTTCCTCGGGCGCGGCGTTCCCGACTCCGGAGAGATCCACGGTCTGCGTGAGATCACTTTCGTGACCTCCGATTACAAATCCGTCAGCCATGAAGGTGTCTACATTCCCGTCCCCGCAGTTAATGGAGATGGGATCGGTAATATTCACGACAACGGTGCCTGCCAGTACGGCCCCTTCACCGGCATCGAGGGTGAGAGTGGTGACCGGAGTTCCGTCAAGCCGAGTAAACTGTCCCGGCAGGGTGACCGTAATGGAGGGAGCGTTCAGCGGATTGAGAAGCACCATCCCACCGGTGTAATCGCGCCGGTAGAGCCCGAACCAACTGGTCCTGACGCCGCGGGGTGTTCCGAGGTCCGTCTCGTATCCGGACCACCAATTATCGGGCGTGGCATCCTGATTGCCGAGCGAGTCACCGCCATTGGAAATGAGGTAATACCCGGCGAGTCCAAACTCGCCGTTCTGGTGGTACTCGTCCAGCACAATGTTCTTGCCATTGGCGTGGACAGTGTCGACATAGTTCAGGAAGTCTCCCATCGAGTAAGGTTCGGTCCCGGCGATCAGGTTTGGATCGCTAATCCCGCGCTCGGCAATGACGTAGTCGGCGGCCTGGATCTCACGGATGACATAGGGATCCTGGTATTCAGTGGGCGAGGAGTACCAGATCGCATTGTGTAAAATCTCATAGTCGGGCAGGGCAGCCCGAATCTGCTCAAGAAAGATCGCGATATATCTCCGCCAGTCTTCGGGGATCATGGGCGATCCGATCCTCGCGTTTTCGACAGTTACGGGATTACCGTTGCCATCCGAAACCCGCATGTCGAGATTGACATCGTCGATCCACACGCCCTTGTAGCCGGCGGAGAGCTTTGAGATGGCGTTGGAAATCCACCAGTTTCGATAGGCTTGATTTGAGACGTCGCCGGCGTACTGGGGACAGGTTCCGTTCGCACAACCCCAGGGGATGAAGAGGAGGTTCCCGTCGGTATCGCGGAGGATCCACTCCGGATGGTTCTTGAAATTATCTGAGTCTGGATAAATTGCGTACAAGTTAATGTATGCCCACGTGTTAGGCATCCAGGACAGTTTGGAGTCCCAATACGGGGAACTCGATTGCAGGCGCCACAAATGGCCGTATATCCACGACTTGGTATCATCTGTCGGGTTGTCCGAATAGACGTTAAAGTCCGACGATGTACGCAAGAAGAATTGGACACGGCCTGCTTGGGCTGGATCGGACACAGCAAACGCAAAAGAGGGAATGAGCGCTAGACAACAGAATATTGTACGGATCATGGAAAGTGACCTGTTTCAGTGCAGAATTTGATCGTCTCAATGAAGTAGAAAAGCCAGGAACCCTAGCGGAAGAGGCCCGGCTCCCTGAGGGATGAATCTTAGTTCCGGTTTTGACGCACCGGCATAGCTGAAGGAAAGTGAGAGTATACTGCCAGAAGTAATAGCAATCTTGATACCACGGTCGTGATGATAGTGGGGAGGTCTCTGCGCCCTACTGGGCTGCCTTGATTTACACCCATGTGCAGGTGCAGTGACTTTGCCGGCGCACCCGACACGCTGAATTCCCCCAAAGGGCCCTCAGCTTTCCGCGGGATCGTTCCGGGCAAGCGGCAAGATTGGACCTTGAATAGGCAGCTAATGCACCCCCGACAACCTGGCCCTAAAAGGTCGCCGCTTGCTGCGCGGGTCGGCGTTCTGTCGTGGCAGCGTCGCGGTTGACGCCGGCTTAGTTACTGCACGAAGACTAGCGTCTCCTCCAAGGGCCCTATCTTCTTGCAGGCGAAGTTTCGGCGATTGGATCGTGCCGAGCCCAGTCAAGAGGTCGACGTCGAGTGCCTCGATTCGTAGGGACTATGGCGCATCCGCCGTGCGGCTCCGAAGATCGAGGGAGTCATCGACTGGCCGCTCGCCCGTCCGATCCGCATTTTGCCTTTGAGACTCATTCCGTATACCCCCGGCTCTTCTGTGATTGTTTCCGTCGGATGCATTGACCTGCGCGTCGTCGGGCAAACGTAAATCGCGATCACCGCTACAGGCTGCGTGCAAAATGCCAGAATCGTCTAGTGTACCGATTACGGCAAAACTGCTGTAAAGAGGCAAGAGTCCACTGATTAAGCAATCTAGAAAGTAATAGTAAAGCGGTTTCGGCCCCCGAGCTCAACCGGATCATTTCGCAATGGAATCTGGAGGCGAAATCCGCAGCTTTAGACCTGGAGCCTGCCCGATGCTCTTCCCGATTCGGAAAATCGCCGTGCCCGGCTGATCGATCAAATCGCCCAATTGGGCGATTTCCGCCCGGAGTCGATTTCTGCGACCAGAGGCCGGTGCGGCAATCCGAAATGCCATTGCCATAAGCCTGACGATCCAGGGCATGGCCCGAACCTGAGACTCACCTACATAGTGGACGGCAAGACTGTTACTGAGACCTTTCCCTACCGTGGCCGCTCAACGCAAGGCAGAATGTGAGATCGCAGAGTTTCGACCTTATCAGGAACTGAGCCGTGAACTGGTGGATACCAACGAGAACATCTGCCGCACCCGGCCGGTTGAGGATACGCTCACACCGCAGGGAAGAAACGACCGAAGCGATCCAGTCGGAGGTCGCACACGAAGTAACCGCTCTGTTGGGGCGCATCTTCGGTGATTGAGTTGCTACAGTTCCCCGAGCTTACGGTCGATCAGCGTAGCATTGTGCGTTCGTGCGGCCATCAGGCGCGCTACCGCGAAATGCGCTCGCGCCGGCTCGTTACCTTGTTGGGCGAGGTGTCGATCCCGATGTTTAGGAATTCGGTCTTCTGGTCGGAAGAGTACGCCTTCCCCACGGCTGGACCAGCCTTCAGCTCCAAGCCCTTCGCGCGTTTCAACTTCGCACCAAGATGGCGGGTGGCGTGGCCGATGGCGTCCTCGGCGAACACTCCCGAGTGATGCTTCAGCTTGTAGTTCTGAAGATAGTTCGCCGCGACCTTTGTGAGCGACTGCTCCCGCCTTTCGGTTGTCGGCATTGTCGTTCTAGCCCTCCTCCAATTCACGGTGGCGCTTCTTCTCCGAGTCTCTCGCCTCCGTGTTTGATGCAGTTTTGGCCGATTCACGGATCGGGCGATTAGCGAAGCGAGCCTCGGATACAAGGCGATGCACTGCAACTCCTGCGACGACCAAATCAAGCAAATCCACGGCAATAAAGCCCGTCTCGACGTGGGACGCGAATGGTACGCGCTGTATCCGGAGTCCGCCGCGATTGACATCAAGCCCAGCGCTGAGCGAAGGAGTCCCGGCAGCTTCAGCTTCGCAACCCTCAGCCACGTCCGCAATTTCCTGGCGTGCGTCGCGAGCCGCAAGGAACCGAACGCGCTTGTGGAAGCGGGCCAGGGAACCAACATCGTGCTCGGCATGGTCATGGAATCTCTGCTCACCGGCCGCAGACTGCGATGGAACCGTGCAAGCAGCCTTCGGTTAGAATCGTAGTTCTGCAGGATTCTGCTGAAATCATGGCTCTTCGCCCGCCGCGCCTGGCCGCTGCACCCACAGAGTCACACGGGGAGGTAGCGCATCCGGCTCCACGAGCCACGCCGTGCGATCGCGAAAATAGCCGGTCAGGTCGAGGTTCTCGTTCGGTCCCATCTCTCGCGCCCACACCACGTGGGATCGATCGATATCGGCCGCGTTATATACCCAATCGACAAAGGCATCGTGCGAAGGCGCATATCGAACAATCGCGAGTTGCTTTCCAGGGTAACTGGCCAGCTTGGCCGCCACTGCAGCTTGCGCCAGACCGAAAGGCTCAGTCCCGGACCACATGGTAGGCCAACGCTCTATGGGCAGGTGGAGTGGACCCGCGAAAAGACGCAGGCCCGCCAAGACCAGACACATCACTACCATCAAACGCACCAGCGTCCGTCCGGACCCCTTCCAGGCGCGGAGATGCCTCAGACACTGGAGAAGAATGGCATAGAAACCCGCCAGGAACGGCGCCAGGTAGTGGGGGAATAACCACGCATTCACTGTCAGACCGAGCGCGAAGATCGCCGCTGCGGCGATCAGGTAGTGGAAATGACGGTCTCGGATCACCCACGGAAGCATCACCAGAGCAGGCAGGAACAGTGCCCCGCAAACAAAGACCAGGCTTGTCGCCGCTTTGCTGCCGGTCCGCTTCGCAAATCCCATCGGCGTGCGGGCTTCGCGGTAGTAGCTCAGCTCCCAATTGGTGTAGAAATCGCGCATCACCGCGTGCCGGTACTGAGGCTCTGGCCGGGCCGCCTGCCAAAGGAAGACGGGCGCCGATGCATAGGTCGCCCGGTTCAATTCGTAAGGCAGGGTTAAGGGATTCCCGAATACCCGATAATCGTAGTATCCGAGCAGGCCCGCCGCCGTGATCAAGAGCGTAGCAGGCGCCAGCAGTTTGACAAGGACGCCTGAACGCGGGATCACCGCCCAAAGAGCGGCGACGATAGCCGGGGCACATACCAGGAGACCTTCATAGGGTCGGGTGCTTGCCAGAATCGCCACACCGGTCGCCATCACAAGGCCATCGCGGATGCGATACGCACGCTGGATACGCGGCAGGGCGCCCAGCACCAAAGCCCCGCCCAACGCGGCGACCGCCCCGCCATAGTAGGAGTTCACCCAGTAACTGAAGACTCCCAGTCGCACCACGGCGAGGGCGCCGCCGAACAGGGCCCAACCGGGCGGCAGCCAACCCTGCAGCATCCAACAGATCGCGGCGCACATCAGCCCGGCACTGAGCCACACTCCGTACCATGGGCGGCCCGTCAGTGCCTGTCCGGCGGCCAGTACCAATCCCTGTCCTGGGAAATACATCGACATGTATGTTGGCTGATGGCTGATGTGAAAGCTCTCGAGATGTTTCCACATCGGATGGGTCGGATTCGTCAGCCGACCCGAGGCGAACGTGTCCGCCGCCAGCAGATAACTGAACTCATCGTGGATTTGCGGTTCGGGAATGGGGATCACCGGCAGGATCGCCAGGCGAATCAGTAACGCAGAACAGCCGACGGTGATCACCGATAGTCGACGCCGCCGCGCCAGGGGTTGGAACAGCGACTCTGCACTCGCGAACCATCGCGAACCCAGGCGCGGCCAACAAAGCGCCAGCAGAACGGCAATTACGGTAACGCCGGTCTCGAGGAGAAGCATGTAGTAACAGTTCCTCTGTACGCAAACGTGACATTCCGCAGCATTTCATAAGCCACTCGTCTGGCGTTGGATTGTTATGTGGTATTTACGTTCACTGGCGTCCTGTACTCCAGCGCGCACTATAGCCCCAAGACTCCATCTCGATAAGTTACTTAACCCCAGTCAAACCCATGACTTAAAGCCTCCCGGCGAATGGCTACGTGCGTGCACCGCCGACACTGGAGGAATCGCGTGCTATGAAGCATCTCACTTTGAGATTCTGCCGGAGGGCGCGGCTACTCCTGTCCAGGATGGAGGAGGGTGGCCAGGACCTCGTCGAGTACGCATTGGTGGTGGCGCTGATCTCCCTCGCGGCCATCGTGGCGATGTCCGGTCTTGCCGCGAAGATCAGCTTGGCGTACGTGCATATCGTAGCGAAATTCCCGGCTTCCATGAGCTAACGGCGCGCCGCGACCCCTAATAGAGCGGAGAATCCATGCACTCCAAAGGCTTGTGGCTCGTTGTGAACAGTAGCTGGCGCGAAGCCTTGAGGCCTCCTCGCCGATCATCGGGACAATCACTGGTCGAGTTTGCCCTCATCCTGCCAATGCTATTCCTCCTCATCTTGAACACCGTTAACTTCGGGGGATTTATCTTTGCCTGGATTACCATCGCCGGCGGAGCCCGCACGGGTGCGCAGTACCTGACCATGGGCGCTGCGTCGGTGGGCGCTCCAACCACGCCCACGGCCGCGCAGATCACCACGCTCGTCGCCGCCGACATCTCCGCGCTCCTTAATCGCGCCAGTCTTGTGGTCAGGGTGTGCACCAACGATAACGGCACGGTCGCTTGCACCGGCACGGGAACTCAGCCGCCTCCCGCCGATCCGGAACCGGCAGACTACGTTCTCGGTTCCATCGACGTTACTTATACCTACCAGCCATTCATTCCGGCGTGGGATTTCCCCAAGCTGGGGATCCATCTTACCCTTCCGGCTACAACCATCCATCAACGGGCCGTGATGAGGATGCAGCAATGAGAGCAAAGCAGCGCGGTCAGGTACTCGTCGAATTCGCCATCGTAGCTGTAATTACGATTTGCATCATGCTGAGCGTGTTGGAGGTCAGCCGTATGCTGCTGGTTTACACTACGATCGCCAATTCTGCCCGCGCGGGAGTCCGCTACGCATGTCTACACGGCTCTACCAGAACTGGAAGCGGAGTGAGTGGCCCCAGCGGCCCGGCTGGCAATCCGGCCCAGGTTGTTGCCGTCGTCAAAAACTTCGCCTCGGCTGGGCTGCTGAACACGAGTAACCTCGTCATAACCGTCACGTACCCGGACGGAACGAACACCCCTGGCGACAATGTCATTGTAAAGGTGGTGTATCCCTACGATGCATGGATTACGTATTTCCCCATGACGCCGAGGCTAGGCAGTTCCAGCCAGGGAATCATCGCATTTTAATGCAACCGCACGATTCAAGCCGCGGCGAATCCGGTCAGGCGCTCCTGCTGCTGATCGTGGCCATGAGCATTTTCCTGCTCGGCGTCCTGGGCTTGGCCATTGATGGCTCGCAGATCTACGCCCAGTGGCAAATGGCGCAAACCGCCGCCGACTCGGCAGCCCAAGCCGGCATCATGAGCATCTCCAACGGCACCAACGCCACAGCGGCCAATCCGTTCGCAACCGGATCGCCTGCGGCATCCTTTACGTGTACCACCACCGACGGCCGGGCGCCCTGTGCCTACGCCAGATTGAACGGATTTGGGGGAACCGCAATTGACACCGTGACAGTCTCCTTTCCTTCCACTGTCTCCGGCGTTACCCTGAGTGCAGCGACGACCCCGGCAATCACAGTGGTGGTTCAACGCAACGTGCAAGGCTCCTTTATCA
>JBDTMC010000355.1:0-8344 GCA_039934475.1 Bryobacteraceae bacterium | reverse complement strand
GCCGCGGGCTTTCGTCAATTGGGGAAGTACGACGAAGAACGAAAGAACTACAACTCCGCAGCCGGCGACTATCAGGCACTACATCAGTCTCTGCCCGATGCTCCCATCTGGCGCGAGAATCTGGATCCGGCGCCCGTCCTCGCCCGCTTCCCCTTCCCGCTCTTCGTCAAACCCGCGAACCTCGGTTCCTCGGTAGGCATCACCAAAGCCCGCAACGAAGCTGAACTAAGGACAGCCCTCGCCCTAGCCGCCCAATTCGACCGCAAAGTCATAGTCGAGCGAGCCGTCATCGGCCGCGAATTCGAATGCAGTGTCATCGGCAACGAAATCGTCGAAGCCGCCGAACCCTGTGAAGTCTTCCCCTCGAAGGAATTCTACGACTACGAAGACAAATACATCCTCGACAAAGCGCAGTTCGACCTCCCCGCCAAGCTGTCGATGCCCAAGATGGACGAACTCCGGGCTCTCGCCATCGAATGCTACCGCGCCGTGGAATGCGACGGCATGGCCCGTGTCGACTTCCTCATGGACGGAACAACTAACCAGCTCTTCATCAACGAGATCAACACCATCCCCGGCTTCACCTCCATCAGCATGTACCCCAAGATGTGGGCCCACGCCGGCCTCGGCTTCGCCGCCCTGGTAGACCGTCTCATCGAACTGGCCCTTGCGCGCCACGCCACCCGCCAAGCCACGAGGTTCGAACGATAGTCCTTGCAGTGTCTCCCGACGCCGAAAGGCACGGTCCAGCGCGGCAGTCGGTTCTGGCGGATGAAGGAGAGCTTCGGCCACCAGGGACTGGTCTTCAAGAGAAAGCCGGATGATCTCAGCATCCTCGATCGTGCGCAGTGCGGCATCGCGAGCGGCAGTTACAACAAAATCCGTAAGTGTGCGGCCCTGCATCTCGGCGGCACGCTTGAGCAGCGCATGCACATCCGCCCGCAGGCGAACTTCGAGGCGAGCGGCTGTGGCTGTGTCAATGTCCATATCTAACGGTACGGCAAGCTGACGTACATGTCGTATCGCTTACTTCGAACCCTCAATCCTCCGTCCACAACCACGGAAAAAAGAACGCCAATAATCGCGACTTATGCGATGGCGGAATATAGATAATGATCGGTTCCTCAGGCATACACCCTACCATCGGCCTGAGTCCTCCGAGGCTTTAGAACAAACGCAAAACTTCCGATCCGCGTCCACCGGCCTCCATCGGCGACCCATACTGCCAGCCACCCGCCCGCGCCACCCCGCCGTCCTCTACACTCAAACAAGGGATGCTTACCTGGTTACCCGCCCTGTTCCTACTGGCCGCGCCCGCCGGCGACATTGACGCCAACATCAAACACTTCATCGACGTCTTCGCCCTGATGGAGAAGTACTCCGCCGACCCCGTCCCCCTCGACAAGGCCTTCTACCAGGGCGCCATCCCCGGCATGCTGAAGCGCCTCGATCCCCACTCCGTCTTCTTCGATCCTGGCCAGTTCGATCAGCTCAAGGAAATGGAGAAGAGCGTCCGCAAAGGCTTCGGCAGCGTCGTCTCCATCCTCCCTGGCCGCGTCATCGTCCTTCAAACCCTCCCCGGCACGCCCTCCGCCAAAAGCGGCATGGGACCCGGCGACGAGATCCTCGCCCTCAACAACATCGACCTCGGCCGCCTCCAAATGGACCAGATCATCGGCCTGCTCACCGAAAGCCGCCAGAACACCGTCAACCTCGTCGTCCGCCGCCCCGGCAACACCCGCCTCCTCAATTTCACCCTCATCCCAGAGGAGATGCAGTCCCCCAGCGTCGAGCGCGTCTTCCTCGCCCGCCCCAACGTCGGCTACATCCGCGTCGGCAGCTTCGATTCCAACACCGGAACGGAGATCGCCCTCGCCATCGAAAAGCTCGGCGGAGCCAGCCTCCAGGGTCTCGTCCTCGACCTTCGCAACAATCCCGGAGGCGTCATGACCGCCGCCCTACACACCGCCTCGCTCTTCCTCAAACCCGGCGACAAAATCGTCAGCGTCCGCGGCCGCACCTCTGAGGCGAAGGAAATCGACGTCCCCAAGGAAGCCCGCGCCTACACCTTCCCCGTCGCGGTTCTGATCAACGCCAAAAGCGCCAGCGCCTCCGAAATCGTCGCCGGAGCCCTGCAGGACCTCCATCGCGCCATCATCGTCGGCGAAGCCAGCTTCGGCAAGGGCCTCGTTCAGTCCGTTTACCCCCTCGCGCAAAACACCGGACTCGCCCTCACCACGGCCTTCTACTACACCCCCAGCGGCCGCTCCATCCAGCGCCCCCTGCGCGGCGGGCAGCTCGATGAAGCCACCGCCAACATGGCTGAAGGGCACGGAGGCATCAAGCCCGACCTCGTTGTTTACCCGAACCCCCAATCGCGCCTCGCCATGGTCATCGAAGCAACCGGATCCCTCCCCGCTTTTGCCACCGATTACATCCAAAAGGTGAAGAAGATCGCCCCCGATTTCGACGTTGCACCCGCCTTGCTCGATGAACTGCAGGGCTTCCTCGCCGCACGCAACATCCGCCCCAGCATCGCCGACTGGTCTCGCGATCAAGGCTGGATCCGCAGCCGTCTCAAACAGGAAATCCTCAACCAGGGCGTGGGAGTCGAAAAGGGTGACGAAATCGAAATACAGCGCGACCCAGTCGTCCAGCGCGCCCTCGACGAAATGGCGAAGCAAACCCACGCCGACTGAGGATTTCAATATGCAAAAAATCGCTGGCTACGGACACGAAGGAGGCCTCAAGCCCGAAACCGCCTCGCAGTTGCGGGACATTCGCAAGACCCTGCCTCTCCGTGTCCTATCGGAGCAGGACTGGCACCATTGGACCACTCGCGGCTACGTCGTCATTTCCAACGCGGTGCCGCCGCCCAACGTCGAGCGCCTCGCCAACCTCCTCTGGGAATTCCAGGAGCTGGACCCGGCCGATCCCTCAGGTTGGTCCAAGCCGCAGCTCCGCGATAACCAGATGGCGGAGTTGAATAACACGGGCATGGTAGAGGTCTACAATCACCAGGCTTTGTGGGACAACCGCCAGCAGCAACGCGTCTACGATGCCTTCGTTGATATCTGGGATCGCGAGGATCTCTGGGTAACCATCGACCGCGCGAATCTCAACACGCCTAACCGCGAAGGCCGCAAGTTCACCAGCTTCCTCCATTGGGATTCCGACACCACCGTCACGCCCCTTCCCATCAATGTTCAGGGCGTGTTGGCGTTAAGCGCCACCGATCCCGATGTCGGAGGATTCCAGTGCGTGCCGGAACTGTTCCGCCTCTTCGACCGCTGGACCGCTACCCAGCCCGCGGACCGCGATCCCTATCATCCCGATCCAACTGGTTTCGACATCGAGTTCGTGCCCATGAAACCCGGCGATCTTCTCATCTTCAATACCTTGCTGGCGCACGGAATCAGGACCAACACCACAACAGACCGCGCGCGCCTGGCGCAGTATTTAGCGATGTATCCCGCCGAAGAAAGCGACGCCCATAAGCGCGAGACCCGCATTCGATCCTGGCGCGATCGCGAAGCGCCCAAGGGCTATGCCTTTCCCGGCGACCCTCGGGAGTGGGAGAAGACCCGCTATACACGCGCCGACCTCAACCCCCTCGGCCGGCGCCTGCTGGGACTCGAAACCTGGTAACAGGTTGTCACGCGGGGAACGCGCGGTATATGCTTCGTCGATATGCACTCATCAATGACGCGTCGGACGGTGTTCGGCTACATGGGCGGTGGCGTTGCACTGGCCGCAGGCGCGGCTGACTCTCAATCCGAGACCGAGTTTGGACGCGTTCGCGGCGCCCTGGTCCGCGGCGTTCACATCTATCGCGGCATTCCTTACGGCGGTCCCACGGAAGGCGCCGCGCGATTCCTGCCCTCTTCCAAACCGGCGAAGTGGGCTGGCGTCCGCGACTGCACCATCACCGGTCCGCGCTGCGTCCAAGGTGAAGGCAACCTGTTCCTCTCTCCGCTCATCGGCGCTTACTTCGGCGGTGGCAGGCCCGACCGTGTAGAACTCGCCAAACAGGTGGACAGCGAAAACTGCCTCAACCTCAATGTCCTCACGCCCGGTCTGCGCGGCAAGCGTCCCGTGCTGGTCTACATGCACGGCGGCGGTCTCTCCAGTGGCTCCAGCATTTTGACGCTCTTCGGTGACGGGCTGCCCCGTGAGCAAGACGTCGTCGTAGTGGGCGTCAACCACCGCTTGAATGTCTTCGGCTACACCTATCTGGGCGGTCTCAGCCCGAAGTATGCCGTCGGCAACGTCGGGCAGTTGGACTTAATCGCCGCCTTGCAGTGGGTGCACGGCAACATCGCGCAGTTTGGCGGCGATCCCGCTAACGTCACCATATACGGCGAGTCCGGCGGCGGAGCCAAGATCAGTGCCTTGCTCGCCATGCCCGGCGGTAAAGGTCTCTATCACAAAGCGACCGTACAGAGCGGGTCTTCCCTCCGCGCGGACACTCCCGACAAGGCAACGGAATCGGCGCGCAACCTTCTCGCCAAGCTCGGCCTCACCGTCAACCAGGTGGATGAACTGCAGAAGATTCCCGCCGACAAGTTGCTCGCTGCTGGACGAAGCCCCGGTCTGGGCGGCAACGTCGTCGTGGACGGTCATTCCATACCCCAACAGACGTGGGACCCCAAAGCTCCGGAAGTCTCCGCCTCCATCCCCATGATCATTGGGAACGACAAAGACGAATCCACGTTGTTCTCCATGAAGGACGAAGAGCTGTACAGCCTCGACCAAGCCACTCTGCGCGCGCGCGTCGTCAAGTCGGGCATCGCTGAAGCCGACGTCGATTCCCTGCTTGGGCTCTACCGCCGCGACCATCCTTCCGATACGCCCACCGACATCTGGTTCCGCCTCTCTACTGACCGCGGCGCGCGCCGCAATGCCACCAGGCAAGCCGAGCTGAAAGTGGAACAGGGCAAGGCCAACGTCTTCATGTACTACTGCCAGTGGAACACGCCCATCGCCGACGGGAAGAAGAAGGTGCAGGCCTTCCACACCTCCGATCTTCCACTCACCATGCGCCTGGTTCTCTACCCCGAATCGGAGCAGCTTTCCCGCCAGCTCAGCGGCGCCTGGGCCGCCTTCGCCCGTACCGGCAACCCCAGCCAGAAGGGACTCGCCTGGCCCGCCTACACTCTGGCCAAACGCGAGACGCTGGTCTTCGACGGAAAGAAAAGTGAAGCCGTGAACGACCCCGATAAGGACGAGCGCCAGATGCTACGGACGCGGCCTTCGGGCAGCCTTCTGTAACCCGGCGCGTCTCTTCGCTTCCCACGCTCTGACTTGCGCTTCATTCATTCCGAAGTAGTGCGCCACTTCGTGCCACACCGTGTCTTCCACCATGTGCCGCAGGTGTTCGGGTGACTGCGCCAGGCGCTCGTGCGGTCCCTGGTAAATGGTGATGCGGTCGGGCATCGCGAACGACTCCATTACGCTGCGGAACGGCAGAGGGCGTCCCGTGTAGAGCCCCAGTAGATTCGGATGTGGAGGCTCAGGCTCCACAATGAAGGCCAGGTTCTTAAGCCGCGCGCGAAAGCGGGCGGGAATCGTGGCCAGCGATTCCTCGACTAAGCGGTCGAATTCCGGCGGAGTCATCATGCGCCCCTCTCAAGCCATAATGGAACAAAGATGAAGCGCATTGTTGTGGCGATCGACGGACCCGCCGGAGCCGGGAAGAGCACCATTGCCCGCCGCGTGGCGGAAAAGCTTGGCTATTTGTATCTCGACACAGGCGCGATGTACCGCGCCGTCGCGCTATGGGCGCTACGGACCGGAGTAGCGCTCGACGACATGCACCGCCTGGAGCAGTTGGCTCTCAGCGCCGAAATTGGGCTCGAAGGAACGAAGGTCACCCTCAACGGCGAGGATGTGTCGGAAGCCATTCGCGCCGCCGACGTCTCCGCCGCCGCTTCGAAGGTGTCCGCAGTCGCCGGCGTGCGGCGGGCCCTCGTAGACAAGCAGCGCATCATGGCCGAAGCCGCCTCTGTCGTCATGGAAGGGCGGGATATCGGGACTATCGTGTTTCCCGATGCGGCGGTGAAGATCTTTCTCGACGCCACGTCGGCCGTGCGCGCCCAGCGGCGCCTTGAGGAACTGGCCGCTCGGGATTCTGTGACTGATGCCGCTGCCGTCGCTCGTGATATGAAGGAGCGGGATCAGCGCGACCGTGGCCGTGCCGAGGCTCCTCTCGTGCAAGCGCCCGATGCCGTCCTGTTGGATTCCACCGCCCTCACCTTGGAGGAAGTGGAAGACGCCGTGCTCCGCCTGGTGCGCGCGCGGACGTCGAATGGAAAGGAAGTCGCGCGTTGAAGAATTTGCTGGTAATGAAATTCGGCGGCACGAGCATGGGCTCGGCGGATAGGATTCGCGTCTCCGCTGCGTTGTCGGCGGAACAGAGGCACCGGCCGGTGTTGATTGTCGTGTCGGCGATGTCGAAGGTGACGGACCTATTGTTAGACACCCTGCGGCATGCCGAGGGTGGTGATAAAGAAGGCGTCGCGCGCGGCTTGCGGACGCTGGAACAGCGCCATGAAGAGGCGTGCCTGGCGCTGCTGCCGGCGGATCGCGCCCAAGCCGTCCTCCCTCGGCTGCGCGCCTTGATCGCCGAATTTGAGCGGATTACAAACGGCGTGGCGATGTTAGGCGAACGGCCTCCTCGCTCCGTGGACGAGGCCGTAGCGATCGGCGAGCGTCTCTCCACCCTGCTCATCTCTGAATACCTGGAATCCACCGGCGTGCCTAGCGCGGCCGTCAACGCGCGCGACGTGATTGTCACCGATGCTGTCTTCGGGAATGCCACGCCGCTCGCCGAACTCACCCGTCAGAAGGCGGCTCGCGTGCTCCGTCCTCTCTTAGAACAAGGCCGCTTGCCGGTGGTCACCGGGTTCAACGGAGCCACCATCGATGGCCGCGCCACCACGCTAGGCCGCGGCGGCAGTGACTTTTCCGCCTCGATTTTGGCCGCCGCCCTAGACGCCTCGGAGTTGTGGATTTGGACCGATGTCGATGGCATCATGACTGCCGATCCGCGCTTAGTGCCGGACGCAGCCGTGCTCGATGAAGTAACCTACCGCGAGGCGGCCGAGTTGGCGTATGCCGGCGCGAAAGTGCTGCACCCGAGGACGCTGGCGCCGCTCGTCGATAAGCAGATCCCCGTAATCAGCAAAAACAGTTTCGATCCCACCAAGCCCGGGACGCGCATTGTGCCCCGTATTGAGCGCCCCGATGGGCCGCGCGCGGTCACTTCAATGGCGAACGTCGCTCTCGTGTCTTTGGAGCCCGCCAGCGCGTCGATGAACGGTACCCGCCTCATGGCCCGCGCCCTGGAGGCGCTTGCCGGAACCGGCTCTGAGGTGCTGGCCCTGTCCAGTTCCAGTTACCGCCAGAACTTCTGTTTCCTCGTCCGCCAGAGCGAAGTAGCGGCCGCCGTGGAGAGCCTGGAATCGGCGCTCTCCTTAGAACTCGCGCACGGCTACGTGAAGCCGATCGAAGTAGATAGCGAAGTCGGCCTATTGGCCGTAGTAGGCGAAGGAATGCAGGGAACGCCCGGTCTCGCCGGACGCATCTTCACCGCCATCTCCCGCGAAAAGATCAACATCATCGCCATCGCCCAAGGCTCCAGCGAACTAACCATCGCCATCGTCGTCCGCCGTGAAGGTCTGGAAAAAGCCGTGAAGGCCGTCCACGCCGAATGCAACCTCGCCCACCAAGGCGCCGCCGAAGCAGAGGCAGCAGCGCGCCCCTGAATCAACGAAGGCGTCTCACCGTCCCGATCCCGAGTCAGAGAGGACCGCTACGAAGTCGGGCACGGTCGCTTTAAGGATCTCAAGAAGGTCCCGCACACTGCGACTGCGGTCTGCGGCCTGTTGCTCCAATTTGGCGATCACGATCTCTCGCTCTTGCCGGAACAACTCAGCCAGGAATGCTTGCGGGTGTAGCGCAACGACACCCCACAAACTCAGGTGCTCCGGCTGGAAATGTCGGAGGTTGAAAGTAACGATCAACGGGGCGCCGCCGTGGACCGCCGCCGCGAGCACGTGCCGATCCTTCACGTCGTTGGTCATCCTCGGAATCAGGGCCTCATAATCCAAGATCCAGGATTCGCTGAAGTGAGCTCGCAACTCAGCTTCAAGGTGAATGGTCAAAGAATGCGGCCACGCTAACTTGAACTCCAATGTTCGAGTTGTCTCACGAATGATCTCTTCAGACCATTTGGGTTCAAAAAGCCGTGGGGGTTCGGCTAGCCGCAGCAGGGTGTCGCACAAGGAGTAGATGATCGTTCTGTTGATAGTTAGCCAATAGGATTCTCGTCGATCTTGTACTT
>JBDTMC010000354.1:0-8349 GCA_039934475.1 Bryobacteraceae bacterium | reverse complement strand
CAGCCGCGCGTTCGGCCTGCTTGGAATCGCGGTAGATGATGGCCGCACAGCTTTCCGGCGAAATGACGCTGTATACCGAATTCTCCATCATCAGGATACGGTTCCCCACGCCCAGCGCCAGCGCGCCTCCGCTGCCACCCTCACCAATGACCACCACGATGATCGGGCTTTCCAGCCGCGCCATTTCGCGAAGGTTGAGAGCAATGGCTTCGGCTTGGCCGCGCTCTTCGGCGTCAATCCCCGGATAGGCGCCCGGAGTATCCAGCAGCGTAATGATGGGACGGTGGAATTTTGCCGCCAGCCGCATGGCGCGGAGTGCTTTCCGATAACCTTCGGGTTTCGGCATGGCGAAATTCCGGTGTACGTTCTGCTTGGTGTCCCGGCCCTTCTGCTGGCCGGCGACCATCACCGGCTGCCCGTCGAAGAAGGCCATGCCGCAAATGATGGCAGGATCGTCCGCATAATGGCGGTCGCCATGAATCTCAGAAAAGTCGGTGAACAGGCGTTCAATGTAGTCCAGCGAATGGGGCCGTTTCGGATGGCGTGCCAACTGGACTCGCTGGTAGGCCGGGTGGATTTCCGGGCTGTGCAGCGCGGCGATCTCCTTCTCAATATCGGTGGCCCTAACCTGAGTGCCCTGGTAGCTCTCCCTCAATTGATTGAGCTCCTGCTCCAACGCCGCGAGCTTCTGCTGTTTGTCATCCATGGTGGCTATACCGATTTTCGCAGATCGTCACCGCGCGGTGAGGTCGGTCTTCACGGCCCGCCCCAGTTGCGCATTCTCGAGATGGCGCGATTCCTGCCAGGTGTACATCATGCGGTGGATGACGGTGAGGTTGCCCATCACCGCAATCACCCACAGAACCGGGGCCATCCGATTGAAGAGGGCGCCGATGATCAGCAGCACAACGCGTTCCGGACGCTCCATGAAACCCACCTTGCAGAGCGGAATAATGTTTTCTGCC
Source organism: Bryobacteraceae bacterium (assembly GCA_039934475.1). GTDB lineage: Bacteria > Acidobacteriota > Terriglobia > Bryobacterales > Bryobacteraceae > JBDTMC01. The sequence continues at coordinate 7,384 of JBDTMC010000354.1, read as the reverse complement.
CGCGACCGAGCGTAGCTGATCATCACAGAAGCCGTCATAACGACGGCGGTCAGTACGACATAGAAATAGCGGTTGATGGAAGCGTAGTAAACAAGCAGACCCATCAGCAGGCCGAGGTCGGAGTAGCGGTCAAGGACGGAGTCGAAGAAGCCGCCGAACTTGGTTACCTGGTTGGTTTGCCGCGCCACGCGCCCGTCCACCATATCGAAGATGCCCGCGCCGATGATCACCATTCCAGCGGAGGTGAACCGGCCCATGCCCAGCAGAACCGCGGCGCCGACATTAATGAGGAGGCCAATAAACGTGAGGACGTTGGGATGAATCTTGGACAAGGCCAATCCATCCACGATCAACACGATGATCCGGTTGCAGGCTGCCCCGATGGCGTGCGTAAAAGTCATGGTACCCGCCGTCTCCGAGATCGGACTCAAACGATATCGTGGACGGTTTGAAACTCCACGATCTCCAGTTCCTTGATTCCGCCTGGAATCGTGATTTTAACCTCATCTCCCACCTGTTTGCCAAGCAGGCCGCGGCCAATGGGTGAACTGGTGGAGATTTTCCCGTTGTTCACATCCGCCTCATCGCTGGTGACTAGGTGATAAGTGAAGCGCTCTTCCTTCTTAAGATCGTAGACCACGACGTGCGAACCGAGGCCCACGCGGTCTCTCGGAATCTTCGACATATCGACGAGGGATAGATCCTGCAGCCGTTTCTTCAATTGCGCGAGGCGCGAATCAACGTACCGCTGGCGTTCCTTGGCGGCGTGGAACTCGGCATTCTCTTTGAGATCGCCGTGAGCTCGCGCCTTCAGAATCTCCTTCGGAAGCTCATTCCGAAGTTCGTATTCGAGACTCTTGATCTCGCCTTCCAATTTCCGCTTTAGATCGTCCATCCGAGCCGAAAACTCCAGTACCGATTATAGCCCCGCTTACCACCCTGGGTGATGCAGGTTGAGGAGATCGTCAGTTGCAACTGGAAGTAATGGCCAGATCCAGCGCCTGGACTACCGATCCCGCGGTAATCGAGTAAGACTGAACCAGGCGCGACGCGGCCGTACCCGTCAGTACATAGGTACCCGGAAGTGCCGGTGAGATTCTCGTCGGAAAGTAGCTTGCGATGGTTGGCGCAGCCGTGTTTCCTGCCGTGGCAATTGCGGTCGGCGTGATGGCGGTCACCGGCACACCATTCTCGTCAGTGACGCGGAAGAACACAGTTACGGTTGAACTGGGCAAGGCGCAGCCGCTATTGTCAAGGAAAGTTACGTGCGCGGGGGTCTGCGATGGCACGCTGTACCACCAGGGCACACGCTCCATGGCGATTGCGTGGTCGGCTTTCACACGGATGGACCCTTGGGCCGGTCCAGCGGGCAAGCCGATTGGGTTCAAGGTGATGGTGACCGTCTGGGAAGCTCCCTTGGCCAGCGGCAGCACAACGCGCGAAGAGCTGGAGCCCGCCGCCGCGCCCGGCGCCGAAAGAGTCGGCGATGGGCCGCTCTGTACAACCGCTTCCAATGTGAACGTGTCGTCCTGCGCTTCGACGTTTGTGATGGTGAAAGTCTGGCTGAGTGTGGAGGCCGCGGGCCCGACTCCAAAGCTAAGGCTCACCGGGTCGAAAGTGGCTCCGGCATTGAGCGCGGACAGAACTTGCAGAACGCCGCCTCCGGCATCGGCGGTTTGGCCTTGCGTTGTGGCTTTGTTGTAGAAAGGCCGCGCCGAGTTCACGAGCAGGGACTTATACTGAGCTGCCGTCAGACCGGGACGGGCGCCCTTCACGATCGCTGCCGAGCCGGCGATCATGGGAGCGGAAAAACTGGTGCCGTCTGCAATTCTGAAGGTGCCACCCGCCTGTGCCATCACCATGGAGGAGCCGGTGGCGAGAATGTCGGGTTTCAACGATCCGTCAATGGCCGGGCCGCGGCTGGAAAAATCGGCGATTTGGGTAGCCGGTTGGGCAAACTCGTTGTCTGCGAAATTGACACTCACGGAACCGCCGGCCGCGGCCAGGGTCTTCAACGACAGGCCATTCGAGTAGCTCACCATAAACGCCGGCAGCGAGGGCCCGGAGACCGACATGGCGATCGGGTCGGGGCGTGCCGCGTCTGTATAGATGATCACCATCGTCGCCCCGGCTGCCTCGGCATTGGCAATCTTGTCGTCAAAGAAGCAGACCCCGCGAAAGATAAGCGCCACTTTGCCGCTCAGGCTACCCGCCGGTAGCGCCGAGCAAGCCAAGCCAGTGGGGTCGAGATCGGCTATATCTTTGAGTGTCCCGGACTGGGAACCGGTTGTGTTGGTAAAGTCCGCCCGGATCGCTGGAACTGTCACGCCGTCGCTACGGGTCACCTGGGAACTGAAGTAATGACCATTCACCAACGCCGCTGCGGCGATGCTAGCGGGGGCCAGCGCCGGCGTGCCTACGGTATTCGGATCGGGGCCGTCATTGCCGGCGGAAATCGTTACCACCATGCCCTGCGCAACTGCATTTTGTACGGCGATTTCCAAAGGATCGACGTCCACGGGGTCGGCGAGATCGCTCCCCAGGCTTAGATTAACAATGTCCATCCCGTCGGCCACGGCGTCTGTCAACGCCTGAATGATGAGGTTGTCCGGCGCGCCGCTGTTCGGGTCCGGGAAGACCTTGTAGTTGCCCAACCACGCTCCGGGCGCCACGCCGGTAATGGGCACACCGTTGCGGTTAGCCGTCACGCCGGCCACCACTGAAGCCACTGCGGTTCCGTGTCCCTCATCGTCTTTGGCTGTGGCGGTGCTGCCGGTAGTCGGATAACCCCGCGCGACGATCACTTTGCCATTGGTGTAAACAAGGTCGGCGTCGCGATTGACCTTCGGGAACCCCGCCGGCGCGGAAAGCGCCGCGTCTTGGAACATCGCATTGGTGATGTCGATGCCAGTGTCGAGAATCCCTACCTTGATGCCCGCGCCTGCCTTGTCTTTGCCGCCCAATGACGCCCAGGCATCAGTAATGGCATGCACTTGCAGGGCGGTGTTCAAAAACCGCTTGTGAAGCCGTACTGGCCGCACGGCGACCACTCCCGGCAGTGCTTCCAGCCTCGCCCGATCTACCGCCGGATAGCCGCCCGCGGGCACCTTCACCGCAAAGCCATTTACGAGGTTGCTATAAGTGTTGAGCACTTCCACATTCTGCTCGCTAAGCATCGCGCGGACCCGGGTTTGCAAAGGTTCCACTTCCTGAGCGCGAGCCGACCCCGCCGTGGCGCCACCTCGAGTCAAGAGGACAATATACTGGCCTGGAACAACCGCCGCGGACACGACGAACGTGCCGAACAAGTATGAGGCGCAAAGAGCAACGGACAAAGGCAGCTTACCCATAGAATATGGTTACTTCCCGAATTTGATTTTACGGTACTTATCGCTTGTGATGGCTCAAATGCGCCTTCGGTTACGTTTTGTATGCCTTTACTGGACCGGAATCGTGAATGCCGGCGACGATACTCCGTTTGTGCTGATAATTACCGGCTGATATCCGGTAGGCGAGTCTGCTGGAACTTGCACGTTGACTTGGTACAAGCCGACAATGTACGGCGCCAAGCCGGTGAAGATCACAGACGCCGATTTGCCCCCAATGGTGACGGTTGGAAGGACCCTGGCGCGGGCTAATGGCTCCGTGGAGGGCGCCGGTTCGCCCGTCGGCGGCGTGTGATCCAGCAACCCCACCCCGTTCGCATAGATTTGGATGTACTGGCCTCGTTTTGCCTGGTTCGCCGTACCGATGACTTTGAAGCCGGCGTCCAACGCCGCCGACAGAACTCGACCGCTTGACGCCTCGGTATATACGAAGCCCGCCGGTGATGCGTCCTGAAGCGCTACCCCGCTCATGATATTGGAGGTGACGCCCCCGTTGGTGAGCCACACGTCAACCGAGCTTTGGCCCGCGATTTCCCACGGAACCTCCACATTCACCTGAGTGCTGCTGACGAAATGAATCTTGCCGGGAGCCCGGATTTTGTTATTGGGCGGCACCGAGAAACTGACACTGACGCCACCCAGGGACAGCGGCAGGAAGGGCGTATTGAATACCGCATAGGAGTCGGCAAGACCCTGTCCATAGATAGAGATGTACGAGCCGGGCGCCTGCGCTCCGCCCTGATTGCTGGCCGCATTGACAATGCCGTCATTCGATATGAGCGGTAGTTTTGCGGTGCCGTAATAGTCCAAAGAGTCGAGGCCCGAGCCGGTGACGGTGGCGCGGAAGACCTGAATACCGGGCGCGGCGCCAAGCTGGATCGTCGTCGCCTCCGAAATCCCGTAGGAATCGGTGGCGCCTGAGGTCTGCTGCACTGTGCCACCACCGGAAACCCCCTCCCAGAGGATGCTCTGGTTCGGGACGGGCAGACCGTATCGATCGACTACCTTCAAAGACAAGACTCCGAACTGTGAGCCGGCCGCCGCGCTGAAGTCATAGTTGGACAGCGGTATCACGTTGTTCGGAACGTTGTCACCAACTACATAGAGATACGGGATGCGCAAAGGCACCGCGCCGCCGGTCACTATGAGGGCGCCGTCATAAAGACCTGGCGCCGGCGATGATCCCGCCAGTTGGACCGTCACTGACGGCGATGTCGCGCCCGGTTGCAGGATGACACTGGACGGGTTCACCGTGAATGTGGTGTTGGGGTCGGAAACTGCCGGCTGGACGGTCAGTGTAAGCGTGCGGACCACCGTCGCCGAATTCCTAAAAACCAGGCCCTTGGAGAGGGGCAGCGCCGTCACTGCTCCGAAGGAAAGCACTGGCGGGTCCACAGTCAGATCCGTGCGCAACGCCTGGGCCACATCCAGCTTGCCGGCTCCCATGGCGACGGCGCGGGCGAACTGCGTGGGCGCGTCAGTGTCGCCGACATCGTTGTTCGCCGTGTTGACCACAGCCGACTTCAGTTGCGCCGTCGTCCAGGTCGGATTCTTTTGCTGCACCAGCGCAATGGCTCCGGCTACAAAAGGAACGGAAAAACTAGTGCCCTGGATGGCCGTATAACCGCTGGGATCATACATATCACCGTTGGGATCGTACTTCTGGGTGGCGGTATAGATATTCTGTCCCGGCGCTACCAGTTCCGGCTTCAATGAGGCATCGATCGATGGCCCAAGTGAGGAGAATGTCGTGATAATGTCCGGGTCGGCGGTTGTCGATACCAGGTTGGTGTCAAGCGAGCCGGTGCGATTGGGGTTAGCCGCGAGGAACGTCAGCAGCGCCGCGCCGTCGTCCTTGCCGATCAGCATCAAAGGAATGGTGGTCTGCTGCAGGCCGGTGGGTGGGAATAGACCGTTACCATCGCCATTGATCAAGACCACGGCGATGGCGCCTGCCGCCTGGGCGACGTTGACTTTCGTAGCGAAAGTGCAGTTTCCGGTACCCACCACGGCGATGGCGCCGGTGAGAGAGCCATTTCCTAACGAGACGCACGCGGTGCCGTCGTTGCCCAGTTTCGAAACGTCGCGCAGCGGTCCGCTCACGTTGGGGCCCGCGCGCGGACCGTCGCCAACGAAGCTGTTAATGCGTTGCAGGTTGCTGGGAACGCCGTCGCCGCTCACCTTCACTCCGAAATAGAGGGCGCGGCTGTTGGTGGTGGCGCCTACGGTGATGGCGTTGGACACAGTCCCCGGGGAATCGATGGTGGCGTACGTGGGAGCATAGGCTCCCGACTCACCGTCGTTTCCCGCCGCCACAACCACCGACAAGCCACTATTAATGGCGTTGTACACTGCGTACGCGAAAACGTCGCATGGACTACCGGTGGCCTGGAAGCAGGTTGAGCCGGTGTCGAGGGGCTTCCATTCGGCAGGCAGGCCAAGCGACAGGGTCACCACGTCCATCCCATCATTGAACGCGTCTGAGAGCGCCGCCGAGAGGATGTCGTCGTAAGTCGAATCGTTCACCCCAGGCGAGCCAAATACCTTGTAGTTGCCGAGGTAGGCGCGCGGTGCCACGCCGGTGAGCGTGCCGATGGGAGCGGTGTTACGGGCTCCGGCGGCGATCATGGAGACCGCGGTGCCGTGGCCCACCCGGTCTCGCGGCGTGTAGTCGTCGGGTAAATCGAACCCTAAGGATGTCCCGGAGGGTAACGCATAGCTACGCGCAGCGATAATTTTCGCGTTTGTGTACTCGCAGTCCGCGCCCGCGCACCGCTTGCCGCCGGAAGGAGGAGGGAGCGTAGTGTCAATCATCCCAGGGTGTCCGGGGTCGATTCCGGTGTCGATAATTCCGATGCGCATCCCGAGTCCGGCGTTCTGCTGTCCACCCGACAGATCCCACGCCGCCGGCCCGTTCACCAGGTTGATGGCGGTATTAAGAAGGCGCTTATACGGCTTCAGGATCTGTACTCGCACCACTCCCGGCAGCGCAGCCAATTCCGCTTCGATCCCTTTCGGACCGCGCACAAAAACAACGTTAACCAAGGTGCCGTCCGAGGCAGCCACCTTATAGTTCTTATCGTTGAGCGCAGCCATCACGCGGCTTTGCGACGCAGCTACCCGCGCCCGGATGTCAACAAACGCTGCTGTATGGCGCATGCCTTTCCCGGCTCCGGCAGGGAGTTGCTCCACCACCGGAGGTACATCGAGAAGCAGCGCATAACGGCTGTCCGGACCGGCAGCGAACGATAGCGAAACGCTTATCGCCATCGCTACAAGGAACAAGGCGAACGAATGTGGTTTCACAAGACTCCTGACGGGCACGGGAGAATCCTGGTTTCAGCGCGCCTCCTCCACCGTATCACGTCAATATCACTGCCATTTCAGAGAGGCAAAAAGGCCGTCGAAAGCCCGCAAAATAGGGCTTGCGAAACAGACCTGAATTTGACCTAACTCTCCGAAATATGATAGTCTTAACCCTTTGAGGCGGATGGTCTCGGCGCCCGCAAGTTCATCCCTCGTACCTGAATGGATCAGACACTGAAATCCCTTGGGGGGATCCTGTTAAGCTCCCTCCCCACGTTGTTCCTTGTTTTCCTGTTGCATCTGTATTTGAAGTTCACTTTCTTCACGCCGTTGGAGAAGGTTCTGAAGCAGCGGCGGGAGGCAACGGAAGGCGCGCGTGAAGCGGCCGAAAGCAGCATGGCCCTGGCCACCCGCAAGGCCGCCGAATACGAAGCCAAGCTCCGCCAGGCGCGGGGTGACATTTATAAAGAGCAGGAACAGCTGCGGCGCAGTCTGCGAGACGAGCAGTCCGCGGGTGTCCAAAAAGCGCGTGAAGAGGCCGCCCGCATGGTGGCTGAAGCGCGAGCCCAGCTTGCCGCCGATGTCGAAGCCGCGCGGCAAACGCTGGATTCGCAGAGCGATGCTTTCGCGGAACAGATTGCGGTGCGCGTCCTGCGAGGGAGTGTTCCCGCGTGAAACGGCTGTTATTATGC
>JBDTMC010000353.1:0-8374 GCA_039934475.1 Bryobacteraceae bacterium | reverse complement strand
CGCCAGCGCTCCCATGAAACCACTGCCACATCCGCCGCTCGAAGTTCAAATTCAGGTACCGGCCTGTAGGCCCATTCAACTACCACCCGACCGAATTTCATGAGTTTCATTCGGAGAGAATCTTGAAGCTCTACTTGTCGTACGGCATGCCAAGCCTTCGGACGTGGTACTTCAACGACTTCCCCGTGGTGGAGCTCATACCTGACCTCACCTACTGCAGGAAGTTCCCAATACTCCGTAACTGTCATCAGTCTTGGAAGCGCCGCCATACTCTCTCTACTGTGAGACTTTCCCATCGGTATCGCAAGAAGTGGATGCTACCGTAGAAACAGAGATGCCTCGCACCCTCTACCTGTTCACCGGCGGCACCATTTCCATGTCCATCGATCCCATTCAGGATGGGGCAATTCCTACTCTCACCGGACACGAAATTCTGGCCTTCGTTCCGTCCATTCCGAAGATGACGGAGCCGGAGCTGATCGACGTCTCACGGCTGCCCGGGCCGCACGTCACCCCGCAAATGATGTGGGATCTCTCGGAACTGGTGAACGGGCATCTGGAACGGCCGGAGATTGATGGCATCGTCATCACGCACGGCACGGACACACTGGAAGAGACGGCTTACTTATTGGATCTGCGGCTGACTTCACAGAAGCCGGTGGTGGTTGTCGGAGCGCTGCGCAACAGCAGCGAACTGAGTTGGGACGGGCCGGCGAACCTGGAAGGCGCAACGCGCGTGGTACTCGATCCCGTGGCCGCCGGACAGGGCGTGTTTGTCGCTCTGAATGAGTCCGTTCATGCCGCCTCGGAAGCGACGAAGACCGACACCCAGGCTGCCGGCACCTTTCAGAGTCCCGTCTTTGGGCCGCTGGCGCTCATTGAACAGGACCGTGTCTTCTGGCGGCGGCGTCTCACGTCGCGACGTACTGTTCCCGGGGGACCGCTGGAGCCGCGGGTAGACATGTTCACGATGTACTCCGGGTTCGATCCACGGCTACTCCACTATGCCATTGACAGCGGCGCGCAGGGTCTGGTGCTGGAAGGCACGGGGCGCGGAAATGCGCCGCCCGCGATCATGCCCGCGCTCGACCGCGCTCGTGAGGCCGGTATCCCCGTCGTGCTCGCCACGCGTTGCTGGCATGGGCGCGTATTGGATACCTATGGCTATGCGGGTTCGGGCAAGGACATGCGCAAACGCGGTGTCATTTTCGCTGGAACCGTCAACGGCCAAAAGGCTCGCGTCCATCTGATGCTGGCTTTGGGGAAGACGCGCTCGATTCCCCAGATTCAGGGGATGCTGGAGCAGGATCTTTACTGACGAAGCCCGGGCAAGCCAGTACAGGCAGGTGTGGGTACTTCGCGAAGCGGCGATCAGCAAGAGAGAGCTGGCAAAGGTAGAACACGGAGCCGCGGTCGCTGTTCATCACGCGAACGTTGCCGCATTGCTCGCATAACCCTGCGGTCAAGGCATTATGTCCTTGATGCTGATGCCTACCAGCGCCAGCGTCAATCCTACCAACACTACCACCGATACCCAGGCCACCATGTTATAGCCACGCGAGTTGGTCCAGTGCTTCATGATCGCCTCTTTGTTGATCAACAGCACCATGAAGATCAGGACCACGGGAAGGAGCATGCCGTTGATCACCTGCGAGACCAGGATCATCTTCACCAGCGGGAAGTTGGGTAGCAGAATCACACCACCGCCTACCACTATCAAAAGCGTGAAGATGCCGTAAAAAATGGGCGCCTCACGGAAGCGGGCATTCACGCCGCTCTCGAATCCCAACCCCTCACAGACCGTGTAGGCGGTGCTCAGAGGGAGGATGCAGGCGGCGAAGAGGGAAGCGTTGAACAAACCCCCGGCAAAGAGCAGAAACGCATACTTGCCAAACGGCTTAAGGGCGAGCGCGGCGTCAGCGGCGTCGTTGATATCCCGAGGATGCGTTGCACCGATTGCCCCGGCGCAGGAGACGATGATGAAGAACGCGATGACGGTCATCACGATACACCCCACCACCACCTCGATGCGTGATTCGGCGTAGTCCTTCTCGCCGATGCCCTTCTCCACAACTGCTGCCTGCAAATAGAACTGCATCCATGGCGCGACTGATGTGCCCACCATGCCGATCAGCATCGAGATGTAAGCCGGCTCCAACAACAACACAGGCTTGACACTATACAGAGCTGCTTCCTTCCAATCCGGCTTAACTAAGATGCCGGAGATGATGTAGCAGACATAGAGTCCAGTGGCAAAGAGGAAGATCTTCTCCACCCTTTCATAACTGCCTTTTACAATCAGCAGCCAAACCGCCAGCGCGCCAATTGGGACGGAGATGAAGCGGCTGATATGAAACAGTTCCAGCGAACTGGCGATACCCGCAAAGTTCGCCATCACGTTGGTCAGGTTGGCGGCCACCAGCGCGGCCATCATGATGAACGTCGTGCGCAGGCCGAACTCTTCGCGAATTAAATCAGAGAGACCCTTACCCGTCACCGCGCCCATGCGCGAGCACATCTCCTGGGTGACGATCAGCAACACCGTGATGGGCGCCAGCGTCCACAACGGAAGGTAACCCCACCGCGCCCCGGCTTGCGAATACGTGAAGATGCCGCCAGCGTCGTTATCCACCATCGCGGTGATGAAGCCCGGACCGATGACCGAGAAGAAGATGAGGATGTGGGCGCGGAGGTTGCGCAGCCAGCGAAGAGGGGTGATCATCGATTTCGCAGCACGGAGATGACGTCGTCTGCCGTTATCACCCCAGCCAGCTTCCCTTCTTCGTCCACCACCGGTAGTGTTAGAACGTTGTATTTATCAAACAGTTCAGTGACGCGGTCGCGGTGCTCATCCACTGGCGCCTGGATCAACGTGTCGTAGGTATGTGCTTTCAGCTTGTCGCTCGTGTTGCCGAGAAAGAGCCGCGCCACGGGTACCGCTCCCACCAATTTCTCGTCCGCATCCACCAGAAACACCACGTTCAGGTTTTCCACCAGTTCTTCGTGCCCTCGGATTCCGGCAATGGCGTCGGCGATGGTGGCGTTCTCATGCAGTGCCACATACTCGGTGGTCATCATGCCGCCCGCCGTATCTTCCTCGAACTCCATCAGTTCCCGAACCTCGGATTCGGGCTCCGTTTCCATCTCCTCGAGGATCTCCGCGGAAGTCTCGTCTTCCAGCTCAGCCAGGACATCGGCGGCCTCGTCGGGTGACATCTCGTCCAGAATCTCGGCGGCCTTCTCCGTCTCCAGGCTTTCAAGGATGCTGGCTTGAATGTCGGGATCGATTTCCGAGAGTGCGTCGGCCGCTACTTCGCTATCGATAGCGGCGAAGATGGCTTCGCGGTCATCCGGGCTCAACTCTTCGACGATGTCGGCCAAATCGGCCGGGTGCATGTTCTCCAACAACTGGTTGGAGATGTTCAGGCGCAGACGTCGCTGCGGATCCGGTTCCAGAATGTTGCAGAACTCCCATCGAATGGAGTTCGGCGGAATGCGGCTCTGCAGCTTGCGAATCCAGCGCGGCGGCATCAGTCCCTGCACCACCCGGCGGAAGACGCTGCGCAGACCAACGTCCACTTCCAGCACGCACAGCACATCGGACCCGTTGTCGCGTCTCTTCTCGAACGTGACGTCGGTAACCCGCACCACTTTACGGCCGTGCGCATCGATGATCTGCTGGTCGAGTAAATCGCGCGCAACGCGCAGCATGTACTCGTCCCGGTGATAGGGAGTGAGGGTCTCCTCGCGGAGGTAGATCCCTTTCAACGAGATCGTCTCCACCTGATCGTAACGAATGGTGAACCAGGCGGGATCGCCGCCGATAAGATAGCGGTCAACGCGGATGGAATCGATGAGCGGAACGATTGCTGCGTCCTTCACGCGCCCAATCATGCGGCGCTTGAGGTCGTAGACCCTCAGACCCTGTAGTTCCGTGAGGTAAAGGAGGCTTTCCATCCGTTCGTCCCGCGCTCATAAGTAAGCGGACCCCGAGCGCGTACTCCGGACCGGAGACACCTTCGACAACCTCAGCGCGCTCTACATTGGTTCCTTCAAATCCACTATGACGCATCGGGCGCGGAAGTGGCAAGGGAAATGGGTAGTTTTAGTGCAACGAATCGTTCAACAATTTGATTTGCTTGACATCGAACTTGGGCTTCCGGTCGTAGGTCATCAGACCGTTGATTTCCTGTTCCACGTCAGTGACCTGGGTGTAACAAATTCCGATCACGCGAGGGAGCCTTTTGAGTGCATCGTAGAGAGTGGTCAGCCGCGCCGTCGCGTCTTCGCCGGATTTCTCAACACCGGCATAACCCCAGGAATCCGCAGGGACGTTGGAGCCCGCCGCGATGTAGGAGATGCCCCCGAATTCGGAGAGATAAAGAGGGGAACCGTTGTAGTTGAAACCAGGGACGAGGGCGGGGCGGCCATTGGGCGGGAACTCAGGCCCGGTGCCTGCATCCCTGTACTTGGCGTACAAGGTGTCGCCGTCGCGGGCGTAGTCGTGGAACGCGAAAAGATCGGTCATGTCGGTGTGTTCCCAGCCATCGTTATCGATCACCAGGCGCGTCGGGTCCATCGATTTAGTGAGAAAGTAATTGGCACGTAAATGGGCCACCTGCCGCGAGTCGGTGACGTCAGGCACACCCCAGCTTTCATTAATCGGCACCCACATGATCACCGAGGGATGATTGTAGTCGCGCTCCACGGCTTCCATCCATTCCCGCGTGAAGCGGGCGACGTACTTCTCATCGTATTCGTAGGCGTTGGCGATCTCACCCGAGACGAGGAAGCCCATCTTGTCGGCCCAGTAGTGGAAGCGCGGATCCTCGATCTTCTGGTGCTTGCGGGCTCCGTTGAAGCCCATCTCCTTCGTCATCCTGATGTCGTATTGAATGGCTTCGTCCGAAGGCGGAGTGAGGGTGCTCTCCGGCCAGTAACCCTGGTCGAGAACAAACTTCAGGTAAACCGGGTGATCGTTCAAGAAGACTCGGTTCTCCCGGAGCGTGACAGTACGGAAGCCGAAGTAGGACTGCACGCGATCAAGAACGGTGGCGCCCTTCCGCAGTTCGAAGGTGACGTCGTAGAGGTTGGGTTGATTGAGGGACCAGAGTTTCGGCGCCCGAACGAAGGCCGAAGCGGTTGCGGCGTCCAGCACGCTGCGCGACATGCCGGCGGCAACAGTCTCCGCGCCTGATTTGATTAGCGCATGCAGTTCGAGACCCGGCTCGGCGTTGCGGACCTTGGCATCAAACTTCACCGCGCCATCGTTCGAAGGAGTGATCCGCACGGATTCCAGATAGCTCTCGCCAGTACCTTCGAGCCAGACGGACTGCCAGATGCCCGAAGTGCGTGTATAGAAGATACTCCGCGACTTCAGCTCCCAATACTGCTTGCCGCGCGGGATGAACCGGTCCTGTGGCGGATCCTCGGCGCGAACGGTGATCGTGTTTGCACCCGCCGCGAGCAAGGGCGTGACGTCAAACCAGAACGGAGTGCCCCCACCCTCGTGCTGCCCCGCTTCCTTGCCGTTCACCCACACCCGAGCCCGGTAATCGACGGCTCCGAAATGCAGCAGGACGCGGTGGCCCTTCCACGCAGCGGGGAGCGTCACAGTGCGGCGGTACCACACCCACGGGTGGAAGGACGTGTCGCCGATGCCGCTCTTCTTCGTCTCAAACGCGAACGGGACAATGATGGACTTGGAGAATTTCCGCTGCCCCGCAGCCCAGTTGGCATTGAGGCCGGCATTGGCGTCGTCAAATTCGAACTCCCACGAACCGTTGAGGCTCTGCCACAGCTCGCGCTGGAACTGCGGCTGAGGGTACTCCGGACGAGGGATCTCTTGGGCGCAAAGGGAGAGGGCAAAGAGGGCGAGAACAAAACGTTGCATCACATCGAATTATAGAACCCGCGGCACCCGGTCCCCGCGAATCCCGCTCTCAGCACGGTTTCTCGTGCGAGGTAGCACGCCGCTCCTACAGGAGGTTGAAGTCTTGCGCAGCGGTTGGGAACGCCGGGAAGACGGAGGCGATATTGGTATTGCCCAGGTGAGTGCGGACGAGTTCCGAGAGGACAGTGCGGAAGTCCGTGGTGACGGCGAGGTCGCGGGCCTCATAGAGCTGATCCGACTTCAGGCCGGGCCATTTGCCGTGGATGAGACCACCGTTGACGCCGCCGCCAAGGACGAACATGAGGTTGGCGTGGCCATGATCGGTACCGCGGTTGCCGTTCTCATGAACCGTTCGTCCAAACTCGGACATAGTGACCAGGACGACGTCTTCCATCCGGACTCCCAGATCGGTTTGGAAGGCGGCGATGGAGCGCGCGAAATCGGACAGGAGATTGGCAAGCGGTCCTTGCGTGGCGCTGGCTCCGACCTCGTTGACGTGATGGTCCCAGCCTCCGATATCGGCGAAGGCGACTTCAAGCCCTACACCCGCCTTGATGAGCCGGGCGATTTGTTGCAAGCTGCGGCCGAACCGGCTGTTCGGGTACTGTGCACCGGCGTCGGGACGATAGGGCGCGGCGGCGATCTTATCGATGATCGACATTGCCTCAAACGTTGTGCGACCCGCGTTTTCCAGACGGACATCGGGAGCGCCGTACATCGCTTCCAAGGCTAGCGACGCCGATGCGTCTTTGATGACGAAGTCTTTGAGTTCGCGAACGGCAACTGCGGGTTGAGGCCCGCGCAGAGCGTGAGGCAGTGTCTGGCCGACGGAGATGGCGCGCACGGCGGACGGGTTATGCTCCGGCAGCAAGGCGCGATTCAACCAGCCGGTGTTGGTGGATTTCAATCCTGGCGTGCCGGATTCCATGTAGTCTTGCGCATCAAAATGCGAACGGGTGGAGTCGGGCGAGCCGGTGGCTGCGACTATGGCCAGTTCCTTGCGGTCGAAGAGCGGCTTGAAGGGGGCAAGGGAAGGATGGAGGCCGAAGAAGCCGTTAAGATCGATGACGGCGGACTTCGGGATGGCGATTCCGGGGCGGGCGTTGTAGTAGGCTTGCTCGCCGTAGGGGACGACTACATTCAGGCCATCGGCGGCTCCACGCTGGAAGACGACGACGAGGACTTTGTTGCGGCTGTTGACTCCCGAGGCGGCGCGGGCCATCCAGGCGGGAGCGGCACCGATGCCGAACATTGCCAAGGAAGAACGTTTGATGAAACCGCGTCGAGTCATGACAACCTCCTACCGCCGCTGAAAGTCGGGCGATCCGAGGACGAGCCCCGTCACTGGTGTGGTGTTGGTCTTTGCCAAGATGGCTTTGCGAGTTTCGTCCGATGGCGTGGTGAAGAGCAATGCCTTGGCCAATGCTTCCGCATCACCCTCCGGCACGTTTCCGGCCTTGATGCCTGGGAGCTTGTTACCGGCGAGGGCGAGCGCCAGGTTCATCCGTCCCAAGAGGCTGGCTGAGTTGACCCAATCCTCTGACGTATTGGGATAGCCGGTGGGCTCCACTTTGCGATAGAGGGGTTGGCCGAGCTCCGCAATCTTCTGCGTGAGCACGAACGCGGACTCCATGTCGGCTCCCGAGGCGCGCACGGCGCTCAATACCATTTCTAGAGGAGATTTCACTTTGGCGCGCCAGGCCCCTTGCGACCAAAATTCCGGCGAGGAGAGCATGGTGTTCATCACTTCGCGGAGGTCGCCGTCCTTCTTGCGGAAGGTGGCGGCCATTCGATTGATGAGGCTTTCGGGAGGATTGTCGGCGACAAAGCGCTGCGCCAGTTGGCGGGATAAGAAGCGCGCCGTGGAGGGATGGTGGGCGAGGATATCAAGGACTTTCTCGCCGTCTTCCTGGCCGCCGCCGGCAGGAATTCTAACGCCGAGAACGGTCTTCTCGCCTTTGTCGTGAATGTTCTTCTGGAAGCGGAATTCCCCGACGCGGAAGGGTTGCAGAATCGTCCAGCCGGTGAAGCAGCGGGCGACTTCGGTGACGTCCTTTTGCGTATAGCCGCCATCGACGCCGAGCGTGTGGAGCTCCATCAATTCGCGAGCGTAATTTTCGTTGAGACCACGTTTGCCGCGCCCGCTGTTAGGATCGGCCGATTGCCAGTTATCGAGATAGAAGAGCATCGCCGGATGCTGCGCTGTCGCCGCCAGCAGATCGCGGAACTTGCCAAGGACGTGGGGGCGGATGGCGTCGCGCTCATAGGAGGTAACCAGGTAGCGGTCAGCGCCTTTGTCGAGGAAGACGTTGAAGTGGTTGAACCAGAAATCCGTGAGCACGTCTTCCAGTTGGCGTTCCGAGTAGACGGCGCGCTGCAGCTTGGCTTCCATGAGGTCAGTGGCCACTACTTCGTGCGGTTTGCCGTAACGCATGAGCTTGCGGCGAATGGCCGAAGGTTCAGACGTGGCGGATGTCGAGG
>JBDTMC010000352.1:0-8404 GCA_039934475.1 Bryobacteraceae bacterium | reverse complement strand
CTCATTGGCCCATTGTGCCATTGCTGCCCGTGTCGGAGGTTTTGTCGAAGCCGAACCCTTCGAGCGATGCCGGAAAAGGGTTGCGGCAATTGGCACAGCCAGGGCCTCCCATGCGAGGCGCGACGCCCTGCAGACGAAGCTGACGGCGATGTTCGAGGCAGCCGGCATGGAGGCCATTGAACCTGCAGCCTGGCATAGCGCCATGGGGAAGGCACGCCACTACCATTTCTTCGGCGCCACCCCGGATTCCTGGATTGGCAAGCTATGGCCGCGCGGCCGCGCCCAGGCGAACGAACTCTCGCAGGCGACGGTGGCGGACAACTTTTGCAATGGCTGGTCAGGCGGCTTGAATTTCCTGCAACCCGGCTTTAGCGGGTCGGAAGTGTCGATTGAACCGAATGGTAACGTCTATCCGTGCTGTGCCAAGACGCGCCTGCCGGTGGGCAACTTGCAGACGCAGTCATTGGATTCGATCCTGCGGCCGCTGCAAGGGAACCCGGTGTATGAGGCCATCTCGATGGGGCATCCGGAACGGATGGGACTGCGCTCCGGTTGGAGCGTGGAGAAGTTTCTGGCGAAGTCGGTGGTGCGGCTGCCGTCGGGCCGGTTGTACCAGAATCTATGCGTTGGCTGCGATCGCTTTCATGAGGAAGTGCTCGCCGCGCCGGAGCTGGTTTCCCTCTCATGAAACGGCTGCTGCTGATTCTGTCGCTGACGGGCGTAGTCGCTTCGGCGGGCGGCCTGGATCATTCGCGTTGGGACGGCCTGGTCCACAAGTACGTGAACGACGAAGCGAGAGTGGACTACGCAGGAATGCGGCAGCACGGGGTACCGGACCTGGAGGCTTACCTAAAGGAGGTGGGGGCACCGTGGCCGGCCGGCATGACTTTGCCCGAAACGAAAGCCGCCCTCATCAATGCGTACAACGCCCTAACGGTGCATTGGGTTCTGGCCAACTACCCGTTGAAAAGCATCTGGCGGACCGATAATCCATTCCGTAAGGCACGGCACATCGTAGATGGCAAGGCGGTGTCACTCGATCAGATCGAAGGCCGCGTGCGCGACATGAAAGATGCGCGGATTCACGCCGCGCTGGTGTGCGCTGCGCGCAGTTGCCCGCCCCTGCGCCGAGAAGCGTACAGCGCGGCGAAGCTGGAACAGCAACTCGACGACAACTCGCGGCGATGGCTGGCGAACCGCGGCCTGAATGAGTTTGTGCCGGAGAAGAAGACCGCGCACGTGAGCGGAATCTTCAAATGGTACGCCAAAGATTTTGGCGGCACCGGAGGGGTGAAGGACTTTCTGGCCAAGTATGGGCCGAATGCCGCCTACATCGACACGCGCGGCGCCCAAATCGATTACATGACCTACCACTGGGGTCTGAACGATGTGACGACCTTAGGCTCCGATTACTCGCAGTGGGATTTCTACCGCGACCAGTTACGGTTGGCCTTGCCTGGTCATTAAAGCAGCTTAGTGATCACGGCTTCCACTTCCGCGAGGTTGGTTTCACCGACGTAGACTTTTACCTTCTTGCCACTGCGATCGTAGATCACCAGAGCGGGGAGGGCGCCGGACCACTTTGGATCGATGGCGTTGATGAACTTGTCGTCGTCCTTGGCGGCTTTCAGATAGGCGGGGCGCGGGATTCCGTATTTCGCCAGGAACTCGGAGGCCTGGGCCTGCTGTTCCGGCTCATCGGCGGATATCGTGACAAGAGTAAAGCCTTTGGGCTTCAGGCGCGCCTGCATCTTCGCCAGCGCAGGCATTTCCGCGCGGCAGGGGACGCACCAGGTGGCCCAGAAATTGACGAGCACCACTTTGCCTTTTTGGGCAGCCACGGTCTTCGGATAAGAAGTTTCATCAAGCGGCGTCAAGGCAGCCGCAAGCGCCAGGCTGGCGCTGAGAAAGAGGAGTAACGAGAGACGTTTCACGATGTCTTATTCACTCGCCGGATGGTACAACCGAAAGCCTTCGTTTCCGCCGCAGGGACTGGTTTGCCGGCCAGCAAGGCGTCCAGAGCCTTCCGCGCACGCAGATCCTGAACCTTAGTTTCGACGCGGGCATCGTCGATGGACCCGTGGTAGCGGAGCGTTCCGGCGGCGTCAACCAGGTAGACCTCAGGAGTCACTTGCGCGTTCAACCGATCGGCGAGGCGGTTGTCCGGATCCTTGTACACGGGATAGCTGAGCTTGTGCTCAGTCAGATGCGCACGCACTTCTTCGGCCGGCTCCGTGCGGTTGGAGTTGACGAAAACGAAGTGAACGCCTTTCGCGGTGTACTCCTTGTAGAGGACGTTCATGCGCTCATTGTATGCGTTCGAAACGGGGCACTCGGTGGCGACGAAAATCACGGCGGTGATGCCGTTGGCGCTTTTCAGTGTCACGGGTTTACCCGAAAGGTCCACAAGTTGAAAATCCGTGACTTTGTCGCCCACGGCGACACCTTGCGCCAACAGGGTGGTAGCAGAGACAACTAAACACAAGAGAGCCTTCATGATCCCTCCCGGACGCTAACTCTTTGGCTGGAGCTTCAGGTTGATGATCGGCTTGAGGCGGTCGTCGAAGACGCTTAACGTCCGCGGGCGGCTCGACGCGCTATTGAAGTCGGCCTTCACCTCATAGTCCACGTTGCGGCTTAGACCGTGAAAGCGGTACGTACCGTCGGCGGCCGTGATGAAGGAGCGCACGGTGAGGGACTTGGTGTCTTTCAGTTTGACCACCGCGCCCTCCACTGGCTTCTCATCGCCGTCGCGAACAATGCCTTCCAGGGAGCGCACGGAAGTGTCCGCGCGCTTCTCTTTCTTTTTGTTCGACAGTTCGGCGCGAGGCGCGAGTGGCTGTGTTGTCGAAGGAGCGGTGCTTTGCGCGGACAGTACCGAGCACAGAACCACGACGCTCAACGCCGGAAGTGCATAGTGTTTGAGGTTGAGGCTCATATTCAGTAAGACGGCGGCCTTAGGGCTAGGGTTTCTGACCTTCTGACTTTAACTGGAAATATACATCGACGCGCTGCTCGCCTTGGATTTCCACTTGCTTTTTCTCGCCCTGATAACCCCCTGCCGTAACGCTCACAGTATATCGCAGGGGCACGGCCGGAACTTTAAAGGCAAATTCCCCGCGTGAATTGGAAACGAACTCCTGCCGTTTCACTTTCACGTCTTTCGGCTTGTTCTCATCCGGTTCAAGGACGATCTTGGCGCCAGGCAGAGCGAAGCCAGGTTCACGGAAAACCGTTCCGGCAAGCACCGCCCACACGTCCGAGGACTTCGAACGCTTCGGCTTCTCCCCCGCCGGCATCACAGCCATGCAGAGGAGAGCGATCATCGGCAGACGCAGCATGAACTACTTCCAGTCTTCCTCTTCTTCCTCTTCCTCTTCTTCCTCGTCGTCTTCGTCGAAGTCGACGTCATCATCGTCTTCCTCTTCTTCTTCGTCGGCGGAAGCAAGTTCGAGCGGATCCACACTCACCACACTGAGAGTTGCCCCGCACTCTTCGCAAGTGAGCGCGTCGCCCTCATCCAGTTCATCTTCTTCGACGTCGATCGCTGTGTCGCATTTCGGACAATTCACCATCGTTCCATCCTCCCAAGTGTCGGCAACTCAATTCTTAGCTAAAACAAGTGGATCAGTGCAACAACCGCCCCCACCCACCGGAGCGGTTTTCACGGACAGTCAACAGGGATTGTCGCGCGAAAGCGGGACATTTTGCAATCGTCTCCACGGTGTAAGATGGCGGGCATGAAACGGCGTCATTTTTTGCTCTCGGGAAGCGCGGCGGGAATCCCCGCGGTAGCGGCCTCGGGCGCGGGTCTGCGTATCACAGGCATGGAGACGGAAGTACTGCGATTCCCGCCCGGCAAACCCTTCTCGGATGCCATCCACAGATTTGGACCGGAGCGCGGCGGCGTTGTGCTGCGGCTGCTCACCAACGCTGGGATTACCGGTTGGGCATATAGCTCATTCGGCATGGTGGCGGGTGGGCCGCGTGTGGTGCAAGCGGTTCTAGAGCAGGAATTGAAGCCTGTTTTGCTGGGCAAGGACCCCTCATTTCCGAAACGGTTACGGAAGGAGCTGTGGAGCGCGGTGGAATACCACGGCGTGCAGGGCGTGGCGCAGTTTGCCCTGGCTGCGGTGGACATCGCCGTGTGGGACATCCTGGGCAAGAGCGCCGGCCTGCCTGTGTACAAGATGCTGGGCGCGTATCAGGATCGTGTACCGGCCTATAACATGTGCGGCTGGTACTACGACAACGACGCGGATCTCTCGGAGTTAAAGCGGTCAGTCACCTCCGCTCTCGATGAAGGTTTTCAGGCGGTGAAGATCAAGGTGGGGCGCGATTCCCTGGACGACGACATCGCTCGCATCCGTGCGGTGCAGGAGCTGTGCGGCAAGGGTCGCCGGGTGATGGTGGACGCCAATCAGGCTTTCAACCGCAATGAGGCTCTGCGGCGGGGACGCGTGTACCAGGAGATGAACTGCTTCTGGTACGAGGAGCCGCTGCAGCCGCAGGAACGCGATGGCTATGCTGAGCTGGCGCATGCCCTCGACATGCGAATCGCCACCGGCGAGAACGAATACACCCGCTACGGATTCCTGGAACTGCTGAAGCGATGTGCTGCCGATGTTGTGCAACCCGACAACCGGCGCGCCGGCGGGGTCACGGAATGGATGGAAATCAGTGCGCTGGCGGATGCCTTTGGCGTGGAACTGGCGAGCCACGGCGGCGGTCCCACAAACATGCACATGCTGCTGGCGATGCCTAACGCCATTTATATCGAAACCGGTAGCGTGAAGGGCGATTCGTCGAGCGTGGAAACGTTGCGCATGGACAGAGGCGCGATCCTGGCTCCAGAGACGGCAGGCATGGGCAGTGAACTGCGCCGCGACTACATCGACAAGTTCCGCGTGTGACGGATGGTACGATGACGATCGATGATGGCAGAAGCAAAAGCGGAGCGACTACGGGCGCTCTCGAACCCTGATGGCGTGATTGCCGCGCTGGCGATGGACCAGCGCAAAAGCCTGCGCCAGTTGATTGCCGGCGCGGCGGGCGTACCCGTGGATGGCATCACGGCAGAACAACTGAGCGAGTTCAAAGAGTGTGTGACGCGCGTCCTTTCGCCCTACGCCAGCGCCGTTCTGCTGGATCCCGAATACGGGCAGGCTGCGTTTCAACAGCGCGCCGCCGGATGCGGGCTGCTGGTGACTTACGAGATGGACGGATTTGAGAATCCGCGGCCACACCGCATGCTCGCGCTGTTGCCGCACTTCTCCGCCCGCCGCCTGCGTGAGATGGGCGCCGATGGCTTGAAAGTACTGCTCTCATGGACGCCGTTTGACGACGCGGACGCCAACGATGAAAAGCGCGCCATTGTAGAGCGCATAGGCCACGAATGCGAAGCCGCCGGCGTCCCGTTTCTGTTGGAACCGGTTGGCTATGACCCGCACGGCCTTGACCCGAAGAGCGTGGAATTCGCTGCGCAACGCGCGGAAATCGTCATCCGCAGCATGGAGGAGTTTTCGCAAGACCTCTACAAGGTGGACCTGCTGAAAGTGGAATTTCCCCTGAATGCGGCGTGGGTGGAAGGAAGCCCGGTGTTTGACGGGCGTCGCGTGTTCTCTCGAAACGAGGCGTTGGATCTGTTCCGGCGCGCCGATGCCGCCGCGGGCCGCCCCTACATCTACCTCAGCGCGGGTGTGAGCGGGATGAATTTCACCGAGAGCCTGCGTATGGCGGCCGAAGCGGGCGCCGGCTTCTCCGGCGTGCTCTGCGGGCGGTCCACCTGGAAGGACGGCGTTGCGGTTTATGTCCGCGGTGGTGCGGCGGCGTTGGAGGATTGGCTAAGTCGCGATGGAGTCGCTAATATCCAGGCTGTGAATGAGTGCCTGACGGCGGCCAAACCGTGGTTCTCGCGGGTAGCGTAGCGTGGGGCGAGGCCGCTGGCTACTGCTCACCCTGCTGGTAGTGGCGGTGTTCGTCAACTACGCGGACCGCTCCAATCTGGCAATTGCCGCGCCCCTGCTATCGAAGGAACTCGCCCTCTCCCCGCTGCAACTGGGCTCGCTGCTGTCGGCGTTCTCCATTACGTACGCGTTGCTGCAACTGACCGGTTTTGCCGGCTGGCTGGCTGACCGATTCCCGGTGGGGCTTGTCTTTGCCGCCGGTTTTCTGATCTGGTCGGGCGCGACGGCGATAACCGGTCTGGTTTCAGGGATCACGATGCTCTTTGCGATGCGCCTGCTGCTGGGAGCGGGCGAGTCTTTGGCTTATCCCTGCATCTCAAAGATTCTCGCGTCGGACTTTCCGCAGGAGCAGCGGGGCCTTGCGAATTCATTGCTCGATGCCGGAATGAAGTTGGGTCCGGCACTGGGAACATTGCTCGGTGGGCTGTTGATGAGCCGTTTCGGATGGCGCGTGTTCTTCCTCGCCACGGGTTTGGGAGGCCTGCTGTGGCTGATCCCGTGGTACTTCAAGATGCCTCGCACGCCTGGGGTGAAGCGCGGTGAGCCAACGCCCGGACCCACGGTATGGCACATCCTGGAACAACCTTCCGCCTGGGGTTCATTCGGCGCGCTGTTCTGCGCGAATTACTTTTGGTTCTTCCTGTTGACGTGGCTGCCCACCTATCTGGTGCGGGACCGGGGCTATTCCATGGACCGCATGGCCACGGCGGGATCGCTGGCGTACTTTGCCATTGCCGCGGCGACGGTGGTTACGGGATGGCTGTCAGACCGTTGGATCGCGCGCGGCATGTCTCCGACGCGGGCACGGAAAGGAGCAGTGATCACGGGCCTTGCCCTTTCCACCATCATCCTCCCGGTGGCCGTGGTGAGAGACTCCGATGTCTCATTGGGGCTGTTGATGGCCGCCTGCTTGTCATTCGGCATCTTCTGTTCCAACCACTGGGCGATCACGCAAACGCTGGCCGGACCGCTGGCAGCAGGGCGTTGGACCAGCATTCAAAACGGCGCAGGCAACATCGGCGGAATCGTCGCGCCATGGTTCACCGGTTGGGTTGTGGAGCGGACGAACTCCTTCGTGCCAGCCTTCGTGGCGGCCGCGGTGATTGTGTTGGCGGGCGCGGCGCTTTATGCTTTTGCTATCGGCAAAGTAGAGCAAGTGGACTGGAGCCCTAACACATGAACTTCGTCAGTGAAACAGCAAAGTATGAGCGCTGGCTGGGTAAACATTTGACTTTGTGGCAGCCTGATCTGGAAGTCAAACACCAGTTGATGGCACGGGACCGATTCGTCTTCATGCGCGGTACTTTTTATCGATGGGCGCAGTTGTGGCCGCAGATTTGCCCCACTTTGAACAAGGCGCCGAGGACGCTGGCTGTCGGCGACCTGCACGTGGAAAATTTTGGCACGTGGCGCGACGCCGATGGCCGATTGATATGGGGCATCAACGACTTCGATGAGGCTTGGACGCTGCCTTACGCGTTTGATCTGGTGCGGTTGGCCGCCAGCGCGTTATTGACGGAGACGCTTACCGCCGATGCCAGCGAATGCTGCGAGGCTATTCTCGACGGCTACGCCGAGGGCTTGCGGACCCCGCGGCCCTTCGTGCTGGAAGAAGATCATCCCGCCCTGCGCGAGATGGCGACCAAACGTTTGAAGGAGCCGGGCAAGTTCTGGCGCAAACTGACTTCTGGAGCGGAATTCACGGGGAAAATCCCCAAACCGGTGCTGCGCGGGTTGGAGCGCACCTTGCCTGAGAGGCGACTGCACTGCCGTTACCTCCATCGCACCGCCGGTGTTGGCAGTTTGGGCCGTACGCGCATTGCAGCCATTGCCGAGTGGCGGGGTGGTTTGGTGGCACGGGAAGCCAAGTCTCTGGCGCCCTCGGCGTGTCTCTGGGTCGCCGGGCGGAAGGATGGGCGTATCCGCTATGCCGACATTCTCAGACAGGCGACCCGCTGTCCCGATCCGTTTCTGCGGCCCGCCGGCGGGTGGATCTTCCGCCGTCTGGCTCCGTCGAGTTCGAGGCTCGCGCTCAGCGAACTCCCCGAAGTGCGGGATGAGCAGCGGCTATTGCGCGCGATGGGTTGGGAAACTGCCAACATCCACACGGCGGGCAACGCAGAGATTGCGAAGGATCTGAAGAAGCGCCGTGGCGAGTGGCTGCGTAAGGCCGCTGTGGCGATGCTGGAAGCGACGACGGAAGATTGGAGGGAATGGCGGGCCGCTCATCCCACGGGACCGGCGTCTCCAGGACCGTATTCGGATGGGCCGGCAGGCGGCTCTTCCTGAACCTTTTCCACGCCGATAGTGAAGTTCGCGAGCATGGCGGCGATGGTTCCCAGACCGGCTAAAACAGGCACCGCCACCGCGCCCACCGTCGCCACAGTGAGGGGAATTTCGAGAAACGTATTGCCGTGGTCGTCCTTGACGATAATCTT
>JBDTMC010000351.1:0-8416 GCA_039934475.1 Bryobacteraceae bacterium | reverse complement strand
GAGGCGAAAGCACCACGGAGCGGTATTGCGCGAACAGCGGCGCACCCAGGAGCGAACAAATTACCAGAAGTCTCTTCATGGAAATCTTGGACCGCCCCACCCGGTCAAGCGGAACAGAATAATTAACAGCGATATAGTGGAGGGCTATGAAACGGTTCAGCGTGTTCCTGCTTCTTGCCGCCGCCTTCGGTCTGCTGGCGGCCGCCGCCAATCCCGGTCTGCGCGAGATTCCCTTGTCGGTCCTACATGACAAGATCGAAGGAGGCTGGGCCGGCCAGATGATCGGCGTCAGTTTTGGCGCGCCCACGGAGTTCCGCTCCAACGAAAAGATCATGGAAGGACCGCTGCCGGAATGGAAGCCCGAGCGCGTCACCAACTCGTTGGATCAAGATGATCTGTATGTCGATATGACCTTTGCCAAAGTACTCGACGACAAAGGTCTCAACGCCACCAGTGATGATTTCGGCGCGATGTTCAAGAACGCGAAGTACTCCTTGTGGCACGCCAATCTGGCCGCGCGTCGAGCGCTGCGGCGCGGCGTTCCAGCGACGCTCTCTGGAACTCCGAAGTACAACGCCCATGCCAACGACATCGATTTTCAGATTGAAGCCGACTTCATCGGGCTGATGGCGCCCGGGCTGCCGCAATGGACCAATGACATGGCGTGGCGCGCGGGGCGCGTGATGAACTATGGCGACGGCATTTATGGCGGTATGTTCGTTTCCGCCATGTACAGCGCCGCCTTTTTTGAGAACGATCCGCACAAGATTGTGGAAGCGGGCCTGGCAGCCATACCGGCTCGCAGTCCCTATGCCCAGCTGATCTCCGACGTGCTGGCGTGGCACAAACAGAATCCGAAAGATTGGAAGCAAACCTGGAAGCTGATCGAAGCCAAATGGAACAAACGGGAGCCGTGCCCGGAGGGAGCGTTGAAGCCATTCAACATCGATGCCAAGCTGAACGGCGCTTACATCGCTCTGGGCCTGCTGTACGGCGACGCCGATTTCTTTAAGACAATGGACATCTCCACGCGGGCCGGGCAGGATTCCGATTGTAATCCGGCAAGCGCCTGTGGCGTGATGGGGGTGATGCTCGGCTATAAGAAGATTCCCGATCAATACAAGAGCTACATTCCCAAAATCGCCGACAAGAAATTCAACTACACCGACTTCTCCTTCCACTCCATCGTGGCGAGCACTGAGAAACGTACACTCCAACTGGTGAAACTCACTGGCGGCAGCGTGGAGGGCGATAAGGTGATGGTAAAGACCCAAACCGCTAAAGCGGCGAAGCTGGAGTTATGGGATGACTACGGTTCTCCGGTGGAGCGCATTCTGAGCAGCGATCCGCGCTGGACCTGGAAAGGCGCGTGGAAGAAGGACAAGCAGACACAGATCGCCTCCACCAAAGGCGCCGAAGCCTCCATCGGTTTCGAAGGGACCGGCGTTATTGTCGTCGGAAGCTACCTGCCCAGCGGGGGCAAAGCGGATGTCTACCTGGATGGGAAACTGGCCGCCACGGTGGATACGTACCCTGACGAACCCAACACCAAGACGGGTGAGAGCGTATGGCACGCGTTTGGCTTAAAGAACACGAAGCACACCGTGCGTGTGGTAGTGAAGGGCGAACCGTACGCGGAATCCAAGGGCAGCGACATCGGGATCTCCGACCTGGTTGTTTTCCGTCCGTAGAGAAGGAACTTTTCGCAGACACCGGGCGTACTACCTGATGAGCCTATGAAATTCCTATTGTGGTGCATCCTGCTGGTGCTGTGCTGGCCCTTGGCCTTGCTGGCGCTGGTGCTGTATCCGCTGGTATGGATCTTTCTCTTGCCGTTTCGCATTGTGGGCATCGCGGTGGGTGGCGTGCTGGAACTGATCTGGGCGCTGGTGACGCTGCCGGCGCGACTGCTGCGCGCTATCTGAGACAGGCCTATTCGTTGCGCAAGGCAATAGCGGGATCGATGCGCGATGCCCGTCTTGCCGGGACGTAGGTGGCCACGGTGGCAATCACCAGCAGCGCCACCACGGCTACGGCATAGGTTATAGGATCGGCGGGCTGCACTCCGTATAACAACTTGCCGATGAGGCGCGTTGCGGCGAGGGAAAGTCCGATTCCAATCAAGGAGCCGGCTATCGCCATAGACGTTCCCTCCCACAGCAGCATAGCGACCACTCTTCGATGGGACGCTCCGATAGCGAGACGAATGCCTATCTCTGTGCGCCGTTGTTCCACGGTATAGGCGATCACACCATAGATCCCGATGGCGGCCAACACTGCAGCGAGGATGGCGAAAGCGCCTACCACATAGCCGGCGAAGCGCCGCGCGAAGACCGAATCGGCGATCACAGCCTCCATTGTGCGGACTCTGTCCACCGGCTGATCCTTATCGACGGAAGCGAATTGGCGGCGGATGGCGGGTTCCAGTGACTCGACATTGCGCCCCCGAACGGCAATCCACAAGAGCGGAAAGGGGATCTGATACGCCGCGTCGTAGATGGCCGCACGTGGACCTTCGTCGAGAGACTGGTGTTTAATATCGCCCACAACTCCGACGATCTCGCGCGGCCCGCCGGTACCGACATTAATCTCGATCTTCTGTCCAATCGGATCCTGGCCTTGGAAATAGCGCTTCGCCATCGTCTCGCTGATCAAGGCCACAGGAGGCTTGTCGATGGTATCGCGATCGTCGAATACGCGGCCCGCCTTCAAGGGAATACCCATCGTCTCCAGGTAGCCCGGGGTGATGGTGTCGTAACGGGCGGGAGGCCGCTGGCCCATAGGTACCGGCGGTGCTCCCACCACCTGAAGGCGCACCATGTAGTTGGCAGCCGTCATGGGCAGAGCGGTTACTCCTCCGGCATTCTCGACACCGGGAATGGTCCTGATCCGGCGCAGAACTTCACGATAGAAAATGGCAACCTTCGGATCCTCGCCGTAGCGGTTGGGAGGGAGGGACGTGTACATGGTGAGGATGTTCTTGTCGCGAAACCCCGGGTCGGCGGAATACAGCGCCAACAGACTGCGCAACAAGAGACCGGTACTGATGAGCAGCACCAGGGAAAGCGCGACTTCAACGGCCACCAAACCGGCACGGAGGTGCTGCTTACCCCGGCCAGTGGATGCGCCGCGGCCGCCGTCGCGGAGCGAACCTTGCAGATCGGAGGCAGCCAATTGCAGCGCCGGAATGAGGCCGAACAGGAGGGCGGTGATCATCGCCAAGCCTAAGGTGAAGGCGATCACAGGGGCGTCGAAGGCGAAGCCATCCATCCGCGGCAGCAGGTACGGCAGCGCTAGCGCCATCACCCGAACGCTCCAATAAGCGAGCAAGAGTCCGCCCAGGGCGCCAGCCATCGAGAGGATCAGACTTTCCACCAGAAGCTGTCCGAGGATCTGGCCCCGTGTCGCGCCCATCGCGATGCGCACCGCGACTTCCCGCTGCCGGCCCGACGCGCGCACCAGGAGGAGATTTGCCACATTGGTGCAGGCGATGAGCAGCACAAAGGTCACCGCGCCCAGCAGCAACAACAGCACCGGGCGGACCTCGCGTACCAGTTCTTCCTGAAACGGCACGGCACGGGCGCTCCAATCGCTGTTGGTGATGGGATTTTCCACCGCCAGTGCGCCGGCAATACTTTGCAGGTCAGCTTGGGCCTGCTCCACCGTGACGCCGGCACGCAACCGGCCAACGACGGAGAGGTTGTGTCCCGTGCGCGAACCGATCTCTTCCGGATCCAAGGCCAGCGGAAGCCAGAGATCGGTGCCGGAAGGCGATTCGGTTTCCGGAGCCATCACACCCACCACGGTATGCGCCTCACCATCCAGGGGAACGATCTTTCCGACGATGCCAGGGTCGGCATGAAACAGCCTGCGCCATCCGGCGTCACTCAGCGCTACCACCCGGGCACCGGGAACGTCCTCTTCCGCCAGGAAACTACGGCCAAGGGCAGCGCGCGCGCCTAACACGTCGAAGAATCCTGCCGAAACTGCCTGTACGGACACAGTCACCGCGCCTTCCGGCCGTGTCAGCCCGCGCACCAGGTACCGCGATGCGGCGATTCCGCGGAAGGCTCGCGACCGCGCACGGAAATCCACAAAATTCCCGGCGGCGACATTCATTTCCGGCACATTACGCGCTATATTCGTCTCGAATATCCGGACAATCTGCTCGGGCTCCCGATAAGGTAACGGTCTCAACAGCACGGTTCGCACAACGCTGAAAACCGCAACATTCCCGCCAATTCCCAAAGCCAATGCCAAGATGGCGGAACAAGCGAAGGCCGGGCTTCGCCGCAGGGCCCGAATTCCGTAAAGAAAATTGCGAACGATTTGTGGCATGCGGTGAGAGGAGGCTCACCGCATTTTCGCCTGTAAGGCAGGTAACAATCAACGAGGGTCGCGGAATTACTTCAGGAGTTCCATCAGGTATTCAGTCGCCTCCGGCGAATGCATGAGGGAGAGCGTTTGAACGGCGGTCTTTTTCAACTCCGGATTTTTCTCCTGGCGGGCAATTTCGACGAGCGGCTTAGCGCTGCCGCTCATCATGAACGAGTGAATAATGGTTTCCTTAACGCTACGGTCCTGCTCACTGCTGTAGATGGAAACCAACACATCGGCCCCTTTGTTGCCTCCAGAAACCGCGTAGCCCTGGATGGCGTCTTTGCGCGTTTTCGGATCCTTGGCGCCTTTAGCGACTTCCAGCAGCCGGTCTGACATGCCGGAGATCATCATGGCCTGAATCAGATTGCCGCGCAGTTCCGGCGAGGTTTCCGCCTGGTACATCTGCCAGATCTCGTCGCGCGCCCCTGCCGCACCCAGATATTGAATGGCTTGGCCGCGCAGCGCCACCGATTTCTCGCTACGCGCGGCGGCCAGCAGCCGGTCCTTTTGCCCGCTGATCATGTACGCCCGCAACACCGCCTCGCGGACGTTGTCGTCCTTGGCAGTGGCATAGACATCGGCCAGCGTAGGGCCACTCTCCTTGCCCCCGTGGATCGCAAGAAATTCGACAGCTTTGATCTGCAGATCCGGGTTACCTCCTCCTTTTGCCAACTGTCCGAGGATGGCGCGCGCCTTGGGTGAGTTGCTCTGCGCGAGTACAAACAGTGCCTGCTCCTTGACACGCGGTGAGGCAGGTCCGTGAAGCATCTTCTCCACCAGAGGCAACATTCTCTCGGGATCGGTCTGCATCAGTCCGTTCAATGCCAGCAGCTTCAATTCCTCGTTGTTCTCCGCCTCCGGGGAAACCGGTGTTCCTGACGCATTGTGAACTTCCACTTCCAAAGCCTTGGCATCATTCAGCCAATTGCTCTCGGGATGGTCCTTGCCCAACTGGGCGAGCGAACTCAGCGCTTCTTCCCGCCGCCCGAGCTTATTCAACGCGTAGGCCTTCCAATAGAGCGCTCCATCGAGGCGGCTGCCATTGACGCGGATGACATTGTCGAACGCCTGCACGGCGCCCGCCCAATCGCGCTTGTCCAGGGCGCGAGATCCCCGGGAATAGTCGCCCGCTGCGTTCCGGGCCATGTCCCGCGCCGCCCGCGCTTCAGGCGAACGGGCGGAGGCCTGCATCGCAAACCCCGGAATGCCGGCTAGCGGAGCCATTCCTGCCAGTGCGCCCATTCCGGCCATCCCGTTGAAGCTCCGCGCCTGCTTCGCCAGTTGCACGGCCCATTCATACTCTCCGGCCGCGGCCATCGCCACCGGCGCCACGGCTGTTGCCTGTGCGGCAAGTTGCCGGGCCATATCCATTTCAGCCGCAACCGCGTGCGGAGCTACGGCCGGATTTTGGGCCATTGCTAACACCGGTGCGGTAAGCACCGCCGCCAGCCAATACGTAGTCAGTTTCATGATGTCTTCCCTCGGTTATAGAACTTTATTCGGAGCAGCCGGCGGCGGCGGGTTGGCGCGCAGCCGGGAGCCCATCACACGAACCTTGAACAACAGCCCCTGCGATTCGATGCGGTTACGAATCACCTGAAATTCCGCGCTGGAAACGCGGTCGGGGCTGTTGGCAATCTCAACCAGAACCCTCTCCAAATCGTCCAAGACGCTGGCCACCCCGGCGTCTCCGGTCCGCGTAGCGGTCTGGCGATAGAGCCGGTTCTCACCCAATAAATCGTGCGCCAGCTGGCGTTCCTCTGTGATGTCCACAGGACCGCTGCCCGGGGTGGCATTGGCGATCTCCGCCAGCACCATCTGAGACCGGTCCAGGTGATCGCCCACGGCAATCACCAGGATTCGCTCCGCTACACGTCCGCCGCCCCTGGCGAACTCCTTTGGCGCCTTACTCCGCTCATACCAGTTGCCGGCCAGGAACGCCATTACCACCAGTGTTGCGACTGCGACGGCTGGAGCCCACACGGGCAGCCACGAAAACCGGGCCCGCACACGCCGCTCCGGCAGGCGCGCTTCGAGCCGCCGCCAGACCTCGGCGCCGTACTCCGGCCCTCGCTCAGGCACGGGCGATTCAATCGCGTCCAATTCCAACCGCAGCGTTTCAAACTGCTGGCGGCAGATTTCGCATTCCGACAAGTGCGTCTCCACGGCGGCGTAACTCTCCCCATCCGCGTAGTAATGAAGCACCAATTGCTCTTCGCTCAAATGACTCATTGGGTTGCACCTACTGCCGGGCCCAAACCCTTTCGCAGTTTCTGGACGGCCCGGAAAATACTGTTCTTGGTGGCATTGGCGGCAGTCCCCAACACCGCGCCGATCTCTTCGATTGACTGCCCTTCCATGTGCCGCAAGGTGAACGCCAGCCGTTCCTGAGGCGTAAGGGTCGCCATCACGGTCTCCAATCGCCGCCGCAATTCCCCGGAGAAGGCCAGCCTGTCCGGTAAGGGTCCATTCGAAGCAAAAGCCAGAGTCCCCTCTACAATCTCTTCGCTGGGCCGGCGACGGCGAGCCCGCACCAAGTCGAGCGCATAGTTGCTGGCAATGCGGTACATCCAAGTCCCGAAACCAGCCCGCGCCTCATAGCGGTGCAGTTGCCGCCACGCCCGTAGAAACGACTCCTGAACTACATCTTCGGCATCAGATTCGTTCCCGGTGATGCGGAACGCCAATCGAAACACAGCACGGCTGTGACGTTCCACCAGTACCCGGAAGGCGTCCCGATCACCCTCCAAGGCCTGGGCGATCACCGCCGCATCACTATCCTGCATCTGCCCATTAGACTACGGGCCTTCGCCGCGGTTAGTGAGCCCGCCAGGATTGTGCGAGGGTAGCTGTGGGTCTGCCGATAAAGTGCTGGCGTCCAGCTTTGCCCGCGTTGTAAAAATGGGTATCGAGGATTTGTTGTGGAAAGTTACGGAAAAGAGGCTCCCCAGAGTCGTTTCCCTCGTCGTTACAGTCACTTGCGGGTGCCTGTAAAAGCGGGACAAATCCTCTTGTAATGCACCGGTAGGGCCGCTACTGTAGAGAACGTTGTACTATGGCTACCTTCGATATCGCTTTTGAACGCGGGCTCCCGTCCAACCTCGACGCCGAACGCTTTGTCCTTGGCGCCATCTTGATGGACGATTCCTGTTTCATCAGCGTCGGCGCGATCCTCGAAGCCGATGATTTCAGTCTTGAAAAGCACCGCCGCATCTTCACTCGCATGCAGGAGATCGGCGAGCGCGGCGAAAAGATCGATCGCGTCACCGTCGCCAATGAGTTGATGCGCTACGGCCAGTTGGAATCGTGCGACGGGCTTAGCTACCTGGTCAGCCTCGACGACGGCCTGCCCCAGATCTACAACCTTGACGCTTATATCCGGATCGTCAAGGACAAGAGCCTCCTGCGGCGCATCATCTTCAATTCGCAGGCGGTGATCAACCGCTGCCTGCTGGGCGAAGAGAACCCCGAGGAGATCCTCGCGGGCGCCGAAGAGTCGATGCTGAAGCTGAGTGACAATCGCAGCAAGGACGCGCTGGCGACACCGGAAACGATCATCGCCGGCTACCAGGGCGGCATCAACGCGTTCCTCGACCCCAGCCGGCGCATCAAAGGCGTGCCCACCGGTTTCGTCAAGCTGGACGAAATGACCGGCGGTTTCCGCGAGGGCGAACTCATTATCCTCGCCGCCCGCCCTGCCATGGGCAAGACCGCGCTGGCGCTGAACATCGGCCAGCACATCGCCACGCGGCACCGGCTGCCCGTTGCCGTCTTTTCGCTCGAAATGTCGAAGGAATCGCTGCTCACCCGTATGGTGTGCGCCGGCGCGCGCGTTGACCAGCAGAAGTTTCGCGCCGGTTACCTGAACGGCGAGGAACGCCGCCGGCTCCAGATCGCAGCTTCGGAATTGGTAGAGGCACCGCTCTATATCGACGATTCCGCCGGCGCGAACCTGATGGACATCCACTCCAAGATCCGTCGCCTGAAGGCCGAGCACGGCCTGGGCCTGGTGATCATCGACTATCTCCAGTTGATG
>JBDTMC010000350.1:0-8438 GCA_039934475.1 Bryobacteraceae bacterium | reverse complement strand
GGGCGGCGTTTGCTCCGGTGCTGGCGTTGGGACTGGCGGGGATGGCGGCAGGGAGTCCGTTTGCGGGCTATGTGGGTGACCGATTCGGGCGGCGTCCTGCTTTGCTGGCGTGTGTTGGGATTTTCGGTTTGGCCACGGTGGCGACGGCTTTTGTAGACTCAGTGGCGGCACTAGCGGTACTAAGGTTCATCACAGGACTGGGGGCGGGTGGCGCGCTGCCTAACGCGAGTGCACTGGCGGCGGAGTTCGCACCGGCGCGGCGGCGTCCGATTGCGGTGAAGCTGACGATTGTGTGCGTGCCTTTGGGTGGCATGGTGGGTGGCGTGATTGCGGCTCGTGTGCTGCCCTTGTACGGATGGCGCGTGTTGTATGAGATTGGGGGGGCACTGCCGCTGGCCTTCGCGTTGGTGTTGTGGGCGGTGCTGCCGGAGTCGCCACGGTTTCTGGCGCAACGGCCGTCCGGGTGGCCGGCGCTGGCTAGCCTGCTGAAGCGCATGGGTCACGTGGTGCCCGCGGGCAGTGCATTTGAGGACCGGTTCGAACGGAAGGTGAATGAGCGGGCTCCGCTGCAAACGCTGTGGGGACCGCTGCATGCGCGGGATACGGCGGGACTGTGGTTCGCGTGTTTCTTCTCAATGAATGCGGTGTACCTGGTGTTTGGGTGGCTGCCGACAATGCTGACGTCGCAAGGTTTGGACGCGGGGTCGGCGAGCGCGGGATTGGCCGTGTACAACTTTGGCGGGGTGCTGGGCGTGCTGGTGTGGGCGGCGCTGATGGCGAAACTGGGGTCGCGGGGGCCGATGCTTTGGGGGGCGCTGGCGACGGCGGGCAGCGCACTGGCGATTCTGCTGGTTCCGATTCAGGTGCACGGCGACCGTAGCATGCTGATGTGGGCGTTGGGATTGAATGGGCTGCTGTTGAATGCGATTCAGACATCACTGTACGCGCTGGCTACGTATGTGTATCCCACTGGTGTGCGTGCATCCGGTGTGGCGTGGGCCGCTTCGATTGGGAGAGTAGGCGGTATCCTCAGTTCGTTGTTCGGCGCGGTGATCATTGGAGCCGGCGCGGGTGCATACTGGGGCATCATCGCGGGGTTCCTGATTTGTTCATTCGTTGGGCTGGCGTGGGTGCGGAGCCACTTTCCGGCTACGAGCAAGATGTAAATTGAACGCCGATCAACGCGGATACGGGCGACCTTAGCGAATTCGCGAGCATAAATCAACCGTATCTATCGTTTTTTTAATTTTGTCTTTGGAATCAGCGTCGCGGAGAGATGAGAACGACGATCCTCAATGATAAGGCTATGGCGATGGTTTCGGCCTGGCGGGGAGCCGGAGCACGGGGGTACTTTATTTCATTTTAATTAATGGTCTCTTAGTCAAGAAAACAAATGTAAACAGTAGAAATAATGGGCTGGCGATACAAGTCTTAATTTCCCATCTGTAGCGCGGTACTCTACTCCTTCCAGTACTTGACTTCAATCTCCCAAATGAGTCAAACTACCCTATGTCTGTGAGGGTTCTCGCAGTGAAGAGTACTCACCCCGTAAGTGTCCCGTTCAAACTCAAGCTTGCCATAATAGTTGTTCCTAGTATTTATAGTACTTAGATGTGGTTGCGAGCTCGATGTCTTGTTCAGCTGGTTGTCACGAACGTTCTGGCTGTAGAAACGGCCGGAGGTCTCGTGCGAAGGCGTTCGAATTATGTTCAAAAAACTTTTGCTTTCAGTTTGGTTAGGGCTCCTCTCTCTATCCCCGGCGGCTGGTGTCTCCGGACCCGGAGGCGACGCATTGTCGCCACGCCCGGTGGCAACTGAGGTGCTTGGGAGAGGCGACGAGATCTCATTGACGGACACGGAAGACGAGGAACTGAAGGGGATGGTGCTGCAGGTGGCCGCGGATGGCACGGTGGGGTTGCCTTATCTTGGACGGATTCCGGCAGCGGGCATGACGGTGTTGGAGTTTGAACGGTCATTGAACGAGAAGTTCCGCCGCTTTGTGAAAGAGCCGCACATTAGCGTGTCGTCGGTACAATTCCGCAGCCGTCCGGTGTCCATTCTGGGCGCCGTTAACAACCCTGGCGTGTACCAAATGAGTGCGCCGCGGAATCTGGTGGAGATGTTGTCGGTGGCGGGCGGCCTTCGCCCCGATGCCGGTTCGTGGCTGGTGGTGACGCGGAAAGACGCAGCGACGGCCGACTTGACGGCCGGCGTGACGGAAATGCGGGTGGAGATCACTCCTCTTTTGGAAGGGAAAAATTTACCGTCCAACGTTACGATTTTTCCCAATGACGTGATCTCGGTGTCGAAATCCGATTTGATCTACGTGATGGGGGATGTGCGCAAACCTGGTGGATTTGTCCTTGGCAACCGTTCGCAGCTGTCGTTAATCAAGGCTCTATCGATGGCGGAAGGGCTGCAAGGGACGGCCGCGCCGCAGCGGGCTCGCGTGATGCGCGAGAGTTCGGGGAAGCGCATTGAAGTGGCCGTAGATGTGAAAAAAATTCTCGAAGGGAAGGGAGACGACATGATGTTGAATCCCGAAGATGTTCTATTTATCCCATCGAGCACCCAAAAGAGAGTGGCCTTTCGTGTATTGGAGGCCGCGATTCAGACAGGCACCGGAATCGCGATTTGGCGCAGATAGAGCCTGAGAATAAAAAATATGATTGACGGAAGACAGCCGAGTCTCCCGCCGATGGCGCTTTTGCCACGGCGAGCCATTCGCAGTTTGGATCCGGTAGACGCTGGTCTGCGTTCGCCCGTCCCGCCCACCAACCGACCGGCGCAAAACCAGTTGGCCCACTATTGGTCTGCGATTCTTGATCGCAAGTGGTTACTGTTAGGAATTCTGGCCGCGTGCACCGGCATGGGTGCGGCGATTGGATACCTGCTGCCGCCGGTATATCGAGCGAAGACTTCGGTGGAACTGCTGGGACTGAACTCTAATTTCTTGAACTTGCAGAGCGTGGATCCGACTTCGCGGGGTACTAGTGGTTCCGCCGACAGCTATACGGAAACGCAATTGGAGCTTCTGAAGCGCGACGTTTTGGTAGAACGCGCGGTGAGAAAACTCCAGTTGGATCAGAATGACGCTTTTGTCAATCGGAAGAGTTGGCTGCCGTTCGGGACCAAAGCGGTGCAGACGCCGGAAGAGCGATTCCGGACGGCCGTGAAACTGGCGCAGAAATCGCTAAAAGTTCAGCAACTTCGGCAATCCAATGTCGTGGAAATTTCGTTTGAATCAAAAGACCCCGCTGTGGCGGTGAGTTTTGTAAACGCGCTGGCGGCTGAAGCGGTGGACGATGCCACGCGATCGCGCCAGGAATTGACGCAGAACGTGGGTGGATGGCTGGCGCAGCACTTGTTGGAGCTGAGAGCGAAGATGGAAGCCGCGGAATTAGGGTTACAGAAGTACACCGCACGGACAGGCTTGCTGCCGTCGAACGATGCACCTTCGAGCGACGAAGCACTGCTGTCGCGACTGCAGGAGCAAGTTGCGCGTTCGCAGGCGGATCGCATCCGGAAGGAATCGCGAGATCGCGTAGCGAGACAGGCGGACCCGCAATCGCTGCCGGAAGTGATCGACGATCCGGCGCTGAAGGAGTACCGGGTGCGGCTGGTGGATTTGAAGAGGCAAGTGGCTGAATTGAGCGCATCGCTGACGCCGGAGCACCCGAAGGTGCTGAAGGTGCAAGCGCAGGTGGTGGAGTTGGAAGCGGCGGTGGCGAATGAACGGAAGAACATCCGCAGCCGGATGGCGAACGAGTATGACGCGGCACGGCGCGACGAGAACGCAGCGATGGAGGCGTACACTGTGCAAGCGGCTAAGGTGGGCACGCTGGCGCAGAATTCCGTACACTACATCACTTTGAAACGCGAGCTGGAGACGACGCGCGGGATGTACGAAGACATGGTGAAGCGCGTGAACGACAGCCAACTGGCTACCGTGGTGCGGGCGGCAGGCATTCGGGTTGTGGATGCGGCGACGGCGGCCGAGCAGCCTGACAATTCGAAGAAGCTTTTCATTGCGATGGCTGGGTTTCTGGCGGGATTGCTGGTAGCCGGGACGATGGTGTTTGTTCTGGATCAGACGAGCACGACGTTCCGCATGCCGGGGTATGCGGGAGCGTTTTTGAACGTGGCGGAATTGGGTGTGATCCCGGCGTCGCGGGAAGTGCGGCGCCCGACTCGGTCACTGTCACTGGAAGCGCCGCAACGGTATAACGGTGTGTTTCCGGATTCGTTCCGCACGGCGATCAACTCGATTCTGTTCGCGACGGAAGACCGGACGGGGACTCGGATGTTTGCGATCAGCAGCCCTGGGCCGGGGGAGGGTAAGACAACCATCACCGCCAACCTGGGAATGGTGCTGGCTGAAATCGGGCACCGGGTGTTGGTTGTAGACGCGGATTTGCGGCAACCTTCGCTTCATAAGGCTTTCGGGATGGAAAACACGAACGGCTTGACTGACTTATTGTCTGCCGACGTTAATGCCGATGCGATTCGCCGTGCGGTGAAGAACATACCGGCGTTCACCGGATTGGATCTGTTGATGGCGGGCGAGCCGACGATAGATTCATTTGCGTTGCTGCATTCGCGCCGGACGGTGGAGTTGCTCGACAGTCTGCGCGGGATGTACGACGTGGTACTAGTGGACACAGCGCCGCTGTTGCTGGTTCCGGAGACGCGCACATTAGCGCGGCTGACGGATTGGTGCATCCTGGTGCTGCGGGCCGGGCAGACCACGGAGGAGGCCGCATTTGCGGCGCGCCAGGGATTGATGACGGACGGCATTCCGCTGTTGGGAACGATCCTCAACGACTGCAAACGGTGGCGCCGAAGCTATGGCTACTAGCTTCGAAGCAGCCAGTACCAGGTATTCATTCTCAGGCGGGTCAATGACCCGCAGCCGAACACCGATGTTCGTGTGGTTGCTGGCGTTCGCGATGGGTATCAGCTCCATTGTGCTGGTAGAGCCGGCGCCAGTGGATGCCGTGATGCTGGTGCTGTTGGCATTGGGAACCGCTATGGGCGTGGTTCGTCTGCAAGCAGTAGCGGTGGTGCCTGGCATTCTGTTGGCGGGATTGGCGCTGGCGAACATTGTCTCTATCCCGAACGCGCCGGAGACGACACGGGCGGTTTTTTACTGTTTCGTCACGCTCTACCTGATCACATCGTGGGTGGTGTTTGTCGGGTCGATCGATTTCTACCAAGTGCCGCTGGTGAAGATGTTGTTCTCCGGGTACTCGATTGCCGGTCTTACTGCAGCAGGACTCGCGTTGGCGTCGTATTTCCATATCATCGGATTCCAATCGATGCTGCTGTTATACGGGCGTCCGAAGGGGCCGTTCAAGGATCCCAACGTGTACGGACCGTTTCTGGTACCGCTTGGTGTGATGGCGATTATGGGTTGCCTGCCGGGCGCGGGGAGGACGATGCGGATCGCGGTGGCGCTGCTGGCGTCGCTGGGAATTGCGCTCAGCTATTCGCGGGCGTGCTGGATCAACTATGCGATATCGCTGGCGCTCTTTGTGATTCTCGATCTGGTACTGCCGACGAAGTCGGGAAAGCGATCGGTGTCTCTGGGTCCGCTGATTGGTTTCGCGGGAGTGGCCGTGCTGGCGATTGTGGCGGTGCTGCAGGTGCCATCGGTGAAGGCGATGCTGGCGGTGCGCCTGGGACAGGGCGGTTTGCAGGGGTATGACCAGATTCGATTTCAAACACAACGGATGGCATTGCAGGCGGCGATAGACAATCCGTTGGGGATTGGGCCGGGGCAAGCAGAAGGCGTGTTTAACTACGCGACACACAGCTCTTACATGCGGGTGTTGAGCGAGAACGGGATCTTTGGATTGTTTTGCTTTGTTGGTTTTCTGTTGGCCTCAACGTTGCAGGCGGTTCGCAATGCGTGCATCGCGCCGAGTTACCAGGCGCGAGCTCTTTTTTTAGCTGCGTGTGCCTGTATCTGCGGGCACCTGGTGAATAGCGCGGTGGTAGACACAGTACATTGGCGGCACCTTTGGTTTTTGTTGGCGCTGCCGTGGATTTCACCTTGGGCTCTGTCGCTCCAACCCATAGTCGATGGCCCTTCCGGTAATCACTAAGAAAAGCGAGACAACGAATGATTGCATATCAAGCGAGAGCTATCGAAACAACATCCTCCGGGGCGCGTCCGCTTTACATGGTCGCTTCACTATTAGTGAGCGATTTGATCGCGTTGACGGCATCGGTGGCGGTGAGCGTTTTTGTGAAAGCTGTTTTCGATCCGCAGGTGGAAATTCTGAGCTATCTCCGATTGGCGCCGATGGCGGTGGTCTTTCTTGCGTTCTACGCGGTGATGGGCCTGTATTCGGGCGTTGCCATGGGACCGCCCGAGGAGATACGGCGGGCGACGTTCTCGTCAACGCTGTTGTTTCTGGTGCTGGCAGCGGGCACTTTTTCCTACCGCGGCGCATCGAAACCGTTTACGTGGACCCTGTTTCTGGCGGTGGCATTGAGTGTCATTTTAGTGCCGCTGACGCGGGGCGCAGTCCGGCTTTGGTTGAGCCACCGGGACTGGTGGGGTTACCCGACCGTGATATTCGGCGCTGGTGAGCCGGCGCGACTTGTCTTATCGGCGATCCAGCAGCAGCCTGGGTTGGGATTGAAGCCGGTGGCGGTGATCGATCCGGAGTCGGACTTAGATGAGATCGAAGGCGTTCCCGTTTACTCAAGCGTGGATGTGGTGGATGCGCTGATCAGCCGGAAAGCGGATGCTTACGCGATCGCGACGGCACCGGAGACCTTCTCTCGCGCGCTAACTCAGATGGTGGACAACTACGTGATACCGAACTTCGGTCATGTACTTGTTGTTCCATCCTTATTCCTGTGGTCGCAGCTGTGGGTACGTCCTAAGTCGTTGGGCAGTGTATTCGGGCTTGAAATTCCGCGTACATCGCAATCCAATCATGTCTTCTCAAAGCGTCTTCTCGATATCACTATCAGCGGCGCCTCACTGGTTTTTCTGGCACCGCTATTTCTGGCGATTGCCGTCGCGATCCGGATGACCAGCCGCGGACCGGTGTTCTTCGGGCACCGCCGGATAGGCCAGTCGGGCGTCTATTTCCAGGCGTGGAAGTTCCGGACCATGGCGGTGAACGGCGATGAAATGCTGGAAGAGTATCTGCGGGATAACCCGGCTGCGCGAGAAGAATGGGAGACTAGTCAAAAACTAAGGGACGACCCGCGGGTGAGCCGTGTTGGCCGGCTGCTGCGCAGAACAAGCCTTGATGAACTGCCACAGTTGTGGAATGTTTTGAAGAACGACATGAGCCTGGTGGGACCGCGTCCCATCGTGCAGGCGGAAGTAAGCCGCTACGGCCCTGCCTTTGATACCTACACCCGCGTCAAAGGCGGATTGACAGGTCTGTGGCAGGTGTCGGGGCGCAGCGATACCTCTTATGAAGAGCGAGTGCGGTTAGACACGATGTACGTGCGGAACTCTTCGGTGTGGCTCGATTTGTTTATTCTGTATCGAACGATTGGTGTGGTGATCTTCCGTAGTGGGGCGTACTAACACCTATGCGTGAATTCTGGTTACGGGAGAGGTTGGAGGAGGCATGATCGGACTGGTGTCCAAATGCCGGAATCTGACGGCCCGTGCGCTGCGGAACGATCTTGTGCACAATGCAGCAGCGCTATACGGCGTGCAGGTGTGCCGTAAGGTGCTGCCGCTGATCACTATGCCCTACCTGGCGCGGGTTCTAGGCCCGGCGGTGTGGGGCACGGTGGCGTTTGTGAGCTCCCTGGGCGAGTTTGTCGTGTTAGTGATTGAGTTCGGTTTCAATCTCTCGGCCACGCGTCAAATCGCACAGGACCGGTTTTCGCCGGAGAAGTGCGGCCGCATAATGGCCGGGGTGCTAGGCGCTCAGGTGGCGCTGGGAACTTTGTGCCTGACTGTCGCATGGCTGGTTTCGTGGTACATACCGATTCTGCGGGACAACCGTCCGCTGCTGTGGGCCGGTCTCTTTTATGGGTTGTTCCAAGGCATGAACCCGTTGTGGTTCTTCCAGGGGTTGGAGCGGCTGCGGCTGGCGGCGACACTGGAGATTACCGGCAAGGTGATCGGATTGATCGGGATCTTTGTTGTAGTGAAATCGCCCGACAATGCGTGGGAGGCACTGCTGCTGCAGGGAGTGCCGCCGTTGCTTTCTACGGTAATTGGACTGTTCCTGGCCTTTCGTGAGTTTCCCTTCGTGATGCCGACACCGACCTTGGTGAAGGGCGCGCTGACATCGGGTTGGAGGCTGTTTGTGTTCCGGAGCGGCGAGAGCCTGTACGGAGTTGGCAACGCTTTTATACTCGGCTTGTTTGCTCCCATCGCGTCAGTCGGTTACTTCGCTGTAGGCGAGAAGATCAGCAAGGCAGTATTTGGGCTGTTGAATCCGGTGCGTGAA
>JBDTMC010000349.1:0-8509 GCA_039934475.1 Bryobacteraceae bacterium | reverse complement strand
TTATTGAGTGAAGACATGCTCGGCGGCTTCCACTTCAACGATCGGCGCTACGCCGACGACGACCTGACGCTGGGCTCCATCGACCCCTATCAAGTCTTCCGCATCTTCCACGAGATCTGTCTGTTTGAGTTCGAAACGGGTAAGCGCGCTGATATCGCTTACATGATCGACCAAAGCCACAACTTGAAGCCGCGCGTGGAAGAGATGATCCAGACCGCGGTGACGGCGCAAGAGCTGTACACCAAGGCTGCGCTGGTGGACCATGCCACGCTCGCGCCGTATCAAACGAGCTGCGATCTGGTAGAAGCCGAAGAGACGCTGAAGGACGCTTACAACACCGACGTTCGTCCGGCCATCGTGGACTGGCGGAAA
Organism: Bryobacteraceae bacterium; assembly: GCA_039934475.1. Classification (GTDB taxonomy): domain Bacteria; phylum Acidobacteriota; class Terriglobia; order Bryobacterales; family Bryobacteraceae; genus JBDTMC01. The sequence continues at coordinate 8,137 of JBDTMC010000349.1, read as the reverse complement.
TCGAAGGGTCTCCCGGCCCATCCGTTGCAGGAGTTCCGCGCCAGTGGTTATATCGCCCGCATCACCAAGGAACGCGGCGCCAAGAACGCTGCCGCCGTCTCCAGCTACGCTTAGGGAATAGCAGGCAGGGTGGCGGACTAGCTTCGCTACCCTGCTCTTATCCCGACTTAGCCCGACGCCCTCTTACGAATTTCTCTCACTACATCGGCCAGCGTTGTTGTGGCTAAAGCCTCCTCCAGGCTCCGCTGCGTAGCTGCCTGAATCGACGCCATACATTCGGCAAAGTGAGCGCTCACCGGGCACTCCGTTTCGACGGGGTAGCAGTGACCCGCCACTAAACAAGGTGCTTCGCTGGCGAGGTAAATGTCTCGCAGCGTGATCTCTGCCGGTGTGCGCGCCAACGCGCAAGCGCCGTTCTTCCCCCGCCTGGTGACTACCAATCCCGCTTTGGCGAGCTTCGAAAGCGACTTCCGAATGAATGTTGGTTCCGCCTTCACGCTGGTGGCCAACATCCTGGAGGTAACCTCCTCGCCATAGTGGAAACCAAGCGCCGCCATGATATGCGTCGCCACTGCGAATTGAACACTAGTTGCGGCCATACACAGGGGCAGCTCACCGCCGCCCCCTCCAGTCTACGCGGATTAACGAATGCCGCCGGTGGCTAGAAACTGCTCGCCTGTCAGCCAGCCAGAATCGTCTGACGCCAGGAACACGGCGATGGGTGCGATGTCACCGACGCGTCCGGTGCGGCCCAACGGCGCCTGCGATACCAACTGCTTTTCGAAATCGGAGCCGATGAATCCCGCGGTGTGAGTCCCCTCGGTTTCCACCATTCCGGGGTTGATCGTGTTGACCCTGATCTTCCTGGGACCAAGTTCCCTCGCCAGCACGCCAGTGACGGCATCGAGCGCGCCCTTCGTACCCGCATAAACCGATGCGGTAGGCGGTGTGAGGCGGCTGACACCGGAGCCGATGTTGATGATGCTTCCGCCCTCGCCCAAGTGCTTCACTGCCGCTTGCGTAGTGAGAAGAGCGCCCAGGACATTGATATTGAATTGCCGGTGAAAGCTCTCTTCGGTGACTTCCTCAATGGGAGCGAATTCGTAGACACCCGAGTTGTTGACCAAAATATCGAGACGGCCGTAGTTCTTGATTGCTGCTTCGATGATCCCTTGCGCCTCGGCGGCTTTGGACACGTCCCCCGCGACAGCGACGGCTTTGCCGCCTGCAGCCTCAATGTCGGCCACCACGGTGTCCGCCCCGGCTTTGCTGGAAGCGTAATTCACTACAACCGACGCGCCTTCCGCGGCGAGTGCTTTTGCTATTCCGGCGCCGATCCCTTTGGACGCGCCGGTCACCACGGCCACTTTCCCAGTTAGCTTGCTCATGTGTTTCACCTCTTTCGCATAATGTGATGAACATCTGCACAAAAGGACGCGAGAATTTACACTGTGCCCGTTTCCTCTGTTGACGTTCTACCGGAGTCCCGTTAAGCTATACCTAGCTAGATATGCCAAAGGGACCGAACGACAAGTTGGGTCCGGCTCACCCGCGGCGTCACCCGGGTTCTCCGGTACTCGTGAGTGATTGAATATGCCATGGCACGAACGCTGGCGCAATGTATTCCGCGCGGAACGTCTGAACGTCGAACTGGATACTGAACTCGAGTTTCATTTAGCAGAGACCGTCGACCGGCTGGTTGCCGCCGGCATGCCGGTACACGAAGCGTTGCGGCTGGCCCGCCTGCGCCTTGGAAACTACAACATTCAGAAGGAGAGGACACGCGATATGGATATAGCGGCATGGTTGGATACGACACGGGCCGATCTGGCTTATGGCTTTCGGCAATTGCGGTTGAACCCCGAGTTCGCTTCCGTCGCCGTTCTCTCACTTGCTCTCGGCATCGGTGCAAACACCGCAATCTTCCAACTGGTGGATGCCATCCGGCTGAAGATGCTGCCCGTTCAGAACCCTCAGGAACTGGTTGCCATCGACTTTGAAAAAGGGTCGGCTCGGGGAGGGTGGTGGTCCAGCCGCAGTGCTAATCTTACGACGGCGCAATGGGAATATATAGGGGCCAATCAACAGGCCTTCACGGGAGTCTTCGCGTGGAGCGCGGCCCGGTTTAACCTTGCCAACGGCGGTGAACCGCGATATGCCGACGGCGTTTATGTGAGCGGCAGCTTCTTTCGCAATCTGGGGGTGGATGCGATGCTGGGCCGCACGCTGACAGACAGTGACGACGGACACGCCTGCAATGCCGTAGCCGTGTTGAGCCATGCCTTCTGGCAGCGGGAATTCGGAGGCGACGCCGCTGTATTGGACCGCAGGATAAGTCTGGATGGGCATTCCATCCCGATTGTGGGTGTGACGCCACCTTCTTTCAACGGTGTCGACGTGGGCAGCCGTTACGATCTCGCGGTTCCGCTGTGTGCCGATCTCCTGCTGGCGGAAGACCAGAGAAGCCGCATACCAGGCCGGTCCTCTTGGTGGTTGTCGATGATGGGAAGACTCAAGCCGGGGTGGACGGCCAAGAGCGCCACGGCTCACCTCCACGCGCTCTCGCCCGAAATCATGCGCGCCACAATCCCGTCCGAGTATAAGGCTGATTTCGCAAAGCGCTTCCTGGCGAATAAGATCGCGGCCACAGAAGCGGGTACCGGAGTATCGGGGCTGCGTGAGCAATACGAACGCCCGTTGTGGCTGCTGATGGCGACCACTGGGCTGGTGCTGCTGATCGCGTGCGCGAATCTGGCGAATCTGCTGGTGGCCCGCGCCTCTGTGCGCGAACCTGAGATCGCCGTGAGGCTTGCGATCGGAGCCTCGCGATTCAGATTGGTGCGACAGCTTCTTGCGGAAAGCCTGCTTCTGGCGATTGCCGGAGCGCTGCTGGGCGCGGGTCTCGCCTTCGCATTGAGCCGGTCCATCGTCGCTTTTCTGACCACACCCGACAATCCGATTGCCCTGACCATCGCCATGGACTGGCGCGTCCTTGCGTTTACCGCTGCGCTTGCCGTGTTCACTTGCCTGCTGTTTGGGCTTCTGCCGGCAGTACGCGCCACCTACCTGTCTCCCGTTGCCGCGATGCGTTCGGGAGGCCGCAGTGTCACGACCGGCCGCGAGCGATTTGGGATGCGGCGGGCGCTAGTGGCTACACAAGTGGCCCTTTCCCTGGTGCTGCTGGTAGGCGCGCTGCTGTTCACGCGTAGCCTGCACAACCTGCTCACCACAGATGCGGGATTCCGAGCCGAAGGTGTGCTCGCCGTTACCGTGGATTTCAGCAAAGCGCAATTTCCGAAAGAACGCCGATTGTCGGTCTACCGCGAGTTGACCGATCGGCTGTCGGCGCTGCGGGGCGTCGTTTCCGCTGCCCAGACCGGTTTCACTCCGCTTGGCGGCAGCAGTTGGGACCAGCAAGTTGGCCCTGACGGAAAGCCCGCGGCCGGAAGCGGCAACACGGCACTTTTCAACAGAGCCGCTCCTGGATACTTCCGGACGATGGGTACGCGCCTGCTTGCGGGCCGCGAGTTTGATGACCGCGACACGCTCTCCTCGCCCAAGGTGGCTATCGTCAATGAGACATTCGCACGGAAGTTCTTCAGCGGCGCGAACCCGGTGGGCCACACGTTCCACATGGACGCCGATGCCGGCAAGCCTGAACCTGTCTTCGAAATTGTGGGCGTGGTGGGAAACACAAAGTATTTCGAACTTCGCGAAGAGTTCAAGCCGATCGCGTTTTTCCCGATTGGGCAAGACGGAGGCCCTCAGCCAAACGCCACTTTCGTGCTTCGGATCACCGGGCCTCTCGGCCCTCTGATGTCCAATGCGAAGGCTGCCGTCGCCGGAATCAGTCCGGCGTCAGGAATTGAGTTCCGTCCCTTCTCGGCCCAACTGCGGCAATCGGTGGTGCGAGAGAGTCTGATGGCTACGGTATCGGGAGCATTCGGACTGCTGGCGGCCCTGCTGGCCACGCTCGGACTCTACGGTGTGATCGCCTACATGGTGGCGCGGCGGCGCAATGAGATCGGCGTGCGCATGGCGCTCGGGGCCGACCGTGGGAGTGTCATCCGCCTCGTGCTTCGAGAGGCTGTTCTGCTGGTGGGCATCGGCCTAGTGGCGGGGACCGTACTCGCGTTGTGGGCAGGGAGAGCCGCTGCTACCCTGTTATTCGGTCTCGCGGCGAACGATGTGGTCTCGCTGGCGTCCGCCGGCGCACTGCTCGCGGTCACTGCTCTGGCCGCCAGCTACATTCCGGCAAGGCGCGCCGCAGGACTCAACCCGATCACGACGCTTCGCAATGAATGAGCGCTGAGCTCCGGCTGGCTATCGCCGGTAGCCCTGTGCTGAAACGGCGGGTCGTCGGTTTGATAAACCCGAGACCTAGAATGGACTACTTACACCACTAACATACAGTCGCCATAGGAGTAGAAGCGGTACCCTGCCGCCACTGCGTGCCGGTATGCGTCAAGCACCAGGTCCTTGCCTCCAAACGCGCACACCAACATCAGCAAGCTCGATTGCGGCAGGTGGAAGTTGGTGACCATCGCGCCTATGGCACGGAAGTCGAATCCGGGGTAGACGAACAATTCAGTTTCGCCGCAACAGGCGCGCATCCCGCCGGTCCGCATCGCCGTCTCAATCGTCCTTACGCTGGTTGTCCCTACTGCCACAATGCGGGCCGCCGCGCGAAGCTTGGCCGCGCTCTCTTCGGGAATCTCGAACCGCTCGCTGTGCAGCTTCACGTCTTCTACGTTCTCGGTATGCAGGGGCTGAAACGTCCCCAAACCCACATGCAGTGTCACCCGAGCTACGTCCGCTCCGGCCTCCCGGCAGTGGTCCAAAACCTGCGGCGTGAAGTGCAATCCGGCGGTAGGAGCCGCCACGGATCCCACCGCTCGCGCGTAGACGGTCTGATAACGCGAGATATCGTCGGCCCGGTCTGAGCGGTGTATGTATGGAGGCAACGGCACATGCCCCGCGCCATTCAGCCACTCGTATATATCGCCATCGATGTCGAACCGCAGCGTCCGCTCGCCGAACTCGCCTCGTCCGACTATCTCCGCCTCCACGTCCGCAAACCGCACGCGCTCACCCGTCCTCATACGACGCCCTGGCCGCACCAGCGCCGTCCAGGTCTTGTTGTCCTCCGCTTCGGGCCGCAGCAGGAACACTTCAACCGCGCCGCCCGTTCCCACCCGCTGACCGTATAACCGCGCAGGAAATACCTTCGAATCGTTCAACGCCAGACAGTCGCCTGGGCGCAGAAAATCCGGTAGGTCGCGAAACGCACGGTCCTCCCAGCGCCCTTCCTCGCGATGCACCACCAACATGCGGGACGCGGACCGGTCCGCCAGTGGCTCCTGAGCAATACTCTCCGCCGGCAGGTGATAATCGAATTCAGACACGTGCATGGGCACCCGGTAGGATAACAATCTTGGGCGGTTCAGTTTTCATTCTCGGCATCGAGTCTTCGTGCGACGAAACCGCGGCCGCAGTGATTCGCGATGGGGAGGAAATTCTCTCCAGTGTCGTCGCGTCGCAACTCGATACACACGGCAAGTACGGAGGTGTGGTGCCGGAGCTCGCCTCGCGCGAACACCTCCGCGCCATCGTGCCTGTGGTCCGCGAAGCACTGGCAACGGCTCATCTCGTCATCCCCGATCTATCCGCCATTGCGGTCACCGAAGGTCCGGGCTTGATTGGGTCACTTCTGGTAGGCATCACGTACGCCAAGGCCCTTGCCTTCAGCCACAACATCCCGCTCATCGCCGTGAACCATATTGAAGGCCACATCCACGCCGTCGTGATGGAAGCTGCCGGAAAAGTGGAATACCCGGCGCTGGCTTTGGTGGTGAGCGGCGGCCACACGCATCTCTTTGAAGTCACGGAAAAGTTCACCTATCGCCTACTAGGCAAGACACGCGATGACGCTGCCGGAGAAGCCTTCGACAAGGTTGCGAAGTTACTCGGCTTTGGCTATCCCGGTGGTCCGGTGGTCGATAAACTGGCGCCCCATGGCAATCCCCGAGCCGTTCGTTTCACTATCGCCAAGATGAAGGGAAACGCCCTCGACTTCAGCTTCAGCGGCATTAAGACTGCTGTTCTTCGCTGGACCGAAACGCACGACATGAGCGCAGAGATCGACGTCCGCCGGGCCCTTCTGCGCGGCAACCCGCGCCCCTCCACTGAAGACTGGCTCGCCGTCACGCCCTCCGCCACGCTCGATCTCCTCGCCAGCTTTCAATACACAGTTATCGAAGAACTGCTCCGCCACGCCACCGCGAGCGCGGAACTGATCAACGCCCGTTCGCTGATCATCTCCGGAGGGGTCGCCAGCAACGCGGGCCTACGCGCCACCTCCCGCCGCCTCGCTCTCCCCGTGTTCTTTCCCACGCGCGAGCTCTCCACAGACAACGCGGTCATGATCGCCGCCGCGGCCTTCCCTAAATACCATCGCGGCGACTTCGCCAACACGACGCTTCACGCCCGCGCGAACTTGACCCTGGCCTAGCTGCTGCCATCTAATGGCATTCATGCTCCGCACCGCAGCGCTGGTTGTCCTCTTCTCGTCCCTTGCTTCCGCCGGTGTCACCGCCGTGCGCGTCGTCGAACGGTCAGACGTCCTCAATGGCGAGTCCTTTGGCAAAGCCGGGCCTTACGAACGCATCATCGCTACCGTCCACTACGCCGTCGATCCCAAACTTCCCGCCAATCAGATCATCACCGACATTCAACTCGCGCCCACCAATGCTGCCGGCCTCGTTGAGTTTACCGGCGACCTCTTCGTCCTCAAACCTCGCGAACCAAAGAACGGCAACGGCACGATCTTTCTTGAGATCAACAACCGCGGTGGCAAAGGACTGCTCAGCCGCTTCAATTACGCCAAGGGCGGCGCAGACCCGCGCACCGCCGAGGAGTTCGGCGACAAATTCCTTATGGAGCGGGGCTATACGCTGGTCTGGGTCGGCTGGCAGATCGATGAACCCGCCGTGGCTGGACGGATGGGCCTGCATTCACCCGTCATCACAGACAACGGCAAGACCATCACCGGACTTGTGCGCTCCGAAATCGTTCCCGACAAACCGCTTGGCAGCTTCAATCTGGGCGACCGCGATCATGTCGCCTACGAAGCCGCAGATGTCAACGATCCCGCTAACACGCTTACCGTCCGCGACCAGCGCGACGCTCCGCGCCAGATCATTCCCCACGCTGCCTGGAAGTTCACCGACCCTCGTACGATCGCGGTGTCTGAAGGGCTCCAACCCGGCCGTATCTATGAAGTGGTGTACACGGCGAAGAATCCCGTTGTCACCGGTCTTGGCCCGGCCGCCGTCCGTGACTTCATTTCGTACCTGAAGTACGGAACGCCCTCGAGCGGCATCAACGTTCTGGGTGACCAGCCGCGCTTCCTTCATACGGCCCTTGGCTTCGGCATCTCGCAGAGCGGTCGCTTCCTGCGTAAGTTCCTTTACGACGGTTTCAACGCCGATGAACGGGGTCGCCGCGTTTTTGATGGCGTCTGGGCCGACGTGGCCGGAGCCGGCCGCGGCAGTTTCAACCATCGCTTCGCCCAGCCTTCGCGCGATGCCCAGCCTTTCACGAATTTCTTCTATCCCACCGATGTCTTCCCCTTCAACGACACCGCGTACGAGATGAAGCAGACGCCGAAGATTTTCTACACAAACGGAGCGTACGAGTATTGGGGCCGTGCCGCCTCGCTGATCCATACGACACCCGATGGAACAGCCGACGCCCCGCTTGCCCCCGATAGCCGTGCCTACTTCCTCACGGGCGCTCAGCACGGACCCGGCTCCTGGCCGCCCGCGAAAGGCGACCGCCAGTTCATGAGCAACGTACTGGACCAGCGTCCCATTGACCGCGCTCTTCTCATCCGCCTTACGGAGTGGGTGAATGAAGACACCCAGCCGCCGGCATCGCGCCTTCCTCATATCGCGGACAACCAACTGGTGGCGCCGGAGAAGGTGGCATTCCCTCTGAAAGACGTTCCTGTACCGAAGCACTTCGTGGAAGCGCTCCGTCTCGACTACACGAAGGAGCCGCCGACGGTCATCGGAAAGCCCTACCCGACGCTAGTCCCGCAAGTGGACGCCGATGGCAACGAGATCGCCGGAGTCCG
>JBDTMC010000348.1:0-8516 GCA_039934475.1 Bryobacteraceae bacterium | reverse complement strand
GTACACCTCCTGAACTCCAAAAATCGAAGCGCTACAGAAAACTCTACTGGAAGGTGTCATAACCCAGTGAGATCGGGAAACTCTCGCTCAGAACGCGCTGATAGGCCTACGTTTCCTATGTGCAAACCCGCTATCCTGCGCCTGGGTCCCCTTAGCATTCATAATGAAGTTCGGTGCACGTTCGACCGATCTTTAGAGCGACAGGCAGAGAAAAATGAGTGAAACGGCACTGAGGTCCGACCGCACGGGCACCTCAAGCAAACAAATCCGGGTTGCCTACCTGGTGACCCAGTATCCGGCGATCTCCCATACGTTCATCCTGCGGGAGATTGTAGGATTGCGGCAGAGGGGTGTCGTCGTCGATGTGGCGTCGGTGAATTCTCCCGATAGGCCGGCGGCGGGACTCTCCACTGCAGAGGCCGCGGAGGCAGCGACGACACACTACATCAAGAACGTCGCCATTGCCTCGGTACTTGCCGAACAAATCCTGTTCGCCTTGCGCCATCCCCTCAGTTACCTGCGGGGCCTGGCCTATGCCTGGTGGCTGGCTGGAACGTCACCGTCCCGGGTTCTGCGGTACACCTTTTACTTCGCGGAAGCCGTTCTGTTGGGGAAGTGGATGGAACGAAAGGGACAGCGACATCTCCATGTCCACTTTGCGACCTCAGGCGCCAGCGTAGGTCTGATCACCAGCCGCCTCTTCCAAACCAGTCTCTCTATGACCGTGCATGGGCCGGAGGAATTCGACGACGTCACATGGCACCGTTTGGCTGAAAAGGTCCGTCAATGCCGATTTGTCTCTTGCATCGGGTACTTCGCCAGAACCCAATTGATGAAGATCTCGGACGCGGCGCATTGGGACAAGCTAGAGATTGCGCCACTGGGGGTTAACTTGGATGATTTCTCACCAGCCGGTGGAATGTCCGAGACTCCCACCGTGGAGATCGTGTGTGTTGCCCGGCTCGCGCCCGTGAAGGGGCACCGTGTCCTGATTCAAGCCATGGAGAAGCTGACGGCGGCCGGCGTGCCTGTGCGGGCAAGACTGATCGGCGATGGTCCGGAACGCAAGGCGCTGGAAGCGATGGTCAAAGCGAGAGGACTGGAAGGGACCGTGAAACTGGAAGGAGCCATGAATCCAGACCGGATTCGCGAGGCGTTGGCCAAGGCTGACATTTTCGCCCTACCCAGCTTCGACGAGGGAATTCCTGTATCGCTGATGGAAGCGATGGCTATGGAGATTCCGTGCATCAGCACGTATGTGGGCGGCATCCCGGAACTGATGCGGAATGGCATTGACGGCTATCTGATCTCGCCATCCGACCCTGATTCGCTAGCGCAGGTGATCTCAGAACTGGTGAGCGACCCCGCTTTACGGAGCCGCATCGGTTTGGCTGGTAGAATCCGAGTCAGCGAGAAGTATAATTTGCCGGCAAACATTGACCGGCTGGCCACTATATTTGGGAAATACCTGAGCACTGGAGAAAGAATCTGACGATGGGCAAGGGTGCGCCGGATGTATCGGTCCTCATCGTTTCCTACAATACCCGCGAAATTCTGCGGCAGTGCCTGGAGACGGTCCGGGCAGAGACCGGTCGTCTGCAAGTAGAGACGATTGTCATTGACAATGCATCGCGGGATGGTTCTTCAGAGATGGTGGCGGCCGAGTTTCCCGAAGTCCTGGTCATCCAGACCGGGGCCAATCTGGGCTTCGCCGGTGCGAATAACGTCGGCATTGAGAAGGCACGTGGGCGATACTGTGTGCTGCTGAACTCAGACGCCTTCCTTTGCCAGGATGCACTGGCCGCCGCGGTGCGGCTTATGGATGCGAATCCACGAGCCGGCATTGGCGGAGCAAGGCTGGTGGGTCGCGAGGGAGAGTCTCAGCCGTCGGCGCGATTGTTCCCTTCCCTGCTCAACGAATTTCTGATGATCTCAGGCTTGGCGTACCAGTTTCCGAAATCGAGCTTCTTCGGACGGTTTGATCGAACGTGGGCCGACCAGAGCAAGCCGGCCGAAGTGGATTGGGTGCCCGGCGCCTTCATGATTGTTCGCACGGAACCGCTGCAGAGGTTGCACGGCTTTGATACGGCGTTTTTCTTCTATTACGAAGAAGTGGATCTTTGCCGCAGGATGAAGATGGCGGGTAATTCCGTTTGGTATTGGCCGGAAATCCGAGTGATTCACTTGGGTGGTGAATCCTCCAAAGTGGAAGCGGGAACCATGAATGCGCGGGCCACGCTGTGGCGTCTTCGCAGCGGTCTCCTCTATCATCGGAAGCATCATGGCCTGGGAGTGCTGGCCGTTACCGGCCTGGAACTCGGCTGGCACGCATTTCGCTATGTGAAGAATCGCGCCTTCTCGGGAGGCCACGGAAAGGCTACGGAAAGCCGGGCCTTGGTCCAACTGATCCGCCAAGCGTGGCGGGATACCCGGGGAGGACGGCTCTCGCCGGCCGCTCCCTGGTAGGGCTGCCTATGCCTTTAGCTTCTTCGCCCAATCGAGCGGCGCTACCATGCGGCGAATGCCGGAGCGCAGCAGTTCGAACTTATTCTTTGGGTTCCGCTTGCTGAACAAACCCACAACGAGCTTCTTAATCGCGTCTTTCCAGGCTGACACGCCAGGGGCGGACGGCTGCAATCCCATGCGTCGCAGATAGTGGTTCACCTGGTAAACGCGAGCGGTTTCATCCGCATCCCGCAAACAGAAATGAACACCGAGCGCCACCGAGTACTCGCCCCCGTTCTTGAACCAGTGAGGGGCGAGCATCGGGTGGTGGACACCGGTTCCGGACTCCAGATCGTAGACCTTTGCCCGTTGCTGATTCTCCTGGCGATAGTTGGCCGCTCCCAGATCGCCGATGTAATACTCCTCGATCTCGCGGTCGGTGAGATTCGTCCGGTCATTGGGATCCCAGATGTTGGCGACCCGGCGGCCGTGGACCTGGAACAGGAAAGTGGCTTCATGGTCAATGTGGTAGGGTGTCACAGAACCCGGCGACGCGATGAAGATATAGGCATCCTTCCAGGTGACGCGACCGGCAAGCGACGCCCCTGTGACATCTTCCAACTCGCCGAAGACCCGATCCAGCAGCGCGGCGTAGGCGGGATCGTTCTGGACGCTGTACAGCAGCACCCAGGACCCCGATTCGTTCATGTGTGAGATTGCTTCCGCTACCTTTTCCTGTTGCTTGTTGAGCGGGACATCGGCCCACTTCTTGTCTACCGGAACGTCGGAGATCTGCCACCGAACACTGGCCGGACCTCGCTCAGCCAGCAGTTTGTTGGCAAGCGCGGCCAGCCGTGGCAGCTCGAAGAGTTCATTGCCGGAAAGGTTATGGGAGAAATGGAACGAAGTCTGGTTGAACTTGTCGCGATATTCCTGGGAGGGAGCGGAGAATACGCGCGTCGTGGATTCTGCTAAAACCTGAGTGGGCAAATGAATTTCCTTGAGTTGAGGATGCTGATCTGATTATCGAAGTAGTCGTCGGAAGGGTCAAGGCATAGATGTACTGGTTAGATAATTCAACTTTAGTCCCAGGACCTTTTTTGGGAATAGAAAGCCCTGATTTACCCGATTTCATAAGAAATTGGCTTGCTATCGCAATGGAGCCGCCGGATCGCCCTATTTCGCCGTTGTACGCCATAGCGGGCAGGCGACGAATGGCGCAGAGCAGTGCCTACACCGTTGATGTGGAACGGGGCTACCTTCGAGTGAACCTTCGCAGCGTCGAAGGACGGACCATATTCGTGGCCTCGAATCCGGGCGGTCGATCCGCAGACAAGAAGTCCATGCTGGTTTTCCATCGCTATGGAGACCGCTACTCACCATATGAAGTGGTGAGCTCGAGTGCCCAGTTCGCGCACCGGTTGCCTGTTTTGAAGGCGGAGCGCATACTGACCAACGTGGCCGGTTTACGCTCTGTTGTTGGGACCGTGGTTGCCGGTTCCCGCTAGCCTCTCCGGCCTGGGGTCCGCCGGTCGTTTCGGTGGCGGACCCGCCCTCGTCCCAGTGATGTGGCGCTGTGTCGGCTCTCAGCGCCTAAATAATTGACGAAATACGGCGGCACGCTGGCAGGATCAGCGTGGCATGGGACCGAATTGACGGAGAGTTATTCAGTCCGACCGGCTAAGGCACACTTACACGCTCTACCTCAGCAAGCCCAAATCAAGATGGCGGAGTTGGTGGGACTTGGCTGATCCAACGTTCCTGCCCTCCTCCGGCTTGATGGACAGCAACCTGAATCCTGCGCGTGGCCTATTGGAACCATGCAGCAATTGATCGCAGTGGAAGAGGTGCGGAGGTGCGCAGGTGGCGCCCCTGCTTAGCTTTCCATGCCCATTTGCGTGAGGCGGTAGCGAAGAGCGTTGCGAGTCAAACCAAGCATTCGCGCCGCTTGGCTCTTGTTCCCTTGGGCGCGCTTCAGAGCTTCACGAATGATGTTTTGCTCGTGCTCATCGAGGCTGACGCCTTCCGGAAGAAAGGTGTTCGCAGAGACCGGGTCGGGACGTGCGCGAGCAACGTCCAACTTGATGTCCGCGGCGTCTAAGACCTTCCCGGAGCAGAGTACGACACTCCGCTCGATCACATTCTCGAGTTCCCGTACATTGCCCGGCCAACGGTATTCCAGCAAGCGGGCGATCGCAGCCTCGGTAATCCCCTCCACATTGCTCCCTAAGTCCCGGCTAAGCTTGCGCGTGAAGTGCTCGGCGAGGAACGGGAGATCCTCCCGCCGCTCCCGCAGCGGTGGAATGTTGATCGGCATCACATTGAGGCGGTAGTAGAGGTCTTCGCGGAAGCTACCCTCCTCGAGCGCGGCTCGTAGATCGGCGTTGGTGGCGGCCAGCACCCGGACATCAATGGTGCGGGTCTTGTTACTGCCAAGCCGTTCGAACTCTCGTTCCTGCAGAATACGCAACAGTTTGACTTGGACGGAGGCGGGGACATCGCCTATCTCGTCGAGAAACACGGTGCCGGTGTCGGCCTGCTCAAACTTACCTAGTTTCGTGGCGGAAGCACCGGTGAACGCGCCCTTCTCATAGCCGAACAACTCGCTCTCCATCAGATTCTCGGGCAGCGCGGTGCAGTTGATCTTGACGAATGGACGGTCACGACGGGGCGAATGATAGTGAATGGCGCGAGCCACAAGATCCTTGCCGACGCCACTCTCGCCGCACAACAGGACAGTCGCGCGCGTGGGAGCGACCCTCACGACGGTGCCGAAGATCTCCTGCATTGAGGGACTTCGACCAATAATGTTGGCCCAGTCGTACTTGCGCCCCAGTTCCTCACGAAGTTGGCGGTTTTCATCGCGCAGGGCGCGAACTTCCAGCGCCTTGCCCACCACTGCCATGAGGTGATCGAGGGAGAAGGGCTTGAGGAGAAAGTCGACCGCCCCTGCTTTCATGGCATCCACCGCCGCTTCGATGGTTCCGAACGCTGTCATCACCACTACGGGCAACAGCGCGTTCTGACGGCGGATGAGGGATAGAAGCTCCAGGCCGTTCATGCCTGGGAGCCTCAGATCCGTAAGCACAAGATCACAGCGATCGATGAGGCGCAACGCTTCCTCTGCGGAACCGGCTTGTTCCACATGGTAATGCGAGGACTCAAGCTGCAACTGCAGGACTCGTCGCAGCTTGTCCTCATCTTCGACGATGAGCACGCGATTCGGCACGTCAGGACCTTGAGGCAGCCCTCTTCATGAAGAGGACGCTTACCGATGATCGCATGAGGATGGCGCGCAGGGTTAGCGCGGAGCGGGATCCGGCAGCCAGCAGTAGCCAGTGCGGACTATCGTTTTAATACAGGCCGAAGCCTCGGCGCCCAATTTGCGCCGCAGGCGCTGAATATGGACGTCCACAGTGCGAGTCTTGGCACCCTCTGAATAGCCCCAGATGGAGCGCAAGAGGAGATCTCTGGTGATGCATTTGCCTGGATTCTGAATGAGGACCGCCAGGAGGTCCCGTTCCTTCTTGGTCAGCCGCAATCCAGCGATGCGCAGCGTTGGCCGCGACGGCGCTGGGAGCACGGGCTCCGTGGGCATTGGCAACGAACTCATGAATTCCACTCCCTTTCCGTCAAGTTCGGCCCCAAACCGTGTAATGACAGTTAAGACGTACCACGCGCAAGATTGTTTGCAAATTTATAAAGGAACCGGCAAAGAGGTGCCTGCGTGCGTTACGGCGTGCGTTACGGGAAGATGAACCCGGAAGATGCTGCCCCGGCCAACGTCGCTTTCCACGGCGATCACGCCCCCGTGCTCGTCGACGATTTTGGCAACAATCGGCAAGCCCAACCCTACCCCCTCGGCCTTTGTGGTGAAAAACGGGTTGAAAATGCTTTCCCGATGCTTGGCATCGATCCCGCTGCCGCGATCGATAAAGGCGATTTCAACTACTCCGTTGAGAAGTTTGGTTTTGACGGTTATCGCAGCGTCCGGGGGGCTCGCCTGGCAAGCATTTAACAAAAGATTGTAGAAAACACGCTCAATTAGCTCGGCGTCCATCTCCACGAGCGGGATGTCCGGCGAGTAATTTCGATAAATTGACACCGGGAACGGCGGGTTGTGGCGTTCGATTCGCGTGACGGCGAGATCGAGAGTAGCCGCGAGGTCGGCAGGCAAGAGGCGGAGGGAAGCGGGCCGGGCGAAGTCGAGGAAGCGGGTGATCAATGAGTTAGTCCGGTCCACCTCGCTGGCAATGAAACCCGCTAGTTCCAGCGCAATGGGGTTTTCCGCCGGCAAACTGCGAGTGAGCATTTCGGAGGATCCCTTGATGGTGCCGAGGGGGTTGCGCAGCTCGTGCGCCAAGCCGGCCGTCAGTTGACCGAGGGCAGCCAGGCGATCAGCGCGGCGCACGGCGTCCTCCGCGGCGCGCAGGTCCTCAATGGCCTTGGCCAACTGATCGGCCACGGCGCGATGCCGGCGCGCTTCAACGCGATTGGCTTCAGCCATCTGGCGGGTGAGGAACCCGACGACAGGTAGAAAGAAGACGCGAAGGGCAATCTCGCGGAGTCCGCTGACCTCCATCGGCTGCCAGAACGCCAGGAAAGAGATGTAGCCGGCGCAGGCCAACAACGTCACCACAAGGGTACCCAGCGCGCCCATAGTGGTGGCTGCCGACACAACGGGCAAGAGCAGAATGACGTAGTAAGTGCTGTTAACTCCTTCGGTGACACCGATCAGCAAATAGCCGGCTATGAGCTTCAGGCCGATGGAGACAATGTTCCCGGGCACGGTCTTGAACCACGGGATCCGGGGCTCCACCACTTGCAGCACTGCAAGCGCGGTAAGCATCTCCACCTCGGCGGCATTCCCCCGCGGGCTGACCAAGGCGAGAGCCGAAAAGAGGGCCAGCCACACTACATCCTGAGACCGGATCGCGCGGACGGGCTTTTGATCTGGACCGGCTATGTCTGGCAAAAGGCGGTGGCTCCGGTGTGCTATCCCTGCTGCGATTGTGCCACAATGAAAATCTAGCCCGGTAATCCATGAGTAATTCGAACGTTTCCCAATCTTTCCCCGAGGACGCTGTCATGTCCGTTGAGGAATCCACCTTCGGTGAAGTGCTATCCCGCTTTGAAGAAGAGCATCATGCGTCCGCGCACCCGGAAGGCACTCCAGCGCAAACGCTGCAGGGAACGGTCATCGCGGTAAGCGCGGAATCCGTTTTCGTCGATGTGGGCCGGAAGACGGAAGGCCTGCTGCCGCTGGAAAAGGTGAAGGGCGCCGACGGACAAGTGACCGTGAAGGCGGGCGACATCATCGCCGTCACCATCACGGGAAGGGACAGCGAGGGGTACTACGTACTCTCTACCGTCCACGTCGAACGGCCACGCGATTGGAGCCATCTTGAACTCGCCTTCGCAGAGAAGCGTATCATTGCGGGCACAGTTGTCGAACTAGTGAAGGGCGGCGTGCGGGTGGATGTAGGCGCGAGAGCGTTTATGCCCGCATCGCGAACCGGCGTGCGGGAGATGGCCGACCTGGAAAAGCTGGTGGGCCAGGAAATCCGTTGTCGCATCACGAAGATCGACGTCGCGAATGAAGACCTGGTGGTCGATCGCCGGTCTGTATTGGAAGAAGAGACGGCAGCGGCGAAAGAGAAAGCCTTCTCCGATATCAAAGAAGGTTCTGTCATTCGGGGAACTGTCCGCAGCCTGACCGAATTTGGCGCGTTTGTCGACATTGGCGGCGTTGACGGATTACTCCACGTCACCGATATGTCGTGGCACCGCGTTGCGAATCCGGCAGACGTGGTCTCAGCCGGCGAGCCAATTGAGGTCAAGGTTCTAAAAGTGAACGCCGAAGCGCGGCGCATTTCGCTCGGCCTAAAACAGTTGCAACCCGATCCGTGGACACTGGCACTGAGTCAGTTCCACGTCGGCGACCGCGTCCGCGGCACCGTGGCGCGGCTGACGGATTTCGGTGCGTTTATCGAACTGGCTCCCGGCGTTGACGGTCTGATCCACGTCTCGGAAATGTCCTGGACCAAGAAAATCCGCAAGCCGGCGGATCT
>JBDTMC010000347.1:0-8523 GCA_039934475.1 Bryobacteraceae bacterium | reverse complement strand
GGCAAGAGCGAGTTTTGCGACGAAGGAAGCAACAATGACGAGGGTGATGGCAGTGGCCCATGTCTTGGTGAGGATATGGGCCTGAGTAATCATCATTGTTCTCGGATCTTAGGGGTTGCATGATTCAACGCCGCCACGTCAGCTTGGCGACAACGCCGCGCTGCACCTCTGTCGGATTCACATACACAGAATCCAGAAACTCGATATGGCGTGGCGATAGCAGATTCTGCCCGGCGATGCTGAGTTCCAGGGTCTCGCCGATGCGCCAACCCAGCCGCGTATCGAGCCGCGTGTAGGCGGGCACCGGACCAAACTGCAGCGATCCGACGTAGAACGCCGACACGTCCCATTCCAGGTTGTGAGGAAGCCTTATGTTCGACCGCAACTGTACTTGGCGTTTAGGGGCATCGCCGCGAGTTGGGCCGTGGGTTAAGAGATAGCTCGAATCCTTGCTGCGAGGATCCAGCGAAAGGTGGTTTTGAAGATAGCTGAACCCGGGGCTAAGCCGCCACCATCTGGCCGCATCCCAGCCCGCCGAGGCTTCAAACCCGTAGTTCCTTGCGGCCCCGAAACTCTCGAAGATGTGCGGAAGAACGACGTGGGGCGGCGCGGGAGTGAGGGCAATGAACCGCGCCTCTGGTTCCAAAGTCTGCAGGCGATCGTAGTCATAGATGAATACGGTTGTGTCCAAAGTGAATTTATGGGAAAGTTCAGTCCGATAGCCCAGCTCGTAAGCAAACAGAACCGGAGCGATCCCATCTGGGTTGCCTGAGATGCGGTAGACCGCAAAGCCGCCCTGAACCGGTACCGTGGCATAGTCCACCAGCGCTTCGGAATAGAGCCAGGACGTTTGCTGGATGGACCTTGAGGCTGCCGCCCATATGGTCTGACGGCTATTTGGCGAGTAAGCCAGTTTGACGCTGGGTTCGAATTCGAATCCGGTGTAGGCATTGTGCTCGACTTTTACCCCAATCGTAAGTGCGACCGTTTTGGCGATTTGGACTTCGTCCTGAACGAAAGTGGTGAACAGGTTGTCGCGCCGGTGGCCAGTGCCGAGCACGGTCGAATAACCATCGCTCCAACTCTGATCCGTTAGGCGATAGCTGAGCCCTGTGACGATGTCGTTCCACGAGAAGGCGCGGAAGTGGTATTGAAGATCGACATCGCCGGTATTGGTAGTGTTCAGACCCTGGTCAAAACGACGGTACCGGTCGTAATACACATGCAATGTGGTCTCCGAACCGTTGTCGAACACGTGATTCCAGTTCGCCAGGACGTTTCCGGCTGCGAAGCGCACTTTGTCGTTGAACGTGAACGAGTCCGGCAGTCGGTTAGAGAACAGCGTAGTGATCGACTGAGCCTCGGACGCCCCGAGAACATCGGCCTGCACGGTCAGCCTGTCTTGCGGTGACAACGTCCAGTCGGAGCGAAAGCCCGCCTGCGAGGAATGGCCGCTATCCACCCCCTTGCCGGCATAAGGGGGCGAGTCCCCGTTCATGGCATAGCGACTGTAGATACGATACGAGCCTTTTGTTCCGGCGGCGGCGCCATATTGAACCAAGGCGCCGGCGTGACCCTGTGAGCCTGTCGAGGCCCGGACCAGCGCGCCATGCGTATCGGCGGCGCTCTTTGTGATGACGTTGATCACGCCGTTCATCGCGTTGGCCCCCCAAACGGTGCCGCCGGAACCGCGAATCACTTCGATGCGGTCGATATCCTCGAGTGGCATGCCTTGTTGGTCCCAATAGACGCCCGAGAATAGCGGCGTGTATACGGTACGTCCGTCAATCAGCACCAGAACCTTGCCCGAATAGCGGGAATTAAATCCGCGAATGCTGATCGCCCAGGTGTTGGCGGTGATGCGGGCCACATTGACGCCCGGAACCATTCGAAGCAAATCCGGAATATTGGTCGCGCCGGAATGGCGAATGTCGTTCTGCGTGATGACAAACACCGCGCTGGCGGCCTTGGCAAGAGGCTGGTCTTTCTTCGATACGGAGGTGACTCGAATATCCATCAGCGCCTCCAGGCTCGCGTCTGCCAGGCTCGCCGATTGAGCTGCGGCGATCACCGGCAGGCACAGACTCATGCAGAAAAACCGTGCCGGCCCACGACTGCTGCGTTTCAACGGCGCCACGTCAGTCTCCCCACGACTCCTCGTCCTACTTGTGTGGGAACCACCTGTTGCCCGTCGAAGAACTCCAGATGCCTGGGCGTGAGTAGATTCTGTCCGGCAACGCTGACTTCGACGGCTTTGCCGATGTGCCAGCCAAGGCGGGTGTCCAGGCGGGTGTAGGGGGGCACCGGGCCCGTCGTCAGCACTCCTACGTAGTAAGCCGAGATATCCCATTCAACCGTGTGCGCCAGGTTCATATTGGATCGCAGTTGCGCCTGCCGCGCCGGCGAATCCCCTGCTGTGGTCGCGAAGGCAGGGTCTTTGCCTCCGGCAGCCTGGGACAGGCTGGCTCTCACCAAGCTGAGCCCCGGACTGATTCGCCACCATCCCGCCACCTCCCAGTGGGCCGACACTTCCGTTCCATAATTCGTTGCCTTACCGAAATTCGCGAACACGCTTGGTAGCACAAGATGGGGAGGAGCCGGATTCAGAATGAAGAAGGGAGGCTGTGGATCGAAAGTTTGAAGGCGATCATACTTCGACACAAAGACCGTTGCATCCAGTGTCAACCGTCGCGAAAGCTCGGTCCGGTAGCCAAGTTCGGAGTCATACACTCGCGGGGCCGCCTGCGGGCCTCCCTGCAATTGATAAATCCCGAACCCTCCACCCGGCAGCGGCAATGCCGCTGCATCCACTTGTGCCTCCGCGTAGACCCATGAGGGCTGCTGCACCGCCTTGGAAGCCGATACCCATACAGTGTGGCGGCTAGTCGGCGACCAAGCCAGTTGCATGCTGGGCTCGTATTCGATGCCGGTGTAAGCATTGTGTTCGAGTTTGATCCCCATCGTGACCGCCACGGAATCCGTAAGCTTGACCTCGTCTTGAAAAAACACGCTGTAGAGGTTATCCCGGCGGTGATCCGGGTTGAACGAGACGGCATAGCCATTAGTGGTGCTTTGGTCCGTCAGCCGGTAGCCTAATCCTGTAACAATGTCGTTTCGCGTTCCAACCCGGAAGTGATATTGAAAATCGACATCGCTCGTGTTCAAAGTGGCAAGTCCCTGATCGAAGCGCCGCGACCGGTCGTAATACATCTGCAAGGTAGTTTCTGAGCCCTTGCCAAATACGTGATTCCAGCGTCCAAGAAGGTTTCCGGTCCCGGCCCGTACCTTATCGTCGAAGGTGTAATAGTTGGGTAGCCGGTTTGAAAAGAGGGTGGTGACGGTCTGGCTCTCGGAAGTCCCGAAGAGATCGCCCTGAACCGTCAGCTTGTCATGTACCGATGGCTTCCAATCCGACCGGAACCCGATCTGTGAGGTGTGCGCCGCGTCCACCGCGGGTCGGTCAACAAGTGGAGGAGAATTCCCGTTCATCGTGTAACGGCCGAAGATCCGGTACGATCCCTGCGCGCCGGCGGAGCCTCCGTATTGAATCAGTCCCTCTGCCGTGCCCTGGGAACCGCCAACCACGCTAACCACGCTGCCGTAGGTTTTCGCGGCGCTCTTGGTGATGATATTGATGACGCCATTCATCGCGTTGGCCCCCCACACTGTGCCACCGGGTCCCCGGATGACTTCGATACGCTCGATAGTCTCGAGCGGCATGTTCTGCTCATCCCAAAAGACTCCCGAAAACAGCGGCGTGTAGACAGTGCGGCCGTCCACCAGCACAAGGACCTTACCGGAATAGCGGAAGTTGAAACCCCGAATGCTGATCGCCCAGGCATTCGCGGTGGTGCGGGCGACATCGACGCCGGGCACAATCCGGAGCAGGTCTGGAATAGTCGTCGCACCGGAGTGGCGAATATCGTCTTGCGTGATGACAAAGATGGCACTCGGGGCTTTGGACAGCGCCTGCCCTTTCTTTGAGACTGATGTCACTTGTATGTTCATCAGATCCTCCAGGCTGTCGTTGCCAAGATCGTGCGGAACGGACGTCTGAGCAGGAGAGCCGCATGGGACTAGAGCGATGAGGCAGATTGCGAAGCCAGGCAAACCCAAGAAAGAAGCGAACAGGTGCGCGTCGTTGTCCGCTTCCGAAGACACTGTGTCTTCCAGGGCTACCAACCTATTATTCGGAGCCGTCCCGCAACTGATACCGGCGTTCGGCAGTATTGTGGCCTCGGTCACACATTCTCCGCAATCGCAGACCAGTCTCTGGCGGCGTCTGCTCTAGCGTTCTGAGCACGTTAATAGCCCTTGGCCCATCCTTTTCGCCGCGGTGGCGCCGTTGAGAAGTGCATTCCGCCACAGGCTGTTCTGTATTGGCGATGAACTTGCGGTTCCCTCCGGTGTGACCCGTCTTGCGTGAACCCATGAGCTTGCATACAGCGTTCAGAGACATCTCGATCCGTTCGAAGCTTTCTATTTTGATTGTCTTGTGCTGCAGCTTTGCGCTGATTCTCGCCGGCGGCGGATTCCTCAGCTACGAGTTCGTGCAGTACCGCTTGTCGGCAACGCGCTCCATGTCTTCTCTAGCCGGGATCCTCGCCGCCAGCAGCACGGCTCCGCTTGCCTTCGGCGATGAGCGGGCTGAATTGGAAACCCTTTCGTCTCTGCGCGGAGATCCGAAGCAGATGCAGGCCGCTGTCTATAACGGAGAAAACCGGCTCTTCGCCAGCTATCAGAACCCCAGCGTAATCACGAGTCCTCCCCCAGCCCACCCCCGTCCGCCTGGTGCCTATTTCGAGGGTGAGGAAATGCTCCTCTTTCAGCCCATCGTCATGGGCAACCAATCCCTTGGCACGATTTTCCTGAAATACAGTATGGCAGCGACGTACCAGCGCCTTTGGAACGCCGCCGGCGTCGTTTGTCTCACGCTCGTCGGTTCGCTCGCAGTGGCCTTGCTGTTGGGCACAAAGATATTGCTCACGATAACTCGGCCATTGGCGGAACTATCGGATGTGGCCCGCCACGTCTCACTCGACAAGGATTATTCAGTGCGCGCAACGAAATTAGGCAACGACGAGACGGGCCTCCTCATCGATTCCTTTAACGAGATGCTGTCCCAAATACAATCGCGCGATCAGGCCAGCAAGGTGGCTGAAATCGCTCTGCGCGACAGCGACGAGCGCTACGCCCTGGCCACCCAGGGATCAAACGACGGTCTCTGGGACTGGAAAGTCCCATCCCACGAGATCTACTTTTCGCCGCGTTGGAAACAGATGCTCGGTTACTCCGATGACGAGATCAAAGCAGATCCCGAAGAGTGGTTCGGCCGGATTCATCCCGGCGACCGGGCCCGCGCAACCGCAGAAATCGCCAAACGCAGCAGCGACGCACCCGCGGATTTCTCCTGCGAATATCGCATCAGCCAGAAGTCCGGCATCTATATATGGGTTCTCTGCCGTGGCATCGTGGTCCAGGCAAAGGGCAAAATCCTCCGCATGGCGGGTTCGCAAACAGATATTACCCAAGGTAAGATCCTCGATCCGCTAACCGGCCTCCGGAATCGACTCTACTTCATCGATAAGCTTGAGTCCTATCTCGAAGCGGAGGGCGAGCATGATAAATTCGCAGTCCTCTTCCTTGATCTTGATCGATTTAAGGTGGTCAACGACAGCTTGGGTCACGACGCCGGCGACCGTCTACTAGTCGAAGTCGCCGCACGGCTTCAGGCCAGTGTCCGCGCGTCCGACCTCGTTGCGCGGAACGCCAGTTCGTCGGTGATTTCCCGCTTCGGCGGAGACGAGTTCGCGATTCTTCTGAATGGCGTCCGGCAGCCGCGTGATGCAGCGGTAGTCGCCGAGCGCATAATCAAGGAACTCCAGCCGCCGTTCTACCTCGAAGAACACCCGATCTTTGTCAGCGTCAGTATCGGAGTCGCTCTCGGAGACTCGGCCCACACGCCGGAGGATCTGCTGCGTAATGCCGACGCCGCCATGTATCACGCTAAAAACCGGGGCAAAGGGCGATTCGAGATCTTCAATCAAGGCATCCGCGATCGCGCCGACGCGCGGCTTGAGCTGGAGACAGACCTTCGGAAGGCGGTCAAAGAGAAGCAGTTTGTCGTTTACTATCAGCCGGAAGTGTCGCTGCTCACTGGGAGAACGATCGGCTTCGAGGCGCTCGCCCGCTGGCAACATCCCCGCAGGGGCCTTCTCCCCCCCAGCGAATTTATCCACGCGGCCGAGGAGACGGGACTGATTATTCCCCTTGGCCGCTGGATGTTGCAACAGGCGTGCCGGCAAATGGCCGAATGGCATCGCGGTTCGCCCTCCCAACCGCCGCTGTCCGTAAGTGTCAATATGTGCCTGAAGCAATTGGCGGATCCGCGGTTTGTCGACGATGTGTCGCAAGCGCTAAAGGAGACGGGCTTGAATCCTCCCTCCCTGCGGCTGGAACTGACAGAGAGTTCGATCATGGAAGACAAAGCGTTGACACTGAGCGTGCTTCGCCGGTTAAAAGACCTGAACGTGGGCATTGAGCTGGATGACTTCGGCACGGGCTATTCCTCGCTCAGCTATCTGCACGAGCTTCCCTTTGACGCGGTGAAGATCGACGCTTCCTTCGTGAATGGCATGCCAGGGCGCCCCGGAAGCTCCCAGATGATCGAGACGATACTGGGGATGGCCCGCTCTCTGCATCTCGATGTTGTAGCGGAGGGCGTTGAAACGGCGGAACAACGAGATACGTTGATCGCCCTCCACTGTCCTTTCGCTCAAGGATTCTTGTTCTCGAAGCCAGTAGACCAGGCGGCCACCCAAAAGTCGATCCTAGCCGACGCCGCGGATCATTCCGCGTTGGAGGAAGTCCCGGTCGGATGAGCCGGTCCAATTCCAGCACACCACTCGATGCTTACTTGTCCACGATTTCTGCCAGGCTCAAAAGTCGTGAGCTGATCTGCAGGTTGGCCTTCGCCGCCGGGCGTCGGTTGATCTGGAAACGGACGCGCCCGTCGTTGAGCACAAAGTTGATGATCCCCCCCGAAGTGGCGAATCCTCTCATCTCTCCCACGGTAAGAATTCCGGTTGCAGGCAGCGCAGACACGATTTCAGCAAGCTGTTTTTGTTCTGAGGAGCCGATAAAGAGTATCTGGCAGCCTGCCGCGTGAGCCGCGTCCCTGATCCTGGCCACGCGGAACAGTCGGCCTTCTAGCGTCTTTCCGGCAATCGTATCTTCCAACGCCCGGCCGAACGGATCCTCCCCAAGCACGCAAATGGCGAAACGATCTTCGGGCTTGTGGAATGTGCCTGGTGGCCACTCGACAAATCGGGCGAAGTTATAGAGAAAGGCGGCCTTTACATAATATTCGTCGGTGATCTGCGCGATTGCGGGTATCGCAAGTAATAGCAACGCACACCGGGAAAGACGGGCCCAGCGACGGTCGGTGTTCATCGCCACCCTGCTTGTTTTTGAAACAGACAGTGGGAGTTCCGTGCTTTGCCCCACCTGAAACATCTCGCCGATTCCTTAGTGCCTCGCGAGGCCGATCTGACCTCAGCACGCCGAGGTCCAGACATCCGCTCGCATCCATCCCCGCGTGAAGACGTTATCTTCTGATGCGACTCAGTACTGACTTCCCACGAGTTCCTTCAGCGATTGTGATGCTTGAGCGCCTCGCGAATCTTCGATACATGAGTGCCATGAACACGGATAGCCTCATGTAACTGCTGGCCCGTCACGTGAAGTTCGCCCGCCCAGTAGTGAATGTCCGAGGCAAGCTTTGGATTAATCTCCTTTGGATTGTTCGGGCCTTTAGGGCTTTTGGTCTCCGGAACATCTTGCACTTCCGGAACAGGTTTACTCTCTGGCATAGTGCTTCTTGCTGGCACTTCAAGGGCCATCCTCTTCCAACATCGCCTTCCAGCCCGCTTCATCCTGCCCCACGCTCAACCGTTTCCCGCCACGCACCAAAGGGAGCATCATCAATTTTGGCTCGCGCTCAATCCGCCCCAATAATTCGGCATCGCTCACCTTCATATACTTCAGGCCTGCGTCCACATACGCCTTGCCCTCCGTATCCAGCAGCTTCGCCAGCCCAAACTTATCCACAAAGCGCTTGATCTCCCCGGGCGCCATCGCCTTCTGATTCAAGTCCACCATCTGAATGGTCACCCGCCGCTCTTTGAAAAATCGTTCCGCTGCCCGGCTCGCCTGAGAACTCTTCACCCCGAAAATCTGCACCACCATAGCTCCATAATAGGGGCTCTATGGATTCGGACGACTCGTCATCGGCACAAAGCGGACCGGAATGCTGATCGTTCGTCGCACTGTTCCGCCGGGCCGCTTCTCCACAGCGTAGAGAAACTGATCCTGACCGCCGACCGGTGCCACCAACCTGCCTCCCGGTTTTAGTTGATCGAGCAGCGCGCGCGGGATTTCGATTGGCGCGGCGGTGAGTATGATCCTGTCGAAAGGCGCTTCGCCGGGCCAGCCCGAATAGCCGTCGCCGATCATGACCCTGAC